>CAXUAZ010000065.1:0-18825 GCA_964249195.1 uncultured Chthoniobacterales bacterium
AACGCCGTTGCGCGAAAACCCGCTGCCCATCGTTTATTAATCAGCGTTTCCTTAGGCGAAGATCCCTCCTATATTCCACAAGTACCTCATCAAGCCTTTGTCTTGACAGCGGACTCTCAACAACGCCTTTTATCTCATACCAAAGCTCGCTTAACGTAAGACTATGTTCTTCATAAAGCCACAAGCTTTCAAAGAAGGACTTATACTTTGCCATAACCGATTTACCCGCATGCATCGGAGGCTTATACCGAAAACCCAACATGACCTCGCCTTCCGTATCCTTGATGGGGTCTACCCTGCCATACACGCATTCTTCCCCGTAAACTATAAAATCATCTATCGTGGCGGCCTTGGTCTCGCCGGTAGACTTTGACAAACTGTCTTGGTACCAATTCGGCTCGTAGTGATTAAGAATTAAAAACTTAAGGCCAAAATGATGTTGGATGTGCCACTTTACAAAGTCCCAAAAGGGCGGTTTTGTAAACTCGTGAGTCAATGTCTCTTGCGTAATTAATACAATTCTAGATTTTGCAGGCGGAACATTTTTGTTCCGATAGGGAGTAACCGGCTCGCCCTTCGTGAGCAACCGATCAATCCTCTCCAAATTATTCCGCTCATCATCAGCAAATGTTAAAAAACGCGGCTCATCGAAATTTGGTAACGGAGCCTGCTGCTCGAAATACCTCTGGTGATTACCCCAGAAGACTGAGGGAGTATCAAGCGATGTCGCAAAGACCGTAAAGATATTGACGGCCTCAGTCTTCTCTTTGTAATAGGTTGCAACACCGCCAGCGTAACTATACTGCGTGCTTCGATCCACTTTCGGAATTGGCCTTTCTTCGGCTAAAAGCGCCATCTTTTCTGCAAGTTCTCGGAGAGCGCTGCCGAATATCCCCTCCACCTGCTTCGGGATCATCAAGTCCCTCAATATTTGCTCAATATTTTCTATTAAAGTCGGGCTCAAGCCAAGCTTCGAAATGAGCGCAAACCACTTGCAAACTTGCTGAGCGTCGTTGGCAGATAAGTTATTAGGAAGCTTATGAATAAGGTCAGCGGGAAATTGGCTGTGCCTCTCAAAAAGTCGCAAGAGGCATTCCTCTATGGAAGACCAAGCTATACTCCTATCACTTCCATAACGAAGCATCAAATTGAACGCGGGCAGTAAATCACCCCAATTCAGCTCTTGCTCTCTGGCCTGACGAAGCAGGCCAACTATCCTTTGATACTTAGCCTCACCTCCATAACGTTCTTCAAGAAGTTTAACGTAATGCAGAATCCATGCACTTCCCAGAAAGATGGCGACCCAGTATCTCAAACTGTAAATCGAAACATCCAAGCGCTCCAAAACATAATGTAAAGCGTAATTGGCACCTCCTTCTGCCGTTACAAGCAGCAGCAAGAAAACCCAATATCTTGCTATTATTTGTCTCAATGCTTTATTCATTGCAGAAATTAACCGCTTGGTACCCCACCGGGACGATTTGGATCGGCGGGACTTCCAGCCAAACCAGACCAGACGAATTTCGCCGTTGACAGATGTCTGACATCGTGATTTAAGATGGTACACTCAGTCAAGAAATTTTTTCAGTACGTTCTGAGGTGTGGACAAGACCTGCCTCTGGATTCTTGCGTTTATCAAGGCGCTTGCTTGCAATAGCACCGGAGGCGTGCGTATGGTAACGGCTGCACACTGGCGAAATCCCGATACAAGCCATTCCGTCCAAATGAACCACAGTTTTGGGCCGCGTCTGAAGAACGCATTGCAAAATGGATGCTCAGTCGATTCGGTACCGTCGTCGCATCTTTTCGAACTGAAGAGGTTGTTCGACTGCTATTCTGCGACCGAGAATCAGAAGATCTTCTTACTTTTTTCCGGAGGTCTGGACACCTCTTTTTTGGCTCATTTCTTTAGGTATATCATCGGAGCGGAAATCGTCGCCCTCACGGTAGACGTGGGGAGCATTTTCGATCGTGACGATGGTAAACTTGGAATGATCAAATCGCGTTCGAAAGCATTGCAGATTCCTGTTGAGATATTAGACGGCAAAGACTATCTGACCGACCCCTTTCTGTTAGCCCTTCTCGCTGAGGCTCAGCTTTTTCGAGGCCACCATCCTGCGAGCTCATTGTCAAGGGTGGCAATCGTTAGAGCTATCGTTATATACTTGATTCCTTTCCCACATGCACTTGTCATGCATGGATCGAATGGATATCAAAATAATCCCTATCGCTTTCACTTCTTGTTTGAGAGCTTTTGCAATTCTTTTGGTGGACCGGTTGATGTGTTAACCCCCAATCTGGACACACCCGTTTCTCGACAGGTCGCTCAGTGGTATTTGGAGATGATGGATGTACACTGTGAAAGCGATTCCGGCAGGGCTGCGTATTCGCAAGATGATAATATTTTTAGCCTTGAGGCTGAGGAGGCGCAATTATCAGATCCAGGATATATATTTAATGTTGAGGAGCATTGTGTAGCGGAGGAACCAACTAGACGTTCAAACAGGCGGGAACCAGTCGTTGTAGAAGTGGAATTTCAAGATGGTATTGTACGTGGTTTCAAAATTGAGTCGGAGAAAATGGAGTATTTGGAACCTTTGTCGATACTTGAAAGAGCTAATCAGATTGGGCTGGGCTATCGCATTGGAATCTTCGATTACCCGGAGGCCCGCCCAATTGGTGTTAGTTCTCGTGAAGTTCACTTCTCACCTGGGATGGAAATCTTGATTCGCGCACACCACTTTCTGAAGAGCTACATTTTAGATCCAATGAGTAACCGGGCTTTTGAAAAACTTTCGGTGGCTTGGTCAGAATTGGTTATGATCGGTAACCTGTGGACGCACAAGCTGCGTTATGAGGCTGACGCATTGTTTCGGGAGTTCAATCATGGACTGAGCGGTGTGGTACGATTCACTATAGGCTACAAATACATTGACACCCCCTCAGTACGAAGTGAGCTTCTAGCTAAGGAGACTCGAAAGCCGCTAACGAAAGCCGAGCTTGTTCGGATTTCATCTTTCTTGGATACCAACGGTGGCGGCATCGAGCAAGAGAATTCAGACGGTCTCGTGGAAAGAGCTAATCAAGTTGCAACACGAATTGATCAGGTTGTGCGACTTATGTACACCTTTTTCGACGTTCGTTAAACTATGCGTAAGCTTACATTTCTGGCATATCCGTTTAGGGCGTGTTTAATCACTGATAATGCTCTGCAGACGATGGTTGCCAATGCGAACGAGAACGTGTTGGATTCAATAGGAGCATGCCGCGGCTCTCTGCGCAGATTCTGTTTTGCATTTTCCCGCCGAGGCGGTACTTTCCCATCATGGCGGAACGGTTTAATGTGCGTTCGGCGGTCTCCAGCGTCGTCGCTCGAAAGCGACTGACGGTGGCTGATCTTCTGCGACGGATGGAGGAGAACGGCTTACGCTTCGACAAAAAGACCATTTATAGGCTGGCGAGCGACACCCCAATGTCCAGCGTGAATCTGCGGGCGGTTGCCGCTGTGGGTCGAGCGTTGAAATTAAGCGACCCGGGAAAGCTCATCGACTGGTCGATGGCGGGTCAGGAATCTGCGCGGTTGCGGCGGATCGAAGTGGATGCGCAGACGCGATTGGACGAGTTGATGGACAAGAACACGGAAGGCACGCTGACGGCCAGCGAGCGCCGTGAACTCGACAAGCTCGGGCGGCAGGCCGAGAAGCTGTCGCTGGAGAACGCCCGTTTCCTCGCCGCCCATGGCCTGGCGCCCAATGGCAAGGCTGCAAAGCGAGTCACTGCTCGCCGGCGTCGCTCGATGCAGCGGACGGCAGCAATAGCATAAGTCCAGCAAATATCCCGTTTCAACCGTAGTCTTAATGATGGCCCGTTGTTATACTTTATGTCGCTTCATTAGTTTGTCCCTTTATTGTGGGTTTTGCGTATCTTCTCAAGGCGGAGACCAGAACTCCGGTGAGATAAGGGCGCTTTTTGCAGGGGAACCACCAGCGGTTGCACAGTCTATTGCCAACGAGCGCGAGCGGTTTCACCGGATTGAGCAAGAAATGATCTCGCTCATCGATTCATCCTCTGCTGACATTGTGAGGGAGCAGGCGGCGATTACTCTTGGCGAATTCCGGTCAACTGAAAGCGTTCCAGTGCTGATCAAAAATCTGCTTAAAGTTCCTCTAAGCTTCAAACTAGGAAGGAATATGCTACCGTCCGTGGGAAACTACCCGTGTGCGGTGGCGTTGATTGCTATTGGACAGCCTTCCATCGAACCCTTGCTCGATGTGATACAGACATCCTCGGTTCCAGAACAACGGGAGATCGCTGCAGATGCCATCCGCTATATCTCCGACCGGGAGCGCTCGCTAACTCTTGTGCACGAGCGGATGAAGCGTTCCCTTCCCGAAGAAAAGCAGAACCTGGAGACTGCGATGGAACTGATTAAGCGCCTGCCTGAGTAACGCGGGAAAGCTAAGAAGGTCAGTCAACTAAATTGCCTCTTCGCGGTTTTAGTGGGTAAGATGGACCGGCTATGGCCGTTTCCGTTTATTTGCAATCCAGCCCGCGGCTGACGCTAGGTCGTGGCGTTGCCAGCAGCGGACGTAATCGACGATAGTGGTTCGGCGTAAGACGTTTTGGGCCCGCAGCGCTTCACCTTGTTGCTCGTTGAAGCAGCACGAACTGGTACGCCTCCTGGACCTCGCGGAACTTCTCGAGGCTCGATTGAATGTCCTCTTCTGCGACGCCACGCGTGGCCACGATGTCGGGATGGAGTTCCTTGGCGAGTTGGCGATAACGCTTTTTGATGGCGTCCAGCGATTCCTCCGGGCCGCCGCCCAGGGTTCCGTAGGCGACGTTCATCTTGGTCGCGATCCAACGCTGCTCGATGGCTCTTTGGGCACGCTCTTCGTCGGAAAAACGGAGGGCTTCCTGGTAGTCCCGGCCCAGCAGCGCGCAGGCTTGCTCAAGACGCAGCGTCGTTTGCCCGGAGGGCGCGCCGTCGGCGTGCGCCAGGCGGAACAAGAGGGAGATCAGGACCGACCGGAGCCAGACGTTGTCATTGGTAAAATCCCGGCACAACCTCACCATTTCCTGGAAACTCAGCGGGCTTTCCTGGGCTGCCTGGAACAGCCCCATCGCCTCGCGGCGCTCATCGCAGGCGAGGCCGAGCTCCACCAAAATCTCCTCGACGCCGTCCTCGGCCGCCGTGAATTTCGCAAAGAGCCCCAGGGTCGCCGTGAACGGCGAAAAGCTGACGTCTATGGGCTGATCGGCCGGGGGCGGGGAATGACGCTTCGCAGCTTCGTGGCCGCCAATGATTGCCTCCCGCAGCAGCTTTAAAAGAACGGGACCCATGGTCGAGAGCGCATGATTGAATCAGGTCGCGAGCGCTCGGAGTAGCCATTTTTTGCGCGACTGTTCATAGACGCGGCCGGGTGCATCGATCTTTCGGATTGCCTACGCTTACCGCTCGAGGCGCCCTTCAGTCAGCAGGCGTTGAAAGTGCCCGTATACCGCCGCCCGGCGTTCGGCGAAAACGCATTGAGTGCAGCGTGCTTCGTCAAGGGTGATGTATCGGAAAACGATTCGATAGCTGCGCACCCGCAGCCGGAAAAAGCCCGTCAATTCCCCGTGCAGGGCTTTGATGTCTCCGTGATCCTTCGCTAGATCGCGCAAGGCAAGGCGCAACGCCCGCCGGGAGTCCCGGGCTAGGTTCCGGGCAAACGTGAGAACTTGTTCGGAGACTTCCAGCCTCATTCTCCCAACAAGCGCTCAAAGTCTTCCAGGGAATGAAATTTTCCGCGGCCTTCCCTGGCTTCTTCAATCGCCTCCATCGCTGCCGGGTTGGCGAGGATCTCACGCGTCTCCAGGAGTGTTTCTAACCGCTCCGGTGTGATCAGGAAAGCAACCGTATGGTCGTCGCGGGTAATGGACACTGGCTCGGCGATTGCCTCCGCCAGCAGCTCGGGAAAACGCGATCCCGCTTCTTCCACCGTGTACCCTCGTATCATGGGGTATATCATGCTACGGCAGCGCTCTGAAGTCAACGCCGCGGGCACTTGCGACACCGGTCAAGGTCCAGGCGGCTTGCTCGAATCTTGAACCTTGAACCTTCCGCCTTTCACCAAATCCAGCCCAACCCGGTAATTATCCACCGCCACCCACACCCCGGGCGCGGATTTGGGCAGGCGCATGTCGGCGTAGTCGCCCCGGAAATCGATCTCGGCGCGCGGCTGGAACATCCAGATCGTCAGGTAGGAGTCGGGCAGTTGCCAGATCAGCTCGCGGATCACCGTGAACTGCGGGAATTGCATCACCACCGCGCCCGGCGCCTTGAGCCGCGCGGCGTAATCCGGAGCGTCCAGAGGCACGAACTGTTTCTGGCCGATCCGCGGGCCGATGAACGTGCCTTCCGTCATCTGGAAATCACGGCGCACGATCGGTTTACCAAAGCGCTCGATCGCCTGCGGCTCCGTGTAGTTTTGCAGCTCGTTCATCCGCCAGGCGCGCTGGCTGATGGGCGGGATCTTCGCGGCCTGATACTTGAAGGTGATCGGCACGAGCGCGGCCACGACTGCCACGGCGGCGAGGATCACCAGCGGCTTGAAACGGCGGCGCGGCGGGGTTGGCGGGACGTAGCGGAACGAGGCAGGCGACGGCGGGGGTGGCACGGCGCCGCCAGAATCCGCTTTGACACCCCCGTTGGCAACCCCTTAAGCTGACGGCCCCATTTGCCATGCAAAAATTCAAGATCCTGGTCGCCGACCCCGTTTCCGCGCGTGGCGTGGAAGAGCTTCAGCGGGAGCCGGCGTTCGAGGTCGTCTTCCAGACGGGACTCAAGGAAGACGAGTTGCTCAAAATTGTGCCGGATTGCGCGGCGCTCATCGTGCGCAGCGAGACCAAGGTCAACCAGCGCGTGCTCGAAGCGGCGACCGCCCTGCGCGTGGTCGGCCGGGCGGGCGTCGGCGTGGATAATGTGGACGTCGAAGCCGCCACCGCGCGCGGGGTGATCGTCATGAACACGCCCGACGGCAACACGATCTCCACCGCGGAGCACGCGTTTTCGTTGCTCGTGAGCACGGCGCGGACGATCCCTCAGGCGCACCGCTCGATGGCCGAAGGCAAGTGGGAGCGCAAGAAGTTCCAGGGCGTCGAGCTGTACGGCAAGACGCTCGCCATTCTCGGGATGGGCCGCATCGGCGGGGAGCTCGCGCGGCGGGCGATCGCCTTCGGCATGCGGGTGCTGGCGTACGACCCGTACCTGGCGGCGAGCCGCGCACGGGCACTCCAAGTGGAGTTGATCGATCAACTCGACGACGTGTTGCCCGGCGCCGATTTCATCTCGATGCACATGCCGCTGACCGCCGAGACCCGGCACATGCTCGATGCGCGGCGCCTGGCGCTTTGCAAACCGGGCGTGCGGATCGTCAATTGCGCGCGCGGCGGGTTGATCGACGAAGCGGCACTGCTCGAAGCGCTCAACGGCGGGCACGTGGCCGGCGCGGCGCTGGATGTTTTTGAGGTCGAGCCTCCGCCGGCGGAGTTCCCGTTGCGGGACAGCCCGCGGATCGTGCTGACGCCGCATCTGGGCGCGAGCACGGCGGAGGCGCAGGAGTCGGTGGGCATCGAGATCGCGCACGCGGTGCGGGCGGCATTGCTCGAAGGGGTGATCCGCAATGCGGTGAACGTCCCGAGCCTCGACGCGCAGACGCTCGCGGTGATCGGGCCGTACCTGGATTTTGGCGCCAAGCTGGGCAAGCTGCTGAGCCAGACCGCGCCCAGCAAGCGTTGCGACAAGATCACGATCAATTACTCCGGCAAGGTGAACGAGGCGGATACCAGCCCGATCACGCGGGCCGTGGTGCGCGGTTTTCTCGAGTCGGCGATGGGCCCCGAGATGGTGAACACGGTGAACGCGTTGGCGCGCGCTCGCGAGCGCGGATTGCAAGTGAGCGAGACCCGGCAGAATGCGCCGGGCGATTTCACGGATTTGCTGGAGATCACGGTGGGTTGCGGGGAGGAAACGGCGAGTGTTTCCGGCACGTTCTTCGGCGCCAAGCCGCGCATCGTGACCCTCAACGGCCGCCACGTGGAAGCGCGGCCCGAAGGTGTTCTGTTGCTGCTGGAGAATCGGGATGTGCCGGGCATCGTCGGCAAAGTGGGGAGCCTGCTGGCCGAGCGGGGCATCAACATCGCGACGATGAGCTTGAGCCGCGATGCCGCGGGCGGCCGCGCGTTGACGGTGATCAATCTGGACAGCGCGCCCGACGCCGCGACGCTCGAGCGTTTGCACGGCGACTCGGACATTCTCAGCGCCAAAGTGGTCACGCTGTAGCCGGCGGCGAGGTGGATCGGGCTCTCCGAGCACGATGGCAAACCACAGCGGCTCGGCCGCTCATTTATGAGCTGCGCGGCGCACCGATAGGTAACTCATCGCGACTCAGGAGATCGGCGCCCGCACAGGATTCTCTGGACGATGCGCCCCGCTTGAGCTTCTATCTGCCTGGAAATTAGACGTTCATGACCGGCGGCACACACATTGTTCGATTGGTCATGCCGGACCACATCGGCGATTCGCGCATTTACGAGGAAGGCGCCGTCCTCCTTCAACAAGGCTACACCGATCACGTGGTCTACATCCTCGAGTGGGGCGCGGTGGAGGTGCTCAAGGACGATGTCCAACTCGCGTTGATCTCGCAACCCGGCTCAATCTTCGGGGATCTCTCGGCGCTTTTGGAGATCGCGCACACGGCCACGGTGCGAGTCACGGAACGCTCCGCCTTCCGCGTGATCCCGCAGGCGCACATCGCTTTTCGTTCCAGTCCGCGACTGGCCCTGTTCATCGCGCAGCAACTGGCGCGGCGTTTCATCGGTCTCGACAACTCCAATCCCGAGACGCGGCCGCTGATTTAAGCCGCGTTTTTCGATGACCTCCCTCTGGTCGGCGCTTTACCGCCGCGCGCTGCGGCCAGCGCTGTTTGCCGTCGGTCCGGAGACCGCGCACCACGCGGCGATGCGCGCCTTGGCGGCGTGCGGCCGTCTGCGGTTGCCGCTGGGGTTGTTGCGCAGCATGGCGGGCAAGGGCGGCGCCGGCGAGCGGACCGTGTTCGGAGTACGCTTCCCGAACCCGGTCGGGCTCGCCGCGGGGTTCGACAAGGATGGGGTCGCGCTTCAGGCGTGGGAGGCGCTGGGATTTGGGTTCATCGAGGCTGGCACGCTGACGGCTCACCCGCAGCCGGGCAATCCGCGGCCGCGGCTGTTTCGTTTGCCGGCGCAACGGGCGTTGATCAACCGGCTGGGATTTAACAACGGCGGCGCGGCAGCGGCGGCGGCGCGGTTTGGCCGGGCGCGGGCGGCGGGGCGCTGGCCGTCGATCCCGGTGGGGATCAATCTGGGCAAGTCGAAGGTGACGTCGCTGGAGGATGCGGCGGCGGATTACGCGAAGTCGCTGGAGACGTTGCATCCATTTGGCGATTACTTCGCGTTGAACGTCAGTTCGCCGAATACGCCGGGCCTGCGCGCGTTGCAAAACCGGTCGGAACTCGACGATCTGCTTCGGATCGTGCAGGCGAAGAACGCGAGCTTTGCCGTGCGGCGGCCGATCCTCGTAAAGATCGCGCCGGACCTGGAGTTCGCGCACATCGAGGAGATCATCGAGCTGGCGCAGGCGCATGGTCTGGCCGGGATCATTGCGACGAATACGACGCTGGGTCGCGCGGGCGTTGAGGGCTCTCCACATCGGGAGGAGCAGGGGGGATTGAGCGGTGAACCGTTGCGGGGGCGGTCGACGGAGATCGTTAGGTTTTTGACCGCCCGGACTAAGCTCCCGGTGATCGCGGTGGGCGGCGTCTCGGATGGCGCGTCGGCGCAGGAGAAGCTGGATGCGGGCGCCGCGCTGGTGCAGCTCTACACGGGCTTCGTTTACGGAGGCCCGACCCTGATCGGGGAAATACGCCGCTCCCTTATGCCGCAGAAATAATCTCACGCAGAGGCGCAGAGACGCAGAGGAAGACCCAAATCCTTTCCCTCCCTTTGCGGCTTTGCGACCTTTGCGCGAGGCCTCTCTTCGTCTGGCGGTCCTGCGACGCCTCCGCCCAAGAGGAAGCGATAGAAGGGCCTCGCGCAAAGGTCGCAAAGCCGCAAAGGGGGAGAAGGCGAATGGCAGGGATTTCTTCCCTCCTCTGCGTCTCTGCGCCTCTGCGTGAGATTATTTCTGGATCAGGTTGTCCAACATGGAAGCGAGATCCGGATGGCGAAAGCGGTAGCCTGCCTCCAGCGTCCGCGTAGGCAACACGCGCTGACTATCCAGCGCCAGATGACTCGTCTCGCCAAGCACGAGACGAAGCGCCCACGCGGGCGTGACCAACACCGTTGGCCGCTGGAGCGCGCGTCCCAGCTCGCGGGTGAAGTCCACGTTGCGCACCGGGTTCGGACAGACGGCGTTGAACGTTCCCGCGGCGTGCGGTTGCTCGATCAACCATGCGATCAATGCCGTCACGTCATCCACGTGCACCGGGCTCATCCACTGCTTCCCCGAGCCGAGACGCCCCCCGAGCCCGAGCGAAAAGATCCGGCGCAACGGCGGGAATGCACCCCCATCGAGACCCAGCACAAACCCGATCCGCACGCGGGCCACGCGGATCCCGCTCGAATCGGCCGGGAGGGCCGCGGCCTCCCATTGTTGGGTCACGTCCGAGAGGAACCCAGGGCCGGCCGGTGAGGTTTCGTCGACGGCATCCTCTCCGCGGTCGCCGTAGAAGCCGGTCGCCGAAGCGCTGATGAGCACGCGCGGGCCGCCGTTGTTGGCGATCGCCCGCATCGCCTCGACCACCCGGTTTGTCGTGCCCACGCGACTCTCGATCACGCGCTTTCTTTTCGCATAAGTCCAGCGCCCCATGATGCTCTCGCCGGCAAGATTAACGACCGCATCGAGCCCGCTGACATCCAGCGCATCCTTGGCAGAACGCGTCTCGACGCAACCCGGCACAGGGTGTGACGGCCGCCGCGCGAAGGCGACGCACTCGTGGCTCGCGGCGCGCAACGCCGCGATCAGATGCTTTCCGATAAACCCGCTCGCGCCTGTGATGCCGACTTTCATGATGCTAACCAAATCGGCTTTCGCTGGAAAAGGGTTGTTCCTGCCCACAATTTTTTGCGGCGTTGAACTAAAATCGAGGGCGAGTTAGTCTATCGACATGCAGATCGTCCTCCCGCTGGATCAGATGACGGTGCAAGAAAATACGAGACGATGGAAGCCATTTGGGCAAGTCTCTCCCACCACACGGACGATATCCAATCACCCGCGTGGCATGGCGAAGTGCTGCGCAAGCGCCAGCGGCGGGTGGCGGCGGGAGAAGCTCATTTTATTCCTTGGGAGGAATCGCGGGAAAACCTGAAGCGACGGGCCGCCGAGCGTAAAGGTTGATGCAAAAGGTCACAATTCGCCTCAAGAATGTCACGAGTCCCAATCGCCGGGTTTAGGAGAGTATTTCTTGGACTTGACATTGGTTGATGTCGCTGAGCCAGCGGATTTCAACGTGGGGCTCTGCCCTCGATTTGGAGGAAATCGCCAGGTGTCAGCACCCGCAATCCGTAAACCGTTGTTCCAAGAAGATCACGGAAGTCACGCCGGTCGAGAGTCAGTAAAACGTCTGCGCAGGCTAAAGCGGTAAATAAGACGGGTTTGTCTTTGGAGGCCTCGAAATTTATCGGCCAATCAAAGGTGAGTTCATCGCTTTCAATGGTAAGCATCGGGCGCAGCTGAGACCACGCATCGATGGCCTTACGAGGCTTGGCGGCGAGGTTGATCTTCATTTCCCGCTGGACCCACGGCGAGGTTAGAAGCGTCCATTCGCGATTTCGCCCAAAGTGAAATAACTCGCGCGAGCCGCCGGTTTCAGAGAGGCAGGCTGCAAGGAGAACGGAGGTATCCAGGAAGATCCTCATCGCAAAGAACGGAATCGTTCTCCGGCGATCTCGTCCTCGGCGAGCATGGCAGCAATCTCCGCTTCCGGATAAACGCGCAACTCAGGGAGGGCGCGTTCTTTTCTAAGCCTGATCGCGAGATATCGCATCAACGACTCCTTTTCCGCTTCCGAAAGCAAATCCGCCGCCTCTTCAATCTCATAAAGCGTGCTCATTGATAAAGAAAGATTCTAGCCCTCCCGAACCTTAGATCAACTCACCCTGCGCGCCGCCGGGCGCTCTCAAGCCCAGCTTCGCGTACGCCTTCGGCAATGCGACCCGGCCCTGCGGGGTGCGCTTTACGTACCCTTGCATGATGAGATAAGGCTCATGCACTTCCTCCAACGTCCCGGCCTCTTCGCCCACCGCCACCGACAGCGAACTTAAACCCACCGGGCCGCCGCCAAATTTGTGGATGAGCGCCTCGACCACGCGTTTGTCCATCTCGTCAAATCCGTCGGAATCGATGTCGTGCATCAGCAGCGCGGCGTCGGCAACGTCCGGCGTGATGCGGCCGCCGGCGTACACCTGGGCGTAATCGCGCACGCGGCGCAGGAGGTTGTTGGCGATGCGCGGCGTGCCGCGGGCGCGGCGGGCGATCTCCAGGGCGCCGTCGTCGTCGATCATCAGCCCGAGCAATCCCGCGCTGCGCAAGACCACGATCTGGATGTCTTCGGGTTGATAATAGTCCAGCCGGCAATCCATCCCGAAACGCGAGCGCAATGGCGCCGAGATCATGCCGGAGCGCGTGGTGGCCCCGATCAGGGTAAACTTTGGCAGGTTCAGCCGCACGGAACGCGCGCTGGGCCCCTGGTCGATGATGATGTCCAGCCGGAAATCTTCCATCGCCGGGTAAAGGTACTCCTCGATGGTCGGCTGAAGGCGGTGAATCTCGTCGATGAACAGGATGTCGCCGCGCTCGAGGGTCGTGAGCAATCCCGCGAGGTCGCCGGCCTTTTCGATCACCGGCCCGCTTGTGCTTTTGATGGTGACATCCATGCTCTGGGCGAGGATGTAAGCGAGCGAGGTCTTGCCCAATCCCGGCGGCCCGCTGAGCAGGATGTGTTCGAGCACGTCGCCGCGCCCCTTGGCGGCCGCGACCAGCAGTTCCAGCTTCTCGCGCACCTTGCGTTGACCCGCAAACTCACTGAACGCGGGCGGACGCAACGAAACGTCGAAGGGCGTCTCAGGCGGGTCCAGATCGGTCGGGTTCTTCATGCGGCAGTCTCGCGCGACATTTTACCACAGAGGATGACGCGAAAGCCAGCGAACACCGTCCAGCCGCCCCGCCGTGTCGCATTTTGTAGATTCGAGACGGTTCGCTGGTTTTCCATTGACGGCTGCGACCGCGCTCCGTAAAGGTAATGCCCGGCCTTACGTCTACGGGCGGTGACGGAAATCACGACGAGCCGGGTTGGGTTCTGGCTGCGACTGGGAGCAAGATGGCTTAACTACTATGAGATTGATGAGTGAAGTTCATTTCGGGCAGGGCATTGCGCCCCGAGCCGCTGCGGCCTCCAAAGCTGCTCTGAAGATTTTCCTGGGAACAGCAGCCTCGATGATCCTGGCCACAACCGGCTGGTCTTACGGCGGCGCCGCCAACTATTCGTCCACCGTTCGGCCGGCTGGCCCGCGCACGGGCACGAGCGGCACAAATTTCTTTAACATCGAAGGGGATGGAAATGGCGCCAACGCCAGCTTCGGCGTGCTTGAATTCAACGCCAGCTCCTTTAACATCGGCGCCGGCGTGACGGACGTCTCAAATCTCACCCTGTTCCTGACCGAGTCGAACAGCAGCTTCACCGCTCCCGGCACGCTCAACTTCTACCTTTCCGAAGACACCACGACCGATATCAGGCCCGCCAACACGGGGCTGACTTATCAGGCCGGCTCCGCGCCGGAAGGGGTCGGCTCCCAGTTGGCCCCGCTCACGCTCTTGGGAACGGGCGCATTTTCCACCACCGGCAACACGAACGCTGGGAAGGTGGACTCTTACACCCTCTCGCTGCCAAGCAGCGTACAAAGTTATTTCCTGAGCCAGATCAATGCGGGCGGCCTGCTCCGCTTTGTCGTCACGCCCACCCTCTCGTCCACCGCGGCGACCTTCGCCGGATCGACCAACGCCACCGTTTCGAGTCGGCCGACGCTTTCCTTTGACGCCTCGCTCAATCAACCCAGCCTCGGCTGGAAAGGAGGCGACGGCGCGTGGAATCCGGCGGGAACCGCCGGTGACACTTCCTGGAGTGGCGGCCCCTGGCAGTCGGATCACACGGCAATCTTCAACACGGCGGGCGGCGGCAACGTCGCACTTTCCGGGGCGGTCACCGCCGTTGGCATGACCTTCGATGCCGACGGTTACACGATCAACGGCGCCGCGGGCACTTCGCTGACCTTGACGGGCGGCCTCGTGCAAGTCACCAATGCCGGTCAAACCGCCACGGTCGGCGCGGTGCTGGCCGGCACGGCCGGCATCACCAAGAACGGAGCCGGCACGCTGGTCCTCGCTGGCCAGAACACGTACTCCGGGGCGACCACGATCAATGGCGGGACGTTGAGCGTGAGCAGCGACGCAAACCTCGGCGCCGCCGCCAACGGGGTGGCGCTCAATGGCGGCACCTTGTGCACGGGCGCGGCGGTGAGCCTGGGCGCGGGCCGCACCTTGAGCGGCTCGGGCTCGCTCGATGCCACGGGCGGCGCGCTCACGGTCAACGGCGTGGTGGCGGCAGGAGCGTTGTCGGTGAAGAATGGCTCGGTCACTTTCGCCAATGCGGGCGGCGCCACTTTCTCGTCGGCCGATGTGGCTGGCGGTTCCACGCTGGTCCTCTCCGGCGGGGTGGCGTCCTCGGCGGCCCGCACCATCTTTTCAGGGGATGGGGCCGTTCTCTTGACGGGCGACAACTCCGCGTTTGCCGGCGGGTTTTCCACCTCTCGCGGCACCGGGGCCGTCGGTCCCACGTTGACTCTCTCCTCCGATTCTTCGCTCGGCACGGGTCAGCTGAATTTCAACGCCGGAGTCATTCAGGCCGCAAACGAAACCAATGTCACCGCGGCGGTCAGCCTTGGCGGGAATGCGACGATCGGCGGCACAACGCCGGGCACGACGGGCGCCATGAACCTCAGCAGTTTCGGCCTGTTCGGATCCAGCAAGAAGACCTTGACCGTCAATGTGACTACGACCCTGAGCGGGCCGGTGACGGGCGGGACTGGCACTGGCGTGGGGAACTCGCTGAACAAGGCCGGCCCGGGAAGGTTGATCCTGCTAGCCTTCAACAGCTCCTACAATGGGGGCACGTCTGTCACCGGCGGCACCCTGGAAGTCGGTCCGCAGGGAGTCCTGGGCACAGGCGACATCTCCGTGACGGCGCTCGCGAATGCGCACGTCACCTTGCGGTTGGATAATTCGATCAACTCGGTCGACGACCTTTCCAACGTGGTGCTGACTTCAAACGGCGAGTTCCATGGTCAATTGGATCTGAATTATGCGAGCACCGATGCGCCCGAGGTGATCAACTCCCTGGCGATTGATGGGGTCGCCGTCGCTCCGAACACCTACACGGCTGCGCAGTTGGAAGCGCTGTATCCGAATATTATTCTTGGAACCGGGGGGTTGACGATCAATAATCTTGCGACCGTCCCGGAGCCTTCCGCAGTCTTCACGCTCACCGTCGTTGCAACCGCGGCGGCAGCATTCGCCCGTGGTCGAAAGATGGCAGCTTAGCACCTATTTCGACCGTGTTACCCATGACCATTTCCGTGCGGCCTTCTTCCCGGAAGGCTTTCACTCTGATCGAATTGCTGGTGGTGATTTCGATTGTCGGGATTTTGGTCGCCATCGCTCTCCCGGCTTTTACGAACGTACAGCGCAAGGGCCGGCAAATCCAATCGATGAGCAACCTCAAGCAATGGGGAGCCGCGATGCTCTCTTCGGCGGGGGACCACAACAATCAGTTGCCTTGGGAGGGGCAGCCGGTCTCACCCACCGGCCTGAGCACGACGGACGCCAAAGGAATCACGGCGTGGTACAATCTGCTACCGCCCTACATGGGGCTCAAGGCGCTCAACGCGATGAGAACGTCAGAGTACCCGCGCGCCGGCCAGAAATCGGTGTGGGTCAACCCGGCGGTCCCGCTTGCTTCCAACGCGAAGTACACGCCCTTTCTCTTCTGTTACGGCATGAATTACTACTTGAGCACGTCGGCGTCCCCGAATTTGACCATCACGCAGATGGACCATCCTTCGGCGACGGTTTTTTTGGCTGAGACGGGCGATGATTTCGCGAACTGCAACCCGAGCGATATTCAAGCTTTCTTCGGCGGGGGCAATGTCCTCACCGACCCGGATAACGCCGCGAATTTTCTTTTCTGCGACGGACACGTTGCGCTGTTCAAGCGGCGCGAGTTCGATCCAAAATTCAATCCCAAGGTGTTGCAGGGATCGGCTACCCAACATCCTGAGTTGGCTCCGGACACGACACTGACCTTTGTGCCAAACCAGGGCGCGGCTCAGCAGTAGGAGCCAATTTCCCGTCCCGGTACATCCCCAAGCGGTGTCGAACGGCGAGGTTGGCCCATGATGTCTCGTTTCATTCCGCTGGCGGTGTTGACGCTCACCTTGTGCGGCAGCAGCCCTGGGGCTCAGGAGGTTGGCAGATATACGTCCGAGCAGAAGCAGTGGGCGCTCGGGACGTGCGCGGTGCTCACGCAAGTCAACAAACGGTCGCATGAGCAACTCGGCGGGCGACCGCCGGGCGACGCGGCGCTCAAAGCCAACCGGGCGTCCCTGGCGAAATGGTGGAGCGTCAATTCTCGCGATGAATTGATGGGCGCCTTGAAGTGGATCGATGACGGCGGGCATCGCAAGATTTTTGACTCGATCGTGGCGATGCCGGAGGAACAATACGCGACCGCCAAGTCACGAAGTGCGGAGAATCCCGAAGGGCTCAACCAACTCACCGCGGCGCGGCAATACGGCGCCCCTTTAGGCAGGAAGAGTTTGCTGGGCTGGGACTACGCGCGCTATGTGTCGTTATGCGGTTGGGGGTATCTGGCCGGCTATCTGACGGAGGACGAAGCCTGGAGCATGATCATGCCGGCCGCCCAGCGACTGCAAAGTACGTTCCGCTCGTGGGACGAGCTTGGAGAGAACTACATCATCGGCCGGAAATTCTGGTCGTTGAACAATACCGAGAAAACCGGCGGGCAATATGACGACGCCGTGAAATGGCTCCAAACCTCGCCCGCGAGCCCGTGGAAGACACACGCCTGGGCGTTGCCGTTAAAGCCTCTGGCAAATTAAGCTTGTCGTGCGCAGGAGGGTAAATGGCACGGCGCAATCCGTCTATCTAGGGCCATGTAACATCGAGATCGGCCACACGATCAACTCCGAGGGGATCTTGGTTGACGGCCCCATTTCGTGAAGGACGAGTGAGATCGCGCGGCCGAATTGAATGTTAGGCTCTTTTAATATGAACCGTCTTCTATTCATGCTGCTTATTAACTTGGTCTGGACGGCAGCCGTCTTTGGACAAGCCACCGAATCACCGAAGCCGCTGACCGTGGAGGGTGTTCGTCACTGGCAGAGTACGGGCGCATTGAATAGCTGGAAGCATTGGCCCCAAGAGATCAAGCTCGACATTTGCGGAGACGACCGGCCTGAGTTGTTTCTTGCTATCGGAGGATTTAGCCGAGGACTGAGCTACGCGGTTTTCACCCAGGAAGGTGGTGCCTGGCGCTTGCTCACCGACAGAGTGGATTGCACGGCTGGCATGGTCGATGTGCTCGACACCAAACATCATGGATACTATGACTTTGCCGCTTTCCAGAGGAGCGGTCGCGGTGGGTTCTTCGTGCGGGTTTTCTCCTGGGACGGCCACCACTACGCAGAAAAAGTGAATTGGGAAATGAGCCACGAAACGCTTTATAGCCGTGAATAGGTCCACGCCACAAAGCCTGACAAGGCGCTCCAGCAAACGGAGGCTGGCGGGGGCGCTTTCTTTGTATTCTGAGTCGTGCGTCGCCAGCCTCCGTTGCTGAGCTTGAGTTCGTTAGGCCCTGACATGTCGCGTCTCCTGCCCATCCTGCTCATTCTGTTCAGCGTCACCTGCTATGGGGACGTTGCAACAGAGACGTGGCCCACGAAGCTCCACGATCTTCCCTCCTCGAAGCCGCTGGTGGTTCAAGGCTTCAAGATTACGGAGCGGGATGCCGCCGAACAAGAAGGCAGAGGCACGGGTGGCGGCATGTCCGATGTGGTCGTCCAGAATACCCGCACCGGAGCCAAGCGCAGCTTGCATACGCAGAACGCCGGCATTGCGGTGCTGGCTTTTATCACGGCTGGCCGCAGTTGGAGATTTGGGGGCGGGCGGGTGGCGGTTCCTGGTCGCGGTCGCTTTACCGCGTCATCGACCATGATTACCAGTATGTGCGCACAGACCAGTTTACGGAGTTCGACTTCAACGCGAAGGACAAGACTCGTACCACGACTATGCCGGGCAGCGAGGACATCCTCTATTATGTCGAGACCCGCTTGCCAGAACGCCGCTAGGCGTGACAAGGCGCTCGAGCGAACGGAGGCTAGCGGTCGGGACTTCTTTGTATTCTGAGTCTTGCGTCGCCAGCCTCCGTTGCTGAGCTTGAGTTCGTTACACTGCACTTGTGCGGTGAGAGAACACTAGCGCGGTGTAACACTGAGATCGGCCACACGATCAACACCTGGGGGATCTTGGTTGCCGGCACGATTTTCGTGAAGGCCGAGTAATACCATTTCAAGTATTAATCTTGATATGGAAATGACCGCCTCCAAACCGGTCATCCTGAGACGCTGAACACGGGGCGTGATTTTTGGAGCGGGGAAGAACAAGATAGGGCGTGCCAA
>CAXUAZ010000066.1:0-18739 GCA_964249195.1 uncultured Chthoniobacterales bacterium
CAAATCTAACAAAAAACCCGCCCTCGTGTCACGCCTTAAATCAGTGTTTCCCTAGGCTTCGGTGTGTTCTACTTTACCTTTACGCGCATGGATTCCTTGGGCTACGATGCTCTATTGGCAGTCTTGCTGACCAGCGAGGTCATTGATCCTAGTCGTTATCTCTATTTATTCCGTAGTCTCCTGGTATTGCTGTCCCTGCTTTTGCTGCCGTCGTTCACCTTGCTCTCGGGCAGTGGGTTAAATTGGCTGCAAGCAGTGAAATTATCTCTCATTCCTGCTTTCTACTTTACATTACTCGGCTTCTGCATCGTTGATCCTCTAGCACGACCGTTAGTTACCTTGCTCTCCTTGCCTTTGTTACGCTGGCTCGGAGCAATCAGCTATGGGCTGTACGTGTTCCATCCGACGTGTTTTGCCTTGGTTGGGAAATTTGTGGCTCCGTCGTCATTTGCTTTAGATATCCTACTCTCGTTCTCACTAACAGTCTTGATCGCATTTCTGAGTTTTCGCTTCTTCGAGTCACCGCTTCTAAAACTCAAAAGGTATTTTCTCTACGACACCGCGCGGACCTATCCACGCGCTTCAGTAAACAAAGGTTGGCGGTAGATGACCTCGTCGAGGCCTGCGTTTTGTGTAATGCCGTGCATGGACACAGAGACAATCAAAAACCCAGATGTACTAACCCGACTTCGCGGATTCGCGTGAGTTTTAGTCGTAAGTTATTCATTTTCAGCAGATCGATCTAAAAAGTCTTCACTACATCACGCTCATTGGCAGAGGTCTCCGGCCGCGGTGATTCGGGGTTTTGCTTGCGCGGGCAGTTCGAGTTTGAGCTGCGCAAGCAGCAGCTTGAGTTCGTCCTCGGGTTGCGTGTACCGCGCGAAGACCACCTTGCGCCCGTCGGTCGTCGGCAGATGCACGTCGATCATTTGCAGGCCCGCGAACTTCTCCAGCACTGACCTCGCGCTCAGCCCTGGGGCCAGATCGCGCAGCCGGCGCGTGAGGGTCACTTGCAGGCAGTACGCCACGAAGGCAAGGAAGATGTGCGCCTCGATGCGCTCCTCCTTCTGATGGTAAATGGGCCGGATCGACAGGTCACCCTTGATCGTCTTGAAGGCTTCCTCCACCTGGGTGAGCTGGATGTAGAGTTCCCACAGTTTGACGGGGAGCTGCTCGCAGAGGTTGCTGCGCAAAAGGTAACGGCCTTCGTGCCGCCGGGCGACGCGCAGCTTGGCGCGGTTGATTTTGAAGGTAAACGACTCGGGTGTCACCGCCTGGCGCGCCTCGGGCAGGGTGAGGTCCACCAGATGATAGGCGCGGCCCGCCGCCGCCTTGGCTTCGCCGAGCTTGAGCAGCAGTTGATCGCGTTTGAGCGTCATGGCGCGCAACTGCGTGAGCCTGGCCAGCAGCTTGGCGCAAGGCGCGCCGGCGCATCGCCCGCTCCTTGCCTACCCGATCGCGGCTTTGGGCCAAGACGTAGAGCTCCCCATCCTTGGGCAACAGCTTGACTTCGATCCCCTCACGCACCTTCTCCCACGGCAGGCTGGTCAGTTCTTGCTCCAGTTTGGTGAGACGGCCCTTGGGCGTGCCGACCAGGTAATGCACCGGTGGGTGGCTCGCGCGCATCTCGGCCAGCACTTCCTCGGTCGGGATGCCCCGGTCCATCACCCACACCCGATCCGCTTTGCCGTACTGCGTTTGGATCTTGGCCAGGAAGCTGCGCAGGGTGTTCTTGTCGGCCGTGTTGCCAGGCAGGACCTCGTAGGCCAGCGGGAAGCCTTCCGGGGTCACCACCAGAGCGATGACCACCTGGACACAGTCGCTGCGCTTGTCCCGGCTGTAGCCGAAGCGGCGCTTGTCGTTCTCGTTCTCCGGTGGGTCACTCTCAAAGTAGGTGCTTGTCAGGTCGTAGCGCAGCACGTCAAAGCGCGCGTTAAAAAGGTCCTTCCAACGCGCCTGCAGGTGGGTGAAAAGCGCGGTCTTATGCGCCAGGAGCTGGTCGTGACAGGGGTAGAGCTTGTGGGGCTCGGCCAGGGCGAAGTCGCTCCCGAGCAGATCGGCCAGCGCGCTGCGCTCAAACCACTGGCGGTGCAGGCGCCATTCGCTGCCCGGATCGATGAGGCGGTAGAGGCAGAGGGTTTGGAAGATCAAATCCCAGCGCGTGCCCTTGCGATTGGCGGGCAAACGTTCGGCAAAGAAGGCATCCAGCCCGAGTTGTTCATAGAGGTGGCAGGCGAGCCAGCACGCGCCCCACTGGCGCGGGCGGCGCAGCTCCAACCCGGAGAGCTTGATGCGCACCACCGGCCATTGGCCGTCCTCCGGCCTCTCGGCGCGGCATTCATCGGCGTCCAGGCAGTCGTCGGGCAGGAGGGCGACGGTTTTGGGTCTGGCGTGGCCGTCCTCGAAACCTCAATGCTCTTTTGCCAGGCCTGCTGCTGGCCATCGCTGATTTCGCCAAGGTAGAGCACGTGGCGCTGGAGCACTCGGCCCCCGGCCCCCCGCCGGTTCTCGGCGATGCTCCAGTAACGGTGAAGCTTGCCGTTTTTCTTGCGGACGGTGCTGCGTAGAAACATGCCAGCGCCCGATTATCGCGATTTTTTGTCGTCTGTGAATAGCGTAGGTCTTCACTACAGCCACTTTCGGAGGTTTTCGCGCCGCCGTTCGTCTGAAAATGAACGACTTGCGAGCGAAAGATTTCTTAAACCCAGATCGAATCCGCGAAGCCGGGCTAAGGTCGTGACGTGATGACCGATAGCCTCCCAAGCCGCCTTCACGCGATGGCCGTAGCGGGATTGAACGTGGTCAGCGATGAATCTTGTCGGCGCGCGGTAGGTCAAAGAGCCATCCTCAATTGCGAGGACCTGGAGCTTTTCGAGCCACGACTTGACGATCCCGTTCCCAAGCTGTTTGCGTAAAATCTCCAAAACGTTTTCCCAAGCTTCTTCAAGGGGCGACTGCTCGAAAAGAGTGGATTGTTGTGCGGGCTGCGCCGTACTGGCCACCCGCTTTTCAAGGCGTTCCATGACCAGCATATCCTCGCCGGCTTGCGAGGCTTTTTGCGCAAGCCGTAAGCCCGGCAGATCGTTCCTTTGGATGATCCGCCGCAAGGCATGCGCATAATGCTTGAATGCTTGCTGCGAGGCTGATTTCTTGTGAAGGCTTTTAAAAGTTTCTTTCCAAATGCCTTGCGCACCACCGGTCGCCTTGCGCGCGTAAAGATAAAGCCAGCGCTCCACGCTGCCGGGAATGTCGAAGTATCGCTTGTCCAGCGTAAGCACATGATAGTTCTGGATGCTCTCGAAGAGCCATTCAGCCAAGACTACTTCTACCCCGCGAACCTTGCCGCTTTCCTCCACGATTTCCCACTCCGAAATCCAGGAAAACTGCTTCATTCTGCCGCGGTTTTGCTTTTCCGAGCGAATCGTTGTTTCGACGTTGGTAGTCTTCAACCTCTGCAATGCCTCTCGCAAGCGCGCATACGATGGACCGTTGGCAGGCTTGTTCATCCAGGTAAAGAACTGGTACGGCGTAAAACAGATGCGACGGGAGGGTTCCAACCCGCGACTTTTCGCCTCCACCCAATGCGAAACGGCAAAAATGATCAAATCTTGATCGTGAATGGTCGCGATCCCGTGTTCCAGGCTACCTGTGATGCGAACGGATTCGGTCTGCTTGGTCTTCAAGTTAACAAACTGATGCTCGATCGGTTCGGTGCGGTTCGGCGTCAGGCTGAACCAGCACCAGGACATGAGATCAATCTGATCTTTGGCTGCAATATTGGATGGCGAGGCCGTAAACCGTTTTAGATTCTGATGTTCTTCGATTCCACCGTCCACTATTTGCCCCATCAAGAACCGGCCTAGCAGATACTGGAAAGAAATACAAGAGAGGGCAACTACTTAGAGCGAGGGTGTGGCAATCGCGCAATAGACGCCTAAAGGAGATGACCCGTGTCTAAACGCCGGTCACTCGACGACGCGCTCACCCCGGAAGAGGAGACCTTTCTGAAAAGCGGGGCGAGCAAACCGACTACGACGACCAACCCAGAAACCAACCCCGAGAGAAAGGAGGAACCCCAAATGCCCCGACCAGTCCCTTTGAATGAGAGCTTCACCCAAGCGGCGTCGCCCACAACGAAATCGATGAAATCAGCCTCGGCAAACCTTACGACTGCCGGAAACGGGGCGATCAATGCCCGCATTGATCCAAGAATCACGACAGCGCTGCTCCGTGCGTCCGTTGAGCGACGAATTGAGGGCACAGCGCCTTCGACTCAGCGCGACATTATCGCCGAGGCGCTGACAAATTGGCTTCGGGAGAATGGCTATTTGCTCCTGAACGAACCTAGAGCAGGCTAGCCTTACCGAGTTACCACTTCGTCACCAGCAATCCAGCGGCAGAAACACGGTCCACCACATGGTCGGAGTAAATTATCCTATATGAAAATCTAGCTATCCGAGAGCAACAAATCCCGACACCTGTTGAATGAGACGACACATTACTCCAAGGATCGATCGCCAACAATTCTCTCCAGCTCGCTGCAAATTTCTGGGTTGTTCTTCCTCAGATACTTTGCCACTTCCTCATTTCCCAGCAAACGTTCAATGTATCTACTCGCAACCGTAAGTTGAAGGACATTGGAGCTATAACCATCTTCTGCCAATCGAAAATTCTTTTCGATGTTCCTCTGCTCTGTCTCGACAGAAGCAATTTCGTCGGGCCGCAATCTCCTCAGCCTCTTCGCCTTCTCCGGTTGAACAAGTTCCGCGCGGAGCGTGCCAGCCAAAAGGCTCTCCGCATTCAGCGTGCTATAGCAACCTGTCTTAACCATGTACTGAGCCATATCAACTTGCCGGGACGCTTTCACCTTCTTGAAAATTTTAAGAGCACCAGCCGTGATCTGCTTGTCGCGAAGTATGTCTACCGCGTCCACATGAATTCCAGAAAGGAGATCTCTACTCTTTCGAATCTTTTCAACCTTTACATTCAGCGTCGCAGCAACCTGTTCCTCGCTGACGCCTTGGTCGAGCACCCGAAGTATCATAGCATTCTCTTGAATAGGAGCGAGATGATTAATCTGATGATTATATGTGAACGCTTCGTCATCCTTTGCTATCAAGCAAAGGGTTTCGGTGACCCCCAATTCCTTCAGCGCTTTCAATCGCCAGTGCCCGTCGAGAACAACGTATTTGCCGAGTTTTCCTTTGACCGGGAATACCATCAACGGTTCGACCAACTTACCTGTCGCTTTCAGCGAGGAAACAATTGTAAAATACCGGTCGGTCGGGCCGGCAATCTGGACTTGACGCTGCGATATCAACGAACTCAGTGAGAGCACAATCCCATTTTCCTGAAAGGCTATCTCGATCTTCTTACTCATTTTAAACAGCCTTGAGAGCAACGCGCTTCGCTAAATTCGCCGGAATCGTGAGCAAGTCCTCTGCACGCAACAAGGTGACGAAATTCTCATCACTCAGTAACTCTTTGAGGGCACCGACAATCACGTGGAGCCTCTCTTCACAGCGCCGGGCCTTGCTTATAAAACCCTTTTGTTTCTGTGCTTCTCGCTGATAATTCGCCAAAAAGTCCTTTGGAGCGGTTACCGCCGAGGGCACTTTGGGCATTTTTGTGCCACTAATTGCCTTGCCAAGCAGTCTTCTTTGCTCGAGCAGCCTCTTAATTGTAATCAGCGCGCCTTTATCCAGGTCGCCGCTTGCATAGGCCTCCAGAATGTCCGCTTGATCGCCTGACTCGGCCATGTCAGCAATTTCCATGGCAACTGACACGGGAAGCTTGTCCTGAAGAACGGCGTCCAAGAGTCTTTCCTCTCCTTTGGCCAAAAGCCGAAACATGTTTCCGAGGTAAGAAGGGGAAACACCTATTTTCAACCCGATTTGGTCATGAGTGTATCCCAAAGCCTTGAGCTTGACCAGGCTCTTGAAATGCGTTGCTCCATTGCTCCTTCGGCGGGCCATATTTTCTATCAACCCCATCAGCAGGCAAGTTTCTTTACTAGCATCGACAATAACAGCGGGTATCTCTGTTTCACCCAACTGCCTGAAGGCTTCTAGTCTACCTTGCCCGCATACGAGGTCATACTCGTGCCGATCAGAATCTGAGCTTGCTCGGCGATTCACCGTGATGGGTTTTTTAAGGCCAACAGCCTTTATGTTGTCAACGATGTGTTGAAACTTTCGCCGGTCACGATGTCGAGGGTTGACAATTCTAATTAACGAGATCGAGATTCGTGAGGCTACAGCGGGCGTTGAAGAATTTACTTTCATGCTGCGGCTTTTATGTTTAATCGACCGCTCATTTCGTAGAGAAAGCCAAGATCATCGAAACGATAAGCATCGAGATAAATTCCATTGTCTTCCGCCATGCGCAGGCGATCTAAGGTGATGTCTATCGCCGGCAGTAGGTAGTAATCTAATATTTGCTCGTTCGTTGAATCCATTCTAACGGCTACCGTTATGTCGGGCTGAAGTCCTGCATCGATCCTGATCAGCCATCGAAGTCTCCCGGCAGAGGTCTGGCGACACCGCACAATAACGACCGACAGGCTGAACTCATCATTCACTCTGAGGAGGGTTGAATCAGGGTTTAGAACAATCTTTGAACCGTTCGCGGATATTTCCCGAACGACATCCGACACAATTTCAGGGTGCAGCGCTCTTAGCCGTTGATTAGTTGCAATGAAGCGGTAGTCCAGCGTTGGTCGGTAGCCGATTAGCTGATATGCGCGTAGAAGGCTTCCGAATCGAGAACGATAGGCGCCACTTGACGGCGCGTCTTCCGTCTCATCGATCAATAGGCCCGAGATTGTGCCTCGTTGATCAAGAATGTTCTGCAAGTGGAACAGCATCTCATCATCATCGTAGCGGTGATTTCTGGCAGCAATGATCGCAGCGGCTGCGTCAAAAAGAGCATGCTCAATGACTGCTGCGAAGGCGTCGTTGGCACGTACCCAATCCTCAGGAGGATTCTTGACGTGTTTTCCCTTTAGCTTACACGAGGTGCGATGATAGACATTGTTGCCGGCATATTTCTCATTTGTGAGAACCTCGTGGACTGTCGCTCGGCTCCAAGGACCGCCCTGCTCGCTGAGCAGCCCTCGTTCATTCAACTCAAGAGCGATTTGGCTTTCACGCATCTTGCGCAACACGAAGGCCTCATACATCCAACAAATTGTCTGGACCTCGTCTTCGGGACCGGGAACAAGGATCACGCGGTCCGTCTGAATGCTTTTGTGCTCACCTCGCGCGAGAAGTTGCTTATGTGATCCGTTTTGATCAACCAGCATCCGCCGTAGGCCGTATCCGGCGGTGCCTCCTTGCTTGTAGCCGAGCTCAATAAGTCGGCATGCTCCACGAAACACACGTTTGGATTGTTCGCGGCTGTACTCGCCCGCCATTTCCCGCTTTACAGCCTTGATGATTGTTGAACCCGCGCTTCCGTCGTTCTCGAATTGCTCGGCGCAATAATGCACCGATATCCCAGCTATGTAGCAGAGATACTCGTAATGAGCGCTCTCATCGGTATTCTGGAATCGGCCCCACCTGCTCACGTCGTAGACGAGAATTGCTTCGAAGTCAGCACTCCCACCGGTTACAGCGGCAATCATTTCTTTCATCCCGCTGCGCCCCCGAATCGTGAGACCGCTGCGGCCTTCGTCAGAATAGATCCGCAGAAGTTCGAACCCTTTCCTCGCGGCATATTCACGAACCACGTCAAGCTGATTAGAGGTCGAATACTGCTGATGTTCGGTCGACATTCGCGCGTACGCCACCGCCTGACGAGGTGGCGAATCGACCGTTTCAGTCTTTTTGAAGGGTTGTAGCATCGCTCTGGGTGCGTCCTTTAGCTCCCAAAACGTCACATCACGTCTAGAAAGATCGTTCGCGTCGATCAGAGCATCCGTTGCCGCAGGAACTCAGGCAACAACATCACTCTAACTGGTCCAGCCTAGGCATTCTTATGCGGAGGGCGAGCATTTTATTTCACCACAAGAAGATTTGTTTCCTGCCCGTCTCCAATTCGACGTAAAAAGAACGAGGAGGTGTCCGATGTCCCGCCTACGCCTCACATCATGTCAATAAAGAGCAAAATTTCGGGGCGTGTTGAGGAGATGCCCTTGGAACAGCGGGTCCACAAAACAGTGACCCGCAAAAGTTTTTCTACGGTCGGATTTCTACGGTCTAGCCAATTTTCAGAGCAAATCGGTGCAAAGCCATGCAAATGTAGATTGGCGTAAGTTGCTCGTTTGTAGGGAAATGTAAGAAAACTGCAAAGCTCTGCAAAGCCACGAAAACCACATTCGTGAATCAGAAAACCGGTGCTTTATCCGTCAAGCTATGGCGGCTCTGGCGGAAACCAGAAGTGACATACCGCGGGAGTCACGGAATCGCCAGCATTCTTCTCCGCGGGCCCTACCGCACGTAGCTCGCGCCGTTGATGTCGAGCACGGCGCCCGTCATCGACGATGGAGCCTTCAGCGCACAAAAACGAGCGACCATCGCTACTTCTTCCGGGTTTGCCACCCGGCCAAGCGGGATGTCCGCAAGTAATTGATCGCCGCCGCGGCTCGCCAGATATTCTTCCGCCATGCCCGTCATCGTGAATCCGGGACAAATCGCGAACGCCAGAATTTCCTCGCGCGCGTAGGCGCGGGCGATTGTCTTGGTCATCGCCACCATGCCGGCCTTCGAAGCGGCGTAATGCCAGTGCGCCGGCGAATCTCCGCGATGCGCCGCGCGGCTGGCGATGTTGACGATGCGGCCCCCGCTCTTACTGATCTGCCAATGATGCACCGCCAGCCGGCAAAGCTCCGCGGCGGCGGTGAGGTTCACCCGCATCGTGCGTTCCCAGTCTGCGACCCAGTCTTCGTGCGGTTGATCGAGAGGCGACGCCTCGAAGATGCCGGCGTTGTTGATGAGCACGTCAATCCGGCCGCCGAGCTGCTCAAGGGCGGCTTCCCATAAATCCAGAGCCGCGCCGGACTTGGAAAAATCCGCGGGGATGCCGCTCGCGGTCCCATGGCCGACGAGGGTAACGCCGTCGCCCTCAAACGCGCGCGCAATCGCCGCGCCGATCCCGCGGCTCGAGCCGGTGAGCAGGATGTTTGTCATCGGGCACCATCACGGATCTACAAACGCGCGGCAACTGCTCGCCCGAGACCGCGCATTCTCGCAGTGGACGAACGGGGGAAAGCCCGGCAAGTTTCATTTCGCACGGGCGCCGCGAATGAAGCTAAACCTCTACGACGTTCGCGTGCTCTGGACCGGCAACGATGGCGCCGGCACTCGCAGCTACCAATCCTATCGGCGAGACCATGAGATCGCCGCGAAAAGCAAAGCCGTCATCGCGGCGTCGAGCGACCCCACCTTCCGCGGCGACCCAGGCCGGTATAACCCCGAGGAGCTTTTCGTTTCGTCGTTGGCGAGCTGCCACATGCTCTGGTACCTCCACCTTTGCGCCGTCAACCGGGTCGTCGTTCTGGAATATTCCGACGCCGCGGTCGGCGAGATGCAGGAAAACGACGACGGGTCGGGTCAATTTGTGCGGGTGACCTTGCATCCCCGGGTGCGGATCGATCCGGGCAGCGACCCGGTCGTCGCAAATCAGCTCCATCATCCCGCCCACGAAAATTGCTTCCTGGCGCGCTCGGTCAACTTTCCCGTCCTGTGCGAGCCGCGTCTGGATTAAAGGCGGCAGCGTACTGAAGCCGAATTGAAGCCAGCCGTATGACAAACAGTAATCCAAGTCCTGCTGCGGACCTGCAACCCACCCTCGACCGCATCGCCGCCGCCCTCGAGAAGCGCAACGAGGAGGCCAAAAAAGCCGGCGGCGACAAGAAAGAAGGCGACGGCGAAAAAAAGGACGAGAAGAAGGGGTTCCACCCCTCGCCACTGGCCATCATCATCACCCTCGCGGTCGTGATCATCATCGCGATCGTCGCGGTGCTCTGGTGGCACTACGCCAGCACCCACGTCTCCACCGACGACGCCTACACCGCCGCGCATGTCCATCAGGTCAGCCCGCGCGTGGCCGGCGTCGCGGTCGAGGTATGGGTCGACGACAACCAGCGGGTGCGCACCGGCGACCTGCTCGTCAAACTCGACCCCCGCGATTTCGAAGTGGCCCTTCAGCGCGCCGAGGCAAATCTCAACCAGGCCAAAGCCCAGGTGATCCAGGCGGATGCCGCGGTCAACCAGGCGCAGGCCGGCATCGCCCAGGCCGAGGCGCAGGTCGCCCAGGCGCGCGCGCAGACTTCGCAGGCGAGCGCCAACTTCGAGGTCGCCGGCGTCAATTACAGCCGCAACAGCTCGCTCTTCACCAAGGACAACCGCGCCGTCGCCCGGGCCGACGTCGACACCACCAAGAGCAGCCTCGACGCCTCGCAAGCCGCGTTCGACGCCGCCAAGTCCAACACCCACGCCGCCGAGGCCAACGCCGACGCCGCCAGATCGATGAAGGAAAGCCGCGAGGCGGAACTCATCGTCGCCAAGGCGCAGGTCGGCGCCGCCGAGGCCAACGTCGAAGACGCCAAGTTGCAGTTGTCCTATTGCTGGGTCCTCTCGCCGTGCGAGGGCCGGGTGTCGCGCAAGACGGTCGAGGCCGGGCAGCGTCTTTCCCCCGGCCAGGCGCTGCTCGCCGTCACGGAGAACGACGTGTGGGTGCTCGCCAACCTCAAGGAAACGCAGCTCGAACACGTTCGCGTGGGCCAGCGCGTCAAGCTCCCGGTCGATGCGTTTCCGGGTCACCCGTTCACGGGTAGAGTGGACAGTCTCCAGGCCGGCTCCGGCGCAACTTACGCGCTGCTCCCGCCGGATAACGCCACGGGCAACTTCACCAAAATCGTCCAGCGCGTGCCCGTCAAGCTGACGTTCGACCGCGAGAGCGTCAAAGGCTTCGAAGACCTAGTGATCGCCGGACTCTCGGTGAGGCCCGTCATCGACATCAGGACCGTTGGCGATCAGAACGCGCGGGTCGACAAGGACCGCGGGGCGCCCGATCACGGCCAGCCGCGCCGGTAGCGTTTTTCCTCCCTCGTCATGGCAGAGGAACAGATGGATACGCGCAAGTGGATTGCCGTCGCGGGCACCATGCTCGGCGCGTTCATGGCGATCCTGGACATCCAGATCACCAACTCCTCGCTGCAGGATATCTCCGGCGGCATCGGCGCCACGGCGGATGAAGGGTCGTGGATTTCCACCGCCTACCTCATCGGCGAGATCATCACGATCCCGCTCACCGCGTGGTTGAGCCGCATCTTCACGATCCGCTACTACCTGCTGGTCAACGTCGTGCTCTTTTTGATGTTCTCGGCGCTGTGCGGGTTCTCCCGCAATCTCGGGGAGATGATCATCTTCCGCGCGGGGCAGGGCTTCACGGGCGGCGTGTTCATCCCCACGGCCCTGACCGTGATTGTGACGATGATGCCCAGGAAATTGCAGCCGGTCGGGCAGGCGATGTTCGGATTGACCGCGACCATGGCGCCGGCGATTGGGCCGTACATTGGAGGGTTGCTGACGGATCACATCGGATGGGAATGGAATTTCTTCATCAACTTCATTCCCGGGATCATCATGTTCGCGACGGTGTTTGCGACCATCCCGAAGGAGAAGATGAAGCTCGATCAGCTCAAGCACGGCGATTGGGCCGGCATCTTCTGCATTGCGATCGGTCTGGGGTCGCTCGTGGCGATGCTCGAGGAGGGGCAGCGCAATGATTGGTTTGGCAGCCAGTTCATCCGCACGTGTGCCCTTCTCGCGGGCATTTTCCTGCCGGCGTTTTTATTGATCGAGATCTTCGGGAAACATCCGGTGGTCAATCTGCGCCTGCTCGCCAGCCGCAATCTCGGGCTCTCCACCATCGTCGCGTTCGTGCTCGGGATGGGGCTGTACGGCAGCGTGTACCTGATCCCGCTTTATCTCGGGGAGGTGCAGGGTTACAGCCCGCTGCTCATCGGTGAGACCCTGGTGTGGGTGGGCTTGCCGCAGTTGCTCATTTTTCCGGTGCTGCCGTTTTTGATGAAGCGGTTCGACATCCGGTTGCTGGTGTTCGCGGGGTCGCTGTTGTTCGCCGCGAGCTGCTTCATGAATGGGTACATGGATTTTCGGTACGCGAAGGATCAGTTTATCCTGGCGAACATCGTCCGCGCGTTGGGCCAGCCGTTTACGATCGTCCCGATCACGGGTCTGGCCATCGCGGGCCTGGCGCGCAAGGATGCGGGCGATGGCTCGGCGATCTTCAACATGTTCCGAAACCTCGGCGGCTCCGTCGGCATCGCGATCCTCTCCACGGTGGTGACGCGCCGCGAGCAATTCCACGACACGCGCATCGGGGAGCGGATCACCGCGTACGAACTGGCCGTCCAGGGGCGGATCGCGTCGACGCAGGCGCAGTTCATCGGGAAGGGATTCGGCCCGGACACGGCGTTGCGGCAGGCGTACGGGACGTTGAAAAGCGCGGTGCGTCGTGACGCTTACGTGATGGCGTTCAACGACGCGTTCATCATCGTGGGATTCAGCCTGCTGGCGGGCGCGATGCTGGTGTGGTTCTGCAAGAAACCGCAACCCGGCGCCGGGGCAGGGGCGCATTGAAGGCTCTAAATGAACTTCAACTTCCGCGCGGCGAAACACACCATCCTCCACAGCAGCCACCCGTCGCGCCAACGCTGGATGTTCGTGCTGCCGTATGTGCGGTCGCGATAGCGGATGGGAATGTCGGTGATCTTCAGATTGAGGCGGTCGGCGCCGAAGAGAAGATCGAAATCGCCGAACGGATCGAAGTCGCCGAAGTAGGCCCGGTTGGCGGCGATTTTTTCGTAGTCGGCGCGCCGCAACACCTTCGTGCCGCAGAGGGTGTCTTTGACCGATTGACCGAGGAGCCAGCTGAAGATCAGGCCGAAGGTCTTGTTCGCGCACAGGTTGAGAAACCGCATCGCGTGCTCTTCCATCGGGTAGACGAGCCGCACGCCGTTGGCGAACTCGGCGCGCTGCGAGACGATCGCATCGTAAAACTTGGGGAGTTCCTCCGGCGGCATGGTGAGGTCCGCGTCGAGGATCATGAGGATGTCCCCGCTGGCGGCGGCGAACGCTTCGCGCACCGCGTTGCCCTTCCCCTTGCCGGTCTGGCGCATCGCGCGCACGCGGCGAGCGGGGTGCGCGGCGGCCACGCGCTGGATTTCCTCCCAGGTATCGTCCCGGGAATGGCCCTCGATAAAGAGGATCTCCGTCTCCGACCCCATCACGGGTGTGCGCGTGACGGCGGCCTCGATGTTGCCCGCCTCGTTGCGCGCCGGCACGACCACCGTCACGCTGAGCGTGTCCCCCGCCGAGGCCGGGCGGCGCGGCCTCGCGATGCCGAAGACCGTGAGGCACAACGCCGGCAAGAGCGGCGCCAACCCACGATTGACGAGCGGCCCGATGATGGGCAGATCGAAAGGGCACAGCAGCCGCGACGTCATCTTGATGAGTTGCCAATCCGCAAGCTCGAACAGGTTGCGCAGATCGCCCGAGCTCAGCCAATTGCTCTGCGGCGCCGGCGCTTTGAGCCCGAGCGCGGTGGCCAGCGCCAGCGCCGGGCGCCACACGCCGCTGTGGAAGTTGCAGACGAGCCGCGTCCGCGGCGTGGCGACCGCGGCGATCCGCGTGAGGAGGAGCTGGACGTCAGCGGCGAAGTTGAGCGTCTCGGAAAGCAGGATTACGTCAAACGTGCGGTCGAGCGCAAGCGTCTCGCCGCCCTGCACTTGGAACGTCCCGTGCGGCACGCGCTCGCGGGCGCGCTGGACCTGGCGCGGGGACACGTCGATGCCGGCGACGTCGCGATTGGGCAGCAGCGCGAGGAGTTCACCGCCCCCGCAGCCGATCTCCAGCACGGAGGCGTCGGCCGGGATGAGATGGCGATAATAGTGGGCGATGAGCCGGCGGTAACCGCGGGTGGCCCAGTTCGTCTTGGGCGTGGCCCGATCGTAAAAACGGGAGAGTTCCGCGAGATGTTCGCGGACGAGCGGAGGCGCCTGATGCCCGGGGGAATTCATCGTTCGTGGACCCACCGCACGCCGCCTTCGGGCGCGGCGTCGAGCTCCTGGCGAAAGTACGCTTCGAGTTCCTCGCCAAGCGCCTTGGCGGTCTGACCCGGCGCCGCGCGGAACTGACGGCCCAGGCGCAGGCGGAACGGCGCCGGCATCGCCGGGATGCGCCACAGCGGCCAGCGCTTCCCGAGATAAAAGTACGGCGCCTCGATGAACACCGTCTGGATCGGCGCGCCGGCCAGCAGCGCGATCAGGGCAAAGCCTTTTTTGAAATCGTTGACCGGCGCATCCACGGTGCGCGTGCCTTCGGGGAAGATGAGCAGATTTTCGCCGGCAAGGAGCGCATCGCGGCCGCGGCGGATGAAGTCCGGCCCGGAGTCGTTGCTCACGTAGCCGGCGAGCCGGGCGGAGAAGCCCATGAAGGGGTTGTGAAGGATGGCGCGCTTCATCAGGCAGGTCAGCTCGGGCATGCGCGCGAGGAAAAAGGTGGCGTCCAGCAGGCTGGGGTGATTGGGCGCGATGATGACCCCGTGCATGGCGCGGAGTTGTTCGACCTCCGGGAACTGCACGCTCAGCACGCCCATGCGTTCCATGAGCGCCGCCCATAATGCGACTCCCGTGTGCAGGATGCGCTGGCACAGCAGCGCGCGCCGCCGCCCGCCGCCAAACGGGGCCACGGCCCAGCACCCGGCGTTCACCCCGAGCGCAATCGCGCCGTACAAGGCAAACCCGAGGACGGATCGCAGCGCGTTGAGCACGGGCCGGCGGCGCGTCCGCAACGCCGGGGCGGAAGTTGGCGCGTCGAGTTGCAAAGGGGAATCAGGCCGCGCGGCTGGGGAGGGCGGCCTCGCGCGGCGCCGGCGCGGCGGCAATCGGGTTGAGCGTCGAGAAGTTAAACCACTGCAAGGGCGTGCGGCGGAGTTGGGCCTCGACGGCATCGAGATACCCTTGGAAATGAGCGCGCGCGGCGGCGAAGTTTTCCGCGCGATCGAGTTCCGCCCGCGGGTAAAACAGCGTCGGCATGTGGACCACGGTGGCGTTGGCATCCGCCGGATCGGGCACCGCGAACGACATCGCGACCGGCAGCCCGTGCATGATCGCCAAGTGGTAAATCGTGAAGGGAAACACCCGGTGCGCGCCGAGGAAACGGAAGCTCTCGAGCTTGGAGCTGTATTCGGGCCGGTCGCACTGCATCGCGAGCGAATGGCCGTCGCGCAAGGCGTCGTTCATGGCCAGGATGAGCCGGCTCCAATCGTTGATCCAGATGAAGGAGACGTGTTGCGCGAAGCGGCGCGAGAGCCGGTCGGTATCCTCGGAGTTGCCGACCCGTTTGCGGATCATGTGGATCCGTTCCCCGAGCCGGCCGAGGAAGAACCCGACGAGGTCCGAATGCCCGAGGTGGACCGTGCCATAAAGGGCGGCACGGCCCGAGGCGATGTGCGCGCGCAGGTCGTCGCCGTCGCCGGGAGCAAAGCGCACTTGCGGGAGCCGGCCGTGGCAGATCTCCAGGCGCAGCAGGAGGTAGCCGGAGAACGCCAGGAAATGTTCGTAGCAATCGCGGAAGGTCGGTTCGCGATTGAGAACGATGCGCAGATATTCGCGCGAGGCGGCGCGTTGGCGGCTCATTGTGATCACCCCCACCCCGGAGCCGATGCGGCGCACCGCTTGATTTACCCAGGGCGGCAGCGCGCGGATCGACCACCCTACCAGCGCGTAGCCGCCTTCCGGGCCCGGATTGCGGTCGGCGCGGGCGGAAGCCGCGGCCCGGGCGCGGGCTCGACCCAGCGTCCACGCGCCGAGGCCGGCAGCGGCAAAGGCGAGGAGGGGCGGGGAGGAGGGGTTCACCGTTTAAGAATGCGTTTTCAACCGTGAGAGGTCAAGAAGTGGACGCAAGCGCGCCGACCTACTTCACTAGTCGATCGTACTCCGAGTGGTGCCCAATCCATACCCACACGACATCGTCTTCTCTGCGTTGGCCCAAGGCGCGATGTTGTCGACCGATGCGGATTGGCCACAAAAGATCCTGCCCAGCGAGTTTCTTGAAGTGCAGCGATCCGTGATGGGGATCGTCACACCACATTTTGTAGGCCTTGTCTGCAAGCCGGCGAACCTCGACCGGCAAGCCGGCATAACGTTGCCAAAACTGCGGCGTTGTTCGCGAGGTCACGTCTGCTGTCCCGGCCAATTGCGCAGTGTTCCCCGGGTCCGGGCATCATCGGCTTCGCGCACCAGGAAACTCAGCCGGCCCGAAACGGCATCAGAATCCATCTTGCGATCCCAGGCGTCGTCAAACTCCACTTGCCGCAGCCGGTCCAGGAAGTCGTCCTTATCGTCCTCGCTGAGACGTCTGACTGCATCGATGATCTCGGTCACGGAACTCACGAGCTCAGCATATACGGCGACCAGAAGCGGCGCAAACCTCCGTGGGATTGGACGGGCAACGATCAGTTCCAGCCCAGCAAAAACGCGTAGTGCGCGCCGCCGAAGGCGTAGCTGTTGAGCACGGCGCCGTCGTAGGGGGCGAGGTCGAAGGGGGCGGTCGCGACCTCGTCGCTGTAGCAGGCGCCCGTTGTCCCGATCGTCCCCGGCGCCCGGCCCGCGCGGACGGCTTCCATGGCCAGGGTCAACTCCACCAACCCGCAACTGCCCAGCGTGTGGCCCAGCGCGCCCTTCCAACCCACCAGCGGCGCGCCGGGGAATAACCCGGCCATGTGCCGCGCCTCCAGCTTCCCCGCTTCGATCGTCCCCGTGCCGTGTCCCTTGATCCACACTTTGCGCCCCGCGGCGGCCTCCTGCATCACGTTGCCCAAGGCCGCCATGCCCACGCCGTCGGGGTGGTTGCCGGTAAAGTGATGCATCTCGTTCTCGCCCGCCTGCGCCTGGAGTTGGAACTCGGAGCCGTTCGCTGGCGCGACGACGGCAAACGCCGCGCCGTCGCCCAGACCGATCGCGCCAAAGGGGCGGTCGGAATAAGGGGCCGGCATTTCGTTGGTCAGGATCTTCATCGCATGGAAACCGGCCGCCACGAACGGGCTCAGGAAATCGTAGCTGACCACCAGCGCCTCATCCGCCAGTCCCGCCGTGACCTGGCGGGAGGCGTAGAGCACCCCGAGATTGGAAGAGACGCAGGCGTGCGAATAATGGCTGATGTTCGCGCCCCAGCCGAGTTCGCGGCGCAGGAAGTCGGTCAACCGTTGGGGCAGGATGAACGGCAGGCGGGCTTGCGCTGGTTCGCGGCGGTAGGCGTAAAGGTTATCGATCCCGAAGTTGCTGCTGACGATGAAAATAGGAAACCGCGGCTCGCCCCAAGGACGCTCCGGCACGTCGGCGAGCAGCCGCCGCAGCGGCGCGGACCAGCGCGGGGCGGAGTCGTCGGGCGGCTGCCAATCGTTGCAGAGCGCGAGCGGGACGGCGTCCCCGCCGTCGAGGCCGAGCACCGGGGCGAGTTGCAGCGCCGATTCGCCGCGCAGGAGGGCGGCAAGCGAGGTGGGCGCGTCGCCGAAGCCGGTGAGGCAGCCGGCGGCGGCAAGGGAAACAGCGGGCATCGCGAAGGGTAAGCGGCGCGGGATTGGAACGCAAAGAGGGCAGGGAAAAGGTGCAAGTTTCAAGATCAAAGCGTTCGGGCCGTGAAATTCTTCTCTTCTGCGCCTCTGCGCCTCTGCGTGAGATTCATTTCGCGGAATCCGTCCTGAAATTGGCGCCCTCCGTCGACGAGCCGGCAGAGAATCTCACGCAGAGACGCAGAGCCGCAGAGGAGGGGAAAAGATCCAAATGCTTGAATCTTGAAACTTGCTGTCGGATCGGACCTCGAGGCGCCCCGAATAGCAATCCAGTTTGGGTCATGACGGAGCAGACCCTCCATGGTGCTCACTGCCTCTATTCCGTTTCGCACACGATCCGGAAACCGACATCGTTGCTCGCATACGCCGGCGCATTGTAGCCGCGAGCGGCGCTGCGTAGATTCGAGAAGCGCGATTTCCAACTGCCGCCGCGGTAAACGCGCTGCGGCCCGGTCGTGGGTCCGCGCGGGTTCATCCGCTCCGAGCCCTTGTAGGGCGCGTAGAAATCCAGGCACCACTCCCAGACGTTGCCCGCCATGTCTTCCACGCCAAAGGGACTCGCGCCCAAGGGATAGGCGCCCACCGGCGAGGTCTCGGCGTAACCCACGTTTACGCTCGGGTCGCGCCACGCGAAGGTTTTGTTGATGTCGGCAAAATTGGCGAGGTTTCCCTTGCCCGTCGTCTCACCCCAAGGGTACGTCCGCCCATCGGCGCTTTTGGCGGCGTACTCCCACTCGGCCTCGGTCGGCAGGCGGTAGCGCTTGCGCTCCCGCGCGCTCAGCCACGCGCAGAACTTCACCGCATCCAGACTGCTCACGTAAACCGCCGGGTGCTGGTCGTCCGCCCGGGCAATGCGCCGGCTCTTGTGGGCAGGGTCGAATTTCTCGTACTGCCCGTTGGTGATCGGATGCCGGGAAAGATAATAGCGCGACAGCGTGACCCGGGTTTGGGGCTGCTCGTTGCCGGCGGCGTCTTCGCCGGCGCTGCCCATCTGGAAGGTGGCCGAAGGGATCAGCAGCATCCGCGAGCCCAGGGTGTTGAGGAAGTCTGGATGCCGCTGGCGTTCCTCGGCCGGGGTCAATTGCTCGGGCGGGGCGACCAACGGCGTGGTTGCCGCGCCCGGCGCCCGGCGGATCGTGGT
>CAXUAZ010000067.1:0-18504 GCA_964249195.1 uncultured Chthoniobacterales bacterium
ACTGCACCGATGGGACTTTCACCCACGTTGACGCCCGCTTCACGGGCGCACCAAGTTCTGTCTGCTGAACCGATGGAACCCGTTATAGCCCCTTAAGCATTTACGATTTGCCATTTTCCAATAGGCTTGAGTCAACAATAAAGCAACTGAGCAAATGATTCAGCACTCGAAAAATCACAGCGGCGAGATAGAATGATACAATATAAAGCGCAATCTGAACGAGCGACAACGCAATGTTAAACGCCGACAGAGTAACGCCCTGACCCGATATAGGATGCCAAGTGCAAAACGAAGATAATAATACCAACATTCCTCCCAACGCTACAAGCGCCCCAAAAAACGCGAGGCTCGTCTTGAGCTGCTGAATCTTTCGTGCAGCACACAAATATGCCGTCACGATGAATGGCGAGCTTAAGAGCAAACCGGAAGCTATAATAAACATTTTTACTACGAAATCATGCGAACGCTCTTGATAAGCATAATAGGCAGAATATACCAATAGCAGGGCCGCAGCCAAGCCAGCAGACCAGGCAACAGTTATTCGTGCACACATAGATTGGCACCCGTGGCAGCGCGCGAGGGTACAAACATTTCTAGTTACATGGGCAACTGCTTTCGCGGTATGCGCTGGAAGCGCATCCCGCAATCGCTCCAGCATATTCAACATTGCAGGATGCGAGGCAAGCGGTGTACACTAATAAGACAGATTTATAGGCAGCCTGAAAACTCGAGTCACAAGCCATCTTACAAAAGGGTTGGAACTTTACTGGCAATAGACTACAGGCCCATTCACAGCGGGCTTCCTTAGCTTGCCAAAATGCCATGCCCGCGTCGTAGACCCCAGTACAAGTATCAAGGCATTTGTCCAACTGCTTTTCCGCATAGCTGGTGCAGTCTTCGAACATTGCCTCGTCCCAACACCTATACAATCCTAACGGATCGCGTAGTCGGGTAGGACAATCGAATACGTAGCGATATAGGTTTACGTCGCGAGCATCGAACCGGATAGGGTCCATCTGCAAAAACTTCCCAAGCGTCGGCGAATACAACCTATTGCGGTAATCATACAGCGATGACGCGGAAAACCACTCTCTACCTGTGAAAAGAAAACGGTTCCCGTATGCTGTGAAATTTAACAGCATATTCGTGCCGTTGTATATCTTCGGCTTTCCGTACACGTCGTATGTGTAATGCTCGCTCACAACGCCCGCGTTGTCGGTCAACGCTGTCACGCTTCCCAATGCGTCTTGGGAATAGTACACCCGCCCGCCGACCCCATCCAATTTGCACAACAACTCATCCACCTGCGGTCCGTGCACATAAACCGCCATCTTTCCGGTGACTGTGTCGTAGTCCTCGATGATATTCCAACCATCGTAAATGTAGGTTTGGTATTCCGGTGACTGGATTCCGTGTCCATCGTTCCCGCGTGCGATCACTCGATTAGTTCCGTCGTAGTACACCTGCTCGTCTCCAACGTTCGCAACTGCTCGGCTTTGGGCGTCGTAGATGACCGTGAAGGGACTGTTCAACAGATTCCCATTAGCATCATAGTTGAGCGTTGCGCCTGGGCTAGTCGCGGTATACTGATTAAGGTTATTAGTCGTGTAACTCCCTGGCTGTACTGCAGGCGTCACGCTGTCCGTAACAACTGTTCGGTTGCCAACAGGATCATAGTTGTAAACAACATTCCGTCCGCTGGCGTAGCTAGTACTTGTGACCTGGTCGGTGGAATCATAACCGTAGGTATCGGTCTGAGCGCCACCGCCATTGATGGCTTCCCCTCGACTCGTACGGTCGTTCACCGTATTATACGTATAATCGTACTTCGCAATGCTGGATGCACCGAATCGATGGTCGAGCGTGGTAAGCCGATTCGCGTCATCGTAGCTGTAAAACGCAGACGTTCCGTTTTCCAAGGTGCGTGTCAGACGATTGCCGCTCAAATCATAGGTGAAGGTCGCAAGTGGAGAGCTACTTCCCGCCAGGGAAATACTGGACATCTGATTGCGCGCGGTATAGGAGTAACTCACAGTGGGCGCCCAACTCTGATCGCTATCAGCGGCGTTCATTGTCGCGCGATTGCCATCTAGATCATAGCTATAGTCCACTTCTGCCTGCGCCTGTGAATTCACATTACTGAATTCTTGGACTTCGTAATTTAACTGATTAGCGAAGTCGTATGCGTAGTTGAGTCCGAATTCTGTTCCGTAGAAGGATATCAGCCGGCCGGCGACATCGTAGATACGGGTCCTGGCCGAGGGCAATGGAATGCTGGTGACTCCGTTAGCGCTCCAGCTTTCATTTGTCAGCCGGTTGCGGCTATCGTACGTCTTTGTAAGAATCTGACCCGCTCGATTGTGGTAGGTTGCCCCACTGCCTACGGGGTCGTACGTCCAATCTTCATGGCTGCCGCCCGGGTAAATCATCGACGTTTTACGGTTTAGCAGGTCGTAAGTGAATCCATAGGCATTGTTCTTGGCGTCGGTCAATGTTCCAAGATTACCCGCGGCGTCGTAGGCCATCTGCGTAACCTGATTCAACGGGTCGGTTTCTTTCGTGCGCCGGTTCATCGCGTCGTATTCATAGATGGTTACCTCGTTGTCGGCACGAGTTTGCGACAACACGTTGCCAGCAGGGTCATACGCGGTTGATGAAGTGTGATTCAGCGGATCGGTGCTGGCTAGGCGGCGGTGCAGCAGATCGTATGTGTACCCCATGATCTTCCCACGACCGTCCGTGGTTGTCACCATATCACCCTCCCCATCGTAACCATAGGAAGTCGTTGCGGCATCTGATGTGCCCGCGCCAACCGTTTGCGAGGTTCGCTTCCAACTGCGGTCGTAGGTGAACGCTGTCTTCTTACCGGACGGTAGAGTCACCAAGCTCAGTGTATTGGCAAAGGCGCAGCTCGAGCAGCCTGGCTCCATCCCGTATTCATATCTGGTTACTCGATTCAGCGGGTCTTTGCGCGTCGCGACCCGCTGGTACTCGTTGTAGGTCGTCGTCCAAACCTTGCCCAATTCGTTAGTAATGCTCGTGCGGTTGCCGAACGTGTCGTAAGCGTAGGTTACGGTAGAGTTGTCGGGCTGAGTCTTCGTCAATAGCAGCCCGCGCCAGTTGTAAGCATAGGAAGTCGTAAAGTTGCGTGCGTCCATAACCGAAGAGAGCAGGCCTGAATTGGCGTAGGTGTACGTTGTCACGTTGCTCAGGGCGTCTGTGCGCGTTTTTACGTCTCCCAACATCCCGCCCGTTTCCGAGCCATTATAATACACAAGACTTTGGGTTCCGCCACTGCGCGCACGGTGGCTGAGTATTTGGCCAAAGGTATTGTACGTCCACGTCTCGTACGCGCCATCCGGGTAATCGATTCTGATTGGACGGTTCCCTGCGTCGCGCGTCGTTGTGGTGGTGAAGTTCCGCTCGTCGCTCCGGGTCAGCTCGTAGCCTGCGGTATTGTAAGTGAACGAACGCGTGTGATTTAGCGCGTCGGTCCGCGTCAAAATGCGCCCGGCGAAATCCCGTGTGTACGAAGTAACTCCAAAGTTCACGTTCCCTTGTGATTCGGTCGCCGACTGGATAAACCCATAGCCGGCATTATCCCGTGCATAGGTCACGGAACGCCCTTCACCGTCGGCGATCGTGTTGATCTGCCCCTTGTTGAACTTGCGAGTGATCTCAGTGCCATTGCCCTCGAGAATCTGCGGGTAGCTCCCCCCGCCCAGCGGCAGGCTGACAATTAACGCCCCGGTGGTCAGGTTGCGCTCTTCCTTGATTGTGCCTGTGACCAAATACGAGCCAGACCCGTAATCGAACTTCGCATCATAGTTGTACACGTAGCGAGTCAGGGACCCAGGGCCACCGTACATGGGGTCGCTCGCCGTCTCTAGCAGCGGACGTGCGCTAGGGGATGTCGGATCGGCCGTCACCCAGGTGTAGGACGCGGTCTCCGTACCGGGATAGGTCACGCCGGTCAGGACGATAGTGCTCGTCGGTGTCCATGGGGAGTAAGTATAGGCGACCTGTCTACCGTCGCTGGTATAGACACGCGTGATGCAACTGACTCCGCTTACCAGCGTGCGCTCGATCTGCAACCACCTGCCGAACTGATTGGCTATACGATTCAATTTTTGATCGGACCCGTAGGTTAAATTCCATGCCAGCCCCTGCCCATCGCGCACTTGAGTAAGATGAAAAGCGGGGGAGAGATACCGGTAGAAGTCCAACTCCATCCCTTCGGGAGTAATCAACGTGTAACCAACGGATCCTCCGGACCATTTGTAGAGCCGGTCTCCGCATTCGGCCGGGGGAACGCGCTGGCTGCTCGTGGCGTCCGGGGCAACAAAATTGTATTCACGCCCGTCCGGATAGCGAACCTTGATATCGAACTGATTGAACGTCTTCGAGCTGAGTTGGCGCACTTCGTAATTCCAGTTGTGCTGCCAAGTTTGGCGACTGCCGAAATCCCAGTAAGGATCGTTGAAATTCGTGGTTCGACTGTCGTAAATCCGGCTAAATGCGATTGGTGCCGTCCCAAAGGTCTGCAAATCAACAACCTGACGGTGTAGATCAGCCGTGCCGGGGTTGATCGGGTTCAGCCCCACCCTGGCAGAGAGCGGGACAGCCGGTCCGGGTAGAGGCATGGGCAACGGTCCGTAAACCGGGTTTGGATTCCCGCTGCTCCCCGCCCCAGTGCCGGTGGAGGGGCAAGGACAGGTAGTACAAGTGGGCGGGGGGTCAATATCGTTGCCACAGCTAATGTCGTACCCCCTCAAAGGACCGGTGAGCAGGACGCACGAGAGGGAAAGCCAGATAAGTGTTTTCATCTTCAGCGAATTTAGAAACTCAATCGTGGGCGAATGCTCGTTCAGGACCTGCTTTTCCAACCGGCGGCTGCGGCCCAACCCAAAACTCTACCATGCGCGTCTCTTTGCCGTGTTTGATTTCCAACACATACAGGCCGGTCGAAGCGCCTGCCGTAAATTGGACATTCTGCAAGTCTGCGACCGCCTTCTGGACCGGACGACCGCTGGCTCGGTTGAAATTTCCCCCGTTGGGAGCAGAAAGTGTGACCACTTCATTAGTCGGCAATGTATCTGTGATCTGAAGAGTGATTGTCTCGCGCGGCTCCAGAACGATACGTTGGTCGAGTTGGTCAAGTGACAGCGCGAATATCCGCCCGGCGGACGCGGCGTTCAATCGTGGAGTATTCTCCAACAGGGTCGCGGCGGATATGGCGCATATACCGAACAGAGCAATAGTGTTGTATTTCATAAGGCTGGGAGGGGTGCGAAAACTTCAGATAGGAAGCCGCAGACCGTACGGGAGGGCTCGCTACTTGTCCGGGTTTGTGTTCGTAAGTAAATGGCAAATTTTCGGGGTGGTCAACTATTAATGTGACAAAGCTGTAGAGGGCGTTTGAAACGGCTGGATTTTGCCGTTTTAGAAGACCAACGGCGGCTCGTTCGGCTCGACATGCGCGGGGGCGCGGGCGGACTGGTGTTAAGCAACGGAGGGTTGCTGTTGAACAACAGTACGTTCGCGATCCAAGCCAACCCCGGGATTGCGGGCCGGCCCTGCCTGGATCTCGCCAAAGGGGGCGCTTACGTTGTCAATGGGGGGTGCGTTGAAGGCGTTCGATCTCTCGCTGGGGCTGACGACGGGCAGCGTCACGCTGCCGGTGACGTTGACTAGCGAATGGGCGCCGAATTGCGCGTGCTGGGGATTGGCGGCTTTGCCGTTCTCGGGTCGGACGGGTACGAGGTGAGCAGCGACCTCGTATATTGGACGCCGGTGCCCGGGGTCTCGGAGACCGTGCTTGGGGACGCAGGTCGTCAGCGGGGTTACCGTGGAAACGGTGGAAGCCGACATCACGGTGGCCGACTCCGCGGCGGCATACTTGCAACCAAAAAATGTCGAGTTCGCCACGGGTCGCGGCTCCTCCCTCCTGATGTTGATGCAGCGAATTCATACCCAGAGCTTCAACATCTCCTCGTAACGCCGCTTGGTTCCAGCGAATATGCAGACTTGCCATTCCCTCAGGTGCATCACGATTGACGAATTCTGTAATCCAGAGTGCTCAACGGCCTATCCAAGCAACTTCAATATGCGCTCAGATCGGGGGCGCGATAGAATAGACACTGGAAACCCCGGATGTGAGAAACACTTCTCCCGCTTGGTGACGAATGAAAGCGCCAATCGGCAACTTAGAGGTCCGTCTATCCATCAAAATATGCTTTGTTTGCTGGCGTAATGTTTTATCGTGACGCTTATGAGCCAGGGGTATGCGAGGGTCGCTTTTTCTCCCCGTGAATTCGCCGAGCTGTTCGGTAAATCCCAGACTTGGGGATACCGGCAGATTTACGCCGGAAAGGTCAAGGCGATCACGGAACACGGCCGAATTTTAATTCCTGCGGTCGAAGTGGATGCCATTCTCAAAAAAGCAGGGCTATACGACGGGATGAAGCCGAAGGCACCAAAGACTAAGGCCGAAATTCAGGAGCTTGGCCCCTCTCTGACAAATGCATGGCAGCGTTTTTTATCCGCTCGTCGGCAAGCGATAACGCCCAAGACTTCGCCGAATTCGCCCGCTGTGGGCGCGAAGAAGTGGCCCTCTTCGGCTTCTGCGCGAAGCGCTGCGTTTGCGCGTCTGCCGGGACGGAAGAGTTAGAGGTGGGTTTTTGCGACGGCGCAAAGGATACTTTTTGCGCCTGTTCCATGCTGTGCGCATCTCTGAGGTGCCCGTAGACTTTCATTGCCAATGCTCCCCCGTCGGTATGACCCAACCACCGCGAGACGGTTGGAACGTCAATGCCCGATTCGATGCATTGCGTAGCAAATAGATGCCGCAGATCGTGGTGAGTAATTCGGCTCATGCCGATTTTTGCCGCGGCGTTGTCCATTGCCTTTTGTGCCTCATGGACTTTTGACACGGGAGCATCCTCGGCCATATCGTCTCTGTTCGTTCGCAAGCGTTCAAATAAGCCTCGCGCGTCTGGAATCATCGGAACGTAACGGGGCCTTCCATTCTTCGTTATGCGGAGATGGATTCGGCCTCGCTCAAAATCCACGTCGCTCCACAAAAGATTTGCCGCCTCGGTCTTGCGACATCCCGTAAACGCGAGAAGGCGCACCAAGTCAGCGCAATCACGAGAGCACCAGGCCCCAGCGGATGCAGTTGCGCCGACAAAAGCCTGAAATTGTGCTCGCTCAGGTAGTTTCAACAGTTTCTGCCGCACTTCGCATCGCCCAACGCTCTCAGCGGGATTTCCATGCCGTGCCCCCGCCTTGATTGCCACCGCGAAAATATGCCTGAGGCTGTCGAGAGTGTTGTTAAATCGGGTAGCAGAATAGTTTGCGGAAAAGCCCTCCGACCATTGCTCGCAGTCCGCAGCCGTGATTTTTCGGACATCCGTCACGGCCAGGGCAGGCCATGACTTCAGAAGCGCCCGGACGGTCTCTTCCCTGTAGCGGATGCTGCTCTCCGTGTTCCGTTTCCGACTTGCTCGTTTTCCTTGCAGGCCTAGTCCACTGGATTTTAGTCGTTCTAAAAAGCTTGACGCCGCCTGACCGAATGTCATCTTCCCGACCCGCAGGGCTGTCTGCTGCTCAATGTGTTCCTTTGTTTCAGATGCGAATTCCCGCAATCTGGCCTTCGCAACCTCAAGCAGGTCGGTCTTCAGGCTTTTCCATTGTTCTTTGCCATCCCCCGTAAAGTCGGGCATAATACACACCGCTCCGATGCCTCACGAGGTTTTGAACTTTTGTCTTTGTCCACGTTTTCACGGTTTCGCCTCCCATTTCGGCGATCGCCGTAGAATAAAACCGTGGATAAAGTCAACAGCGCTCTCCATCGGGCGTCGTAAGTGACGTAAATTGAGTAACTAGGGTCGATAGCTCAATGGTTAGAGCATCGGACTTTTAATCCGTTGGTTCTGGGTTCGAGTCCCAGTCGACCCACTCCCTTACGCGCTTATTTGAAAGCGGCACGCTGCCGCGCGAAGACGCTCTTTACGCTCCCATCCGCCGGTTGCGCACTGCGCCAACGCTCGGTGATCGTTCCGTTCGCATTCGTCACCGAGCCGACCAGAATGCCGTTCTGGGTCCACGTCTGCAAATCGGTCGAAAAATCGACGAAGTAATTCACGTCCCCGCTCTCCCCGGAATGGGTGCAGATAAACACGAAATACGGCGCCCCGCCGGAGCTAAGCACCGTCGGGTCCAGGATCCCCGCGGTTGCCGGGTGATCCCCTGCGGCAGTCGGCGACGTGCCGAAGAAATACTCCGCCGCGTTCGACCAACCATCGCCGTCGGAATCCGCCGTCGCCGCCCCCAGACTCGGGTAGCGGCGCGCCCATTCCGCGTAGTTGATCAGGTCAGCCTGACCGGGCGAACCGCCGGTCCGAATGCTCGCGCGCCAGTTCGTGGCCAACGTCTCGTCCGGCGCGAGCGTCGGATTCATCAGCACGAGGCTGGCGCCGTGGCCGTCGGGGGCGGTCGGCCACGGGTCCACCGTTTGCGGGGCGACCGGGTGTGACCCATCGGAGTACGTAAAGTCCTGCACGACCTGCCCGGCCGAGGTGAGCGCGATTTCCTCGCCGCTGTTGTCCAGATTGCCCGTGTAGGGGCCGACGACCTGGCTCGCGACGCTGCCGTAACGGAAGGCAAACGCCGCCGGATTGTTCACGAGCAGAATGCGTGCGCCCGGCGCCAGAGTGACCCCGCTGGCAAACGTGTAGGAAATCCCATTGGTGAACGCCAGCCCGCTCAAATCCAACGTCTTCGAACTGATGTTCATCAATTCGATGTACTCGAACTGTTCCTGCGTATACCCAGCCTGGGTCTCCGCGGTCGTGGGCGCCGGCGGATGGTACATGATCTCGCTCACGACCAACTGCGATGCCGTCAGCCCCGCGCTTGCGACGCCGGCCACAAACTGCGTGGCGTTCGACCACCGGCTCCAACGGCCCGTCGCGTCCTTCTGCCGCACGCGCAGCCGGTACGTGTGCCCGACCAACACCGAGGTTGCTGGAACGGTCACCGCCGCGTTGGAAGTCAACTCCGCGGAACGCCAGACATCCGTCACTTCATAAATGCGCGGCTTCGTGGCGTCGTAAAGCGGGATTCCCGGCGCGGAGATTTCTCCGATGCGCCATTGCGTCGCGGCATACGCGTAGGTCCCGGCATAGGCGCCAGCGGTGAACTGGAGTTTGTCGACCGGATAGCCGGATGGTCCCGCGTACGCCGCAGCCGGCTGCTGCGGCGCCGCGGCGTCGTTCGCATCGGAGGCCAGATAGCGCGCTCCGTAACCGCGCTGGTCTCCATTATTTACGGCCCAGGTGGAGCCCGCGGGGAAAGTATTGGTGCCATAGCCGAGCAGGTACGCCATGGAACCGGCGAAATCCGTCGTCGCCAGCGTGCGCGTCCAGGTTCCGCCCATCCGGCTATCCACATAAGATTGTGCGTAGAAATTGCCGTAATGATTGGTCTGCGCATCGGAACTGGAATTGGTCCGCGGGTTCGTGTTCCACATGGCCGCATCCAGTTGGGTCCAGTTTGGCGAGACGCCGGCCGGCGCGACCAATTTCGCGTATTCATCGATGAGTTGCCCGATCTGCCCGCCATTGGCCGTGCCGTCGGCGCTCATGAGGTCGATCAATTCGCGGGCGCGGTTCTGGTACTCGATCTTGAGGTTGGCGAGGGAGAGGCAATTGTTTTGGTCGATGTAACCCGCCTGATGGGTCTTGGGGATGAACATCATGTCCAAATCCCACGGAATCACACTCCACAGCCCGCTCGGAGAATGATAGAAGCAATGATTGTAGCCGGGCCGCAAATCCACGTTGCCGATCAACCGGTTGCCCGCGGCAAAGCTGTAATAAGCCGGGAGATCCATGTTCGCCCGCCACCAGGACTCAGTCTGCGTATTCTTGCTCGCGTTGAGGAACGCGGTCCAATCCGAACCGTCATCCACTTCTCCGCCGCCCTGGTATCGCGGGTCGCCCGCGCCGCCCTTGATTTCGTAGACGTTTCCTTCATCGAGATTGCGATCGTCCAGGAAGGATTTATCCGGGTTTTCAACGGCGAGGTACAGGCCCCACAGGTCGCCGCCGTTAACGCCTGAAGGGTCCCCTCCCTGATACTGCGTTGTCCCGGTCTCGGACGCGTCGTCGATGACCCGGAAATGCATAAAGTACGACTGCGGCGAGTTCACCCCGACCAGCTCGTAAAACCGCAGCGAGAGCGCTTCCTCCACGCCCGACATCCCGCGATGCACCGCGCACCAGGGGCTGGCGCACGCGTTGATGGTCAACTCCTTCCACGGATTCGCATATGGCTGGCCCCAGTTATTCAGCGGCGTGAGGGAACGCGCCGTATTGAAATGAACGCGCCACTTATTCTTCCCGCTAACGTAAGTGGACGCCTCGCCGCGGTTGTTGAACTCGACGTGATCGAAGACGACGCCGTTGTAAACCAGCGTGCCGTAAAAATGCTCACCGTTGTAATCGGAATCATACTGCGAATCGACCACGTCGGCGCTGTTGGCGATGAGGTGGTAGGTCGGCAGCGATTGCTGCAGGGAGCCGGTGTACGTCGTGCTGGCGGCGCCTGGCTTGAACACGCCTGTCCAATTCGGCACGCCGTTGTAGACGAAATAGGCAAAATTGGGACTGTCGTCGTCCGCGTAGGGCGCCTCGACGACGGCGCCATTCGCGTTGGTGGCGTCGATGCGGTAACGCACGAGCCGGCGATGGGTCTGCAAGGACGCGGGAATCGTCGCCGAATAAATCGAGTCACCGGCCATCGCGTCGCCATGCGTGCCGTCATCGTACATCGGCACGCTGGTCCAATTCGCCGTATACGCCGCGTCCGTTAGGCGGATGTAGGCGCCGGGATCGACCGTCTGATATTTGAGCGTCACCGAAGAGACCCCCGTGGGGTCGGTGATCTTTGCCGAGACGACGACCGCCTGCCCGGCCGTCGGCTGCTGCGGCACATTCGCCACTTGCCGGATGGCGGGCGGAGCGTTCGTGGAATAACAGGAGTTCACCGCCCCTGGCGTGGGTTCTGTAGAAGAGGTTGCCGTCGCGGCTTGCAGCATCACGTCGCTGGTGAGATCGCTCGAGTTCAGCGAGGAGTTGAAGGTCTGCACCGCCACCACGTTGGTTCCCGCGACGAGAAACGAGCTGGCATTGGACACCGTCACCGATTCAAAGGCCGTGGCGCTGGCCTCGTGATCTTCCCCAAACGAATTATAGGCCGGCACGAGGTTCGCATCCACATGGAAGCGGGCTACCTCCACGCCATTGATCCAGATAATGCAGCCGTCGTCCACCCGCGCGGAAACCTGCAGCGCGCCGGGGATCTGCCCGGCGGCGACGTTGAACGTGCGCCGCATGAAAATCGACGAATAATGATTCTGCATGTCCGTGAGGATCGTGCTGTCGTCGTTGTCGCCGTAGCCGACGGAAGTCTGACCGGACAGCCACGTGCCATCCTCGACAAACGACAGGTTGCGCCAGGCGCTGATCGGAGTGGAAGCCTCGCTTGTCCCTTTGCGATAATGCCAGTTGACGGCATTGGCCGGAACGTACACCTGGCTGGGCTGGCTCCCGGCCGGCTGGCCCGACGAACGCCACGAACTGCCGAGATTGTGGTCGAGATTAGGGTTGATCAACTCCATGGAGGAGCCGTTGCCGTCGGCGGCCGTGGGCCACGGGAATCCCGCGCCGTAAGTCACGCTGTCGACGGTGACGCCCGCGGCGTTGCGCAGCCGGACTTGCTCGCCCTCATTGCTCAGCTTGCCCGTCCAAGGCCCGAGCGGAGTAAAGCCCCAACGGTCAGCGAAGCCGCCGGGATCCGCCGAGATGACGACGTAACCGTTTGCCGGGATGGTGGTTCCCGCGGGGAAGGTGTACGTGATCCCGGCATCGAACTGCCACCCGGCAACATTGGCCGCCGTCGCGTCGGTGTTCCAAAGTTCGATGAACTCGGCCGGATTTAAAAAATCCGACGTGTTGTAGTTAATCTCGTTGATGACGACCCCGGCGGCTTTGGCCTCGGCCGCAAACAAGGCCATCAATGCCAAAATGCGGAACGCGCGCACAAGCCGGGGGAAGCTTATCATCGAAGGAAATCGAATCTCACGCCGTCCTTGCGCGTGAGAGGCAACAAAGCAGACGAAAAGGTGGCTAGGGAGGGAATCGAACCCCCGACACGAGGATTTTCAGTCCTCTGCTCTACCGACTGAGCTACCTAGCCGTCGCGTTGGCGAGCCGTAGAAGATGCCCGGTTTCCGCTTGTTGGCAAGAACCTTCAAACGCCGTTTGTTTGAATGAGTTTGCCGCCTTGCAGATTCCACACCGGCCCAGGCGGCGCGGCGTCGAGCCAGTGGAGATGCGTGGTCGTCACCAGCCACTGCGCGTGCGCGGGCAGCGCCGTTAATAACGCGTTGCGCCGCAACGGGTCCAACTCGCCGAAGATATCGTCGAGCAACAGCAGCGGCGGCACGCGCGAGACGGCCTCGATCAACCCCGCCTGCGCCAGCTTGAGCGCAAGGGCCAAGGTCCGCTGCTGGCCCTCCGATCCGAACGCATTCGCCATGCGCCCACCCAGGCGCAGGATCAGGTCGTCGCGATGCGGGCCGACGAGCGTCTGCCGCAGCCGCATTTCCTCCTCGCGCGACCCGGCCAGCCCGGCGGCAAAATCCGCGCCGCCTCCCGGCTGATACTCCAGCGAAAGCTGCTCCTCCTCGCCGATCTCTCCGCGGATCGCCGTCTGCGCCCGTTGCGCCCAGGGCGTCAGTTCACTGACCAGGTTGCGCCGCAGATCGGTCAACAGCCCGCCGGTATCCAGCAGCGGCGAATCATACGCCTCCACTTCCCGGCGACGCACCGGCACGGCCTTGAGGAGCCGGTTGCGCGACCGCAGCGCCTTCTCGTACGCGCGCAAGCTCGACCGATACACGGGCTCGATCTGCGCGCCAACGAAATCCAGAAATCGCCTCCGCCCGTTGCCCGGCCCCCGCACGAGTTCCACGTCGCTGTTGCCAAAATAAACCACCCGCGCCACGCGCAGATACTCGCCCGGGCCGCTCTGCGGTTGGCCGTCCAGCGCCAGCCGCCGGCCCTCCGGGCTCCAGCGGAATTGCATGTCCGCCGAGCCGAACCGCCCCTGCACCGAAAAAGTGGCCGCCCCAAAGCGCGTCAGCGGCGCGAGCGCGCCCGACCTCGGCGACGCCAGCCGCAAGAGCACCGCCGCCGCCTCCAGGATCGACGTCTTGCCCTGCGCATTGTCCCCCACGATGAACTGCGCCCCCGGCGCCGCCGCAAACTCCAGCGCCGGAAAACACCGGAAATCGCGCAGCTTCAGCCCCGTCAGCATGGGCCTTTACGAAGCCCGCGCCTCGGCCGCGCGATCCTCGAAGCGGGTGAATTCCTTAATGAACGTCAACTTCACCTCGCCCACCGGCCCGTTGCGCTGCTTGGCGATGATGAGTTCCGCCTCGCCGGCGACCTCCTGCTTGTCTTCCTCCTCCGCGTAATACTCGGAGCGCACGAGCAGCGCGACCACGTCGGCGTCCTGTTCGATGCTGCCCGATTCACGCAAATCGCTCAGCATCGGCCGGCCACTCTTGCGCGCCTCGGGATTACGGTTGAGCTGCGCCAGGACAATAATGGGCAATTTCAACTCCTTCGCGAGCCCCTTGATCCCCGCGCTGATCTCGGCGATCTCGAGCTGGCGATTATCCTGCGCGCGCCGGCTGGTGGAACGCAGGAGCTGCAGGTAATCGATCACGATCAACTTGATATCGTGCATCTTCTTGAGCCGGCGGGCCTTGGCGCGCAATTCGAGGATGCTCAAGCCGGCGGTGTCGTCGATGTACATCTGGCTCTTGGCGAGCTTGTCGGCGGCGTTGGTCAGGTTGGGGAAATCGCGCTCGCTCAGGAAGCCGTCGCGCACCTTTTGCAAATTCACCCGCGCCCGCGAGCACAGGAGGCGCTGCACGAGCTGCTGCGTGCTCATTTCCAGGCTAAAGATCGCGACCGGCAGCTTGGCGTTCACCGCCACGTGCTCGGCGATATTCATGGCGAGGGCGGTGTTGTGAACACAGATGTCGTTGGCCACGAAATTGTGCGTTCCGTCGATCGTCAAATCGTAGACCTGCTTGTCGCCCGCCGGCTCGATGGAGACGATTTCATCCCAATAAACGTCGCTTGTCGCCAGATGTTCCAACCGCGGAGCTTCCAGCGTGGCCGCCAGGGTCGACAGCCGGCGGCGGGAAAGGGCCCGCTGGCCGACGTGCAGGTTGGTGACGTTCTTCAGACCCGAGGCGGTCGCCAGGGCCGCCCAGGAGACGCCTCCCTTAGCCTCGGCCAAAGTAGGCCACACCTCGACCGGGATCAGATCGCAATTGGTCTGGTAACGTTTCCTCGTGGCCAGAGCTTCCGAGACGCGAAGAACCGCCTCCTCCTTGCCAAAGATCCCGATCTCCGCGATGAAAATTCCCATCGCCTCGGCCTCCGTGAGGTCCAACTGCCATGCCATCCTTCTCGTGCCCTGGTAGGCGATCGACCGTCGGCGCAAGGACGCAATGATCCCGAAGCGCAAGAGCAGGTGCTGCACTTGCCGGCTGAGGCGTTCGCTCACCGAGGCGTATCCAAGTTGCGCCTGTCCGCTGGCCAGGACCGTGGCCCAACCATCCGTCGAAAACAGCCGGTTGAGAAATAACGCCAGTTCCGCGCGCCCCAGCCGGAACACGTGCGGAGGCACAAATTTATCGCGCGATCCGCAGCCCATCAGCCCCCAGGCTGCCAGGCGATGGGTCAATGCATTGCGGACGTTTTTCGCGATGCTCGCATATCCGCCCGGCGCCAGTTCGGCTTCCGGCACGTCTAGCACGCGGCACAGCTCCCGGAAGACCGGCTGCGTCGGAACGGATTTGCCTTGTTTCCACGCCGGCAGGCAGGAAGGCACGACCCCCAACAATTGCGCCACTTGGCGATCGGGCCGGCCCCCATTTTGAAGAGCCATCCGCAGACGGCCCGCGAACGCTTGCCGGGCGGACGCGCGCGCCGATGCGTCGGAAATCACCGATAGCGTCGGGGTGCGGGCGCCTCGGGAATCTTCCTTTGTCGTCGTTAGGCCGCCAAGTTCCTCCACGGCCCGCGCGAAATCGGCCAGCAAAACGGGATTGCCGTTTGTAAATCGCGGCACGGAGTTGGTGAGCCCTCCATCCCCCAGCAAGTAGCCGAGCAGCTTCACTTCGGCGTCGGGAGCCGTGCAATCGCCGAAAATCTCCACCCGCCGCGGCACGGCGATTTTCATTCCCGGGCGCAACTCCGCCAGCGGCTTCCAACCGCCAGCCGTCAAAAACGGATGAGGCAAGGTGGATTCCACGCACCGGCCGAGGCGCGTGGTCACTTTGAACACCGGCTTGACGCCGTCGTCGATGAAATCGCTCGGTTGGGTGACGCCCAGCCGCAAGTCATCGCCCAACGTCAGCAAGTCGGCATGATGCCGGCGGAAGATCTCCTCGATCGTCACGACTTCGCCGCTGGCCAGCACGATCTCGGCGTCGTAAGCGAGACACTTGCCCATGCTCGGCCGAGCCGCGATGACGATCATTTCCGCCGCCTGGAACCCGCTCGTCATGCGGTCCAGGTCCTTGAATCCGGTCGGGATCCCGGTGATGGCGCCCCGGCGCTCGTAGAGCTTCTCGATCGTCTCGATCGCCTCCATCACCTGGTCGGTCATGGACGGGATTTCGTTCTGAAAACGCTTCTCCCCGATGGCCAGCACCTTCTGCTCGACGTCGCCCAGCAGCGTGATTACCTCGCCCTGCTCATCGTACGCGGCCGCCGCGCATTCCGTGCAAGCCGTGATGATCTGGCGCAGGACGAACTTCTCCTGCACGATCTCGCGATAATACGTCGCGTTGGCCGCCGTCGGCGTGAAGGTGAATAAGTGCGTGACGAACGCCGGCCCGCCCACCCCATCGAGGAGTTTGCGGTCGCGCAGGATCTGCGTGAGCGTGATGAAATCCGCCGGCGTCTCCTTGTTCCACAGTTCCACCAGGATCTCATAGATCGTCTGATGCGCCGGGACGTAAAACGCGTTTCCGCTGATGCTTTCGACGCACTCACCGATGACATCGGTCGGTGCGATCAGCATCGAGCCGAGCAGCCCTTGCTCCGCCTCGTCGCTGTGCGGCAGCGCCCGGTGAATATCCGGTGAATTACCCTGTGGATAACTCCCCTTCCCGCCCGGCGCCTGCGGACCGCCGAACACGGCGATCTGCGGCTCCGGCGGCATTCGCTAAAAATTAGCTCTTCTTCTTGGCGGCCTTCTTCTCCGCCGCTTCGGCCGCCGCGAGGACGCCCGGATCGTTCGCCGACTTCACCACGACGCGCAGCTTGGCCGTGACCTCGGCGTGCATCCGCACCGCCACCTCATGGTCGCCGGTCTCCTTGATCGGCTTCTCGAGCTGGATGCTATGGCGCTCGATGGTGACATCGGGCAGCGCCTTCTTCAGTGCGTCTTCCAAATCCTTGACCGTGACCGAACCGAACGCCTTGCCGGCCGCGCCGGTCTCGAGCGTGAGGTTGAGGACGGTCTTGTTGATCTTGCGCGCCCATTCGTCGGCCTCGTTGCGCTCCTTGGCCTCGCGCTCGGCGCGTTTGGTTTTGAGGGTGTTGATGCGGCGGAGCGTGACCGGGGTGACCTCGTAGGCCTTGCCGGTCGGCAGCAGGAAATTGCGGGCAAACCCGCGCTTCACCTTGACGATATCCGCTTCCGCGCCCAGGCCGCGGATATTTTCAGTGAGGATGACTTCAGACGTGGGCATGGCAATAGGTAAAGCAGGGGCTGGACGAAAGTGGAGGGCAGTTCTTAGCGCAACGCCCCCTTCACGTCAAGTCGCCCGATGGAAACGCTTCCGGGCCGAATCCTTGCGGAGTTTGGATATCCATCGCAAAGTAAGAAGATGAACCGCGAGGAATTGCTGGCGCGCATCTGGATTGATCCAAAGCGCTGCTTTGGAAAACCTTGCATCCGCGGGCATCGCATTTGGGTCTCTTTGATCCTGGATCTGCTGGCATCCGGGAGCAGCGCGGACGAAATCCTCGCAGAGTATCCCGGCCTGGAAAAAGAGGATCTTCAAGCCTGCATTGCCTACGGCGCCGACATGTCGAGAGAGCGATATGTAAGCATCCCCTTGGAACCGGCGGCATGAGGTTTAAGCTCGATGAAAACCTCGGCAGCCGCGGGCAAGCCATTCTTCGGTCCGCGGGTTTTGATGTTGCAACGGTCGCTTATGAATCTTTGCAAGGCGCCGACGATCATGCGCTGATCGACATCGCTCACGCGGAAAGCCGATGTCTGGTGACGTTGGACATGCATTTTGCCAATCCGCTCTCGTATCCGCCCCGGCTCTACAGCGGGATCGCGGTGCTTCGACTTCCACCCAAGCCTTCCCACGAAGACTTGCTGAGTCTCATTCGCGTTCTTGCGCAAGGGGTGTTGCAGGAGCAGATCGATGGCAAGCTTTGGATCGTAGAACGGAACCGCTTCCGAATCTATCAGGAGCCGTCGTGACGGACACGACAGTCGTGGTGAGTTGAAGCGCCATCGCTGGCCGTTGGGCTTCAAAACAGGAATTCGTCCTGCCCGGCGGACGGGCCTCGCGCCTTGCCCTTGGGTTTGCTCCGCTCCCACCGCGCGATCAACGCGTCCAGATCGCGAGTCTCCATCTGCAAATCCCGGATCGCCGTCTTCAACTCCACCCGGATCCTCGTCTCGAGCGACTTTGCCTTTCCCGGATCGCTCATCTGCGACGCCGGATGCCGCTTGAGCGATCTCCTCTCCTTTTGCACCTCCTGCCAGGCCCGCGCCAGATCGCGCACGATCCGCCGCAACCGGTCCAGGCTCACCGCCGCGAAGGCGGCTTCGGTCCCGCCATCCTGCAACTCCACGACCGCTTGCAATAACTCCAGCCGCTCAAGGTCGCGCCGCTGCCAGGCATCCTGCAGATCGTGCCAAAGTTGCCGCGTCTGCGGCGTGGACTCGGCCCCCGTATCCGGATGAAGCCGCCGGACTAGCCGCCGATAAATCTGTTTGCAACGATCCTCCAGCGCGCTCTGCTCGGGCGTCGGCGGCTTTGCCTTCTTGCGCGCCGCCCGCGGGGGCGGGTTGTCCTTCGGGATGCCCCCGCCGAACGCCTCGCGGAAAGCGTTCTCCAGGTCCTCGCGATCCTTCGGATCCATGGCGCCGAGATCCACCCCCATCTGCCGCAGCATCGCTTCCTGGAACATGGTTTGGAACGCCGCTTCGTCCGCCGCGAAATCGTCGTCCGTGTACGGCTCCTCGTCTTCCGCCAGGCCGGCGGCCCGCCGGGACCGGGCGCGCAGCACCCGCTGATAAGCCGCCGCCTCGGACCCGCCCCGCACCCAATGCTCCGCCCCGCCCTCCTGCCCCAGCGCCAGCGTCTCGTCGATCGCCGCCCGC
>CAXUAZ010000068.1:0-18466 GCA_964249195.1 uncultured Chthoniobacterales bacterium
ATATAAAGAAGGAGCGGGATGAACCGCTGGTGGAGTTGACGTACCCGTTCACGCATCATGTGGTGACGTTGCGGGTGTACCGCGCGAGCACTCCTGCGCTATTGAGCGAGGGACAGAAATGGCACGATGCTGAGGACGTCGAGTCCGCCGCAATGACCGCGCCGCATCGCAGGGCAGTGCGGCAGCTGATGAGAAAGGATTTTTAGATATCAGGAGCAGTTTTCAATCCCGCCAACCGAGCGAGAGTTCGCTGAGTTGCCACGTCCGCTCACTCCGACTCCCCGATCGCTCTTCCAGCGAAAGGCCTGGAGTCGCAGCGACTGCCGAAACTCGAACAAAAGGAGACCCGTCACGTGCAACGGTTCGTTCATGGCCTGGTAGTGCGCCAGCGCCGCCGGCGACTTCGATTGAGGACGATAGATGGCGTAGAGAAAGCTCGTGTCCGGATATGCGATCATGAGCGCTCACCCAGTTCTGCCGCCCGCATCGCGCTTACCTCTTCATCGCTAAAAAAAGCATCGCCCCAAATTTCTTTCATCCGCCCGGCGAAGTCCGCTTTGACCAACGCCCTGGGCGCGGTTTTCGAAACCGCCGGAACCACGCGAGCCAGAGCCCGTCCGCCGCGCGTCAGTTCAATCTCTTCTCCACGCTGGAGCCATGCCTCAAACTGTGGAAGATTGTCAGCCAACTCCTCAAATTTCGTTGTGACCATGCTGCAAGCATCCTGCCTCTTGAAAGCCACCCATGCAAACCTTCCCTGATGCCCACGGCTACTTCGGTCCTTACGGAGGGATGTTCGTCCCGGAGACGTTGATGACGCCCCTGCGCGACCTCACCGATGAATACCAGCGCGCCCAGACCGAGCCAGCCTTCCAGGAAGAACTCGCCGGGCTCCTGCACGATTTCGCCGGCCGCCCGACACCGCTTTACTTCGCGCCGCGCCTCACCGCAAAATGGGGCGGCGCGAAGATTTACCTCAAACGCGAAGACCTCCTCCACACCGGCGCGCACAAGATCAACAACGCCCTCGGCCAGATCCTGCTCGCCCGCCGCATGGGCAAGCATCGCATCATCGCGGAGACCGGCGCGGGCCAGCACGGCGTCGCGACGGCCACGGTGGCGGCGCGGTTCGGCTGCGAGTGCATCATTTACATGGGCGCGGTCGACATGAAACGCCAGGCGCTCAACGTCGCGCGCATGCGTTTCCTCGGCGCCACCGTCGTCCCGGTGACCGCCGGCGCCGCCACGCTCAAGGAGGCGGTCAACGAGGCGATGCGCGATTGGGTCACCAACGTGCGTTCCACCTATTATATATTGGGCAGCACGCTCGGGGCGCATCCGTACCCGATGATGGTGCGCGATTTCCACCGGGTCATCGGCGACGAGGCGCGCGTGCAAATGCTCGAGCGCGAGGGGCGGCTGCCCGACCTGCTATTGGCGTGCGTCGGCGGCGGCAGCAACGCGATGGGACTCTTTACCGCGTTTCTGGGCGATCCCGACGTGCGCATGGTCGGCGTGGAAGCCGGCGGCGAGGGGGTCGAGCATCGTCAGAGGCACGCGTCGCGTTTTCAGGGCGGGCGGCTCGGCGTGTTGCAAGGGGCCAAGACGTTCGTGCTCGCCGACAATGATGGGCAGATCGAACTCACCCACTCCGTTTCCGCGGGGCTCGATTACGCGGCGGTCGGGCCGGAGCACAGCCACCTGCGCGACAAGGGCCGCGCGGAATACGTAAACGCCACGGACGCGGAAGCGCTGGGTGCGTTCCACGAGCTCTCGGCGACCGAGGGCATCATCCCCGCGCTGGAATCGTCGCACGCGATCGCGCACGCGATGCGGGTCGCCCCAAAGATGAGCAAGGAGGACATCCTGCTCATCAATTTGTCGGGCCGCGGCGACAAGGATGTCCAGCAGGTGGCGGAGATGGAAGGCGCCGCGGCCGTTTAAAACAATGCACAGCATGACCGGATACGGCAGCGGCCGCAGCAGCGGCGCCGGGGTGCTGTGCGCGGTGGAAATCCAGAGCGTCAATCGCAAGCAGAGCGAGATCGTCATCAACCTGCCGCGCGAACTCTCCGCGCTCGAGCCGCCGATCCGCGCCAAACTCAGCGGACGGATCTCGCGCGGACGGCTCGGCGTCAGCGTCTCCTATAAGAAGGCGGCCGCGGAGTCCGCGCCGGCTGCGATCGACACCGCCGTCGCACGCGCCTACTACCAGGCAATGGTCGCGCTCAAGGAAGAACTCGGCGCCGGCGGCGAGATCAGCATCGAGACGGTCCTGCGCGCGCCCGGGGTTTTGCGCGGCGCCAACGAAGAAGAGCCGCTCGATCCCGCCGCCGCGTGGCCGCGCGTGGAGGAAGCGTTGGAACACGCGGTCAACGCGTTGGTCGAGATGCGCACGCGCGAGGGTCAGCATCTCGCGGGCGATCTTGTTGCGCGTTTGACGATCATCGGCCAGGCGCTCGCCGCCATCCGCGCGCGAGAACCCATCGCCGCGCAGAATTACCGCACCGCGCTCACCGAACGCCTCGCGCGCGCCGGCCTCGAGACGCCGGTCGACGAAGAACGCCTCCTGCGCGAGCTCGTCCTGTATGCGGATCGCTGCGACATTTCCGAAGAACTCACCCGCCTCCAAAGCCACCTCGAACAATTCGCCGCGTTGCTTGCCAAAGAAGAACCGGTGGGCCGCCCGATGGATTTCCTCACCCAGGAAATGGCCCGCGAATTGAACACTCTCGGCGCCAAGGCCAACGATCTCGCGATCAGCCAGGCCGCGCTCACGTGCAAAGCGGAGTTGGACAAAATCCGCGAACAGGTCCAGAACATCGAATGAGCATCGCCCCCGAAGCGAAGCGGTTTTTCCGCAAGGGAATCCTCTTCGTGATCTCCGCGCCGTCTGGCGCCGGCAAGACCACGCTCTGCACCGCCCTGCGGCAGACGCCCGATTTCGTCTACTCGGTCTCGTGCACGACCCGCACGCCGCGTCAGGGCGAGATCCAGGATGAGGCGTACCATTTCATGTCGATGGAAACCTTCCGCCAGCACATCGCGGCGGGCGACTTCCTGGAACACGCGGAGGTGCACGGCAATTTTTACGGCACCTTGCGCGAGAACGTCCTGCAGCATCTGCGCGAGGGCATCGACGTGCTCATCGACATCGACACGCGCGGCGCCGAAATCATCCGCACGAACTCCGATCCCGATATTCGCGATGCGGTCGCGGACGTTTTCATCCTGCCGCCTGATCTCGAGGAATTGCGGCGCCGCCTCATCCGGCGCGGCACGGAGAACGAGTCGCAGATCGACCGGCGCCTCACGGCCGCAGCCAACGAAATGGTGCGCTGGCGCGACTATCGTTACACGATCGTCAGCGGTTCGGTGGAGGAAGATCTCGCGAAGTTCCGCTCCATCATTCGCGCGGAGCGTTATTTGAGCCGGCGGTTTTCCGACCGCGATCTGACATGAAGACGATCGTGCTCGGCGTGACTGGTTCGATTGCCGCGTATCGCGCGGCTGATCTCGCGAGCCAGCTCACGAAGCTTGGGCACGCGGTGCACGTTGTGATGACGGCCGAGGCGCGGCAGTTCATTGCGCCGCTGACTTTGCAGACGCTCTCACGCCATCCGGTCATCAGCGATTTGTTCGACGAGAAGATCGGCTGGCAGCCCGGCCACATCGATCTCGCGGATCGCGCCGATCTTCTGTTGATCGCGCCGGCAACCGCGCAAATCCTCGCGGAACTCGCGCACGGTTTCGCGAATCACGCGCTGACTGCGATCGCGCTCGCGACGCAGGCGCCCATCTTGATCGCACCCGCGATGAACGGTAAAATGTGGCAGCATCCCGCGACGTTGGAAAACGTGGAGCGGCTGCGCGCGCGGGGCGCGGAGTTCATCGGGCCGGAGGCCGGAGTGCTCGCGTGCGGCTACGAAGGGCTCGGGCGCCTGTGGCCGATCGAGGGAATCGTCGAGGCGGCGCAAACGATCCTCGCCGCCGCGCGATGAAGGTGCTCGTCACCGCCGGACCCACGCGCGAGCCGCTCGATCCGGTGCGTTATCTGGGCAACCGCAGCTCAGGCAAAATGGGGTACGCGATTGCCGCCGCGGCGGTGGCCGCGGGCCACGAGGTGACGCTCGTCAGCGGCCCCGCGGAGGCGCCTTTTCCCGCGGGGGCGCGGGTGATTTCCGTCGAGACGAGCGACGAGATGCACGACGCCGTGCACGCCGAGATCGAGGGGGCCGACGTGTTCGTGATGTGCGCGGCCGTCGCCGATTTCAAAGCGGCGCGCGTCGAGCCGCACAAGATCAAAAAAGACGGCCGCGCGACGATCCTTCTCGAGCTAACCCAAACGAGAGACATCCTGCGTTCGGTGCGCGAGCGCGGCGTGCGCGCGATCACGATCGGCTTCGCGGCCGAGACGCAAAACGTCGCGGAAAACGCGCGCCGCAAACTGCGCGAGAAAGGTTGCGCGCTGATCGTCGCCAACGATGTGAGCCAATCCGGAATTGGGTTTGGCGCGGACGAAAATGCGGTGACGCTTTTCTTCGCGAGCGGAGAAACGCGCGAATGGAAACGCGCGAGCAAAGCGGAAATCGGCGCGCGTCTGGTGCAATTATTTAGTGAGTTGAAAAGAAATATAGTTGACGCGCTTGCGCAAGATAGGTAGTTGCTCATTTATCCGAACGAAACAATATCGTGTCGTTCGAAAATGCCGCTACTGCGGCTGGAAAGGGGTGATAACAGATGCCCATTAAAAAAGCTCCGGCAGCGAAGAAGGCGCCGGCCAAGAAATTGGCGGCAAAAAAAGCAGCGCCCAAGAAAGAGGCGCCCGCAGCAAAAGCTCCCGCCAAGAAATTGGCGGCGAAGAAAGCTGCGCCCAAGGCTCCGGCCAAGGCTGCTCCCAAGAAAGCTGTCGCGAAGAAGAAGTAATTTTCTTCCCCAACAGCGATCACCAATTCCAACCCTTAACCGGTTCAGGGGAGAAAGGCTTCGGCCTTTCTCCCCTTTCCCTTTTCCAGGCGGCGGGCCGCCTCGGGTAAATTCGCTTCACCTCCACCCGAGACGCGCTAGAATCTCCGCAAAAATGGAAACATGGATTCATCATCGCCTGCAGTAAACCCGGACGCGGTGCGGCTCGTCGTTGTGATCCCCGTCGGGCCCACCTGCCGTGAAGAAGACTCGCTCGACACCATCGAGAGCGTCCGTCACTACACGACGCCCAACCGGCGGATCATCATCGCGGACGACTCGGCCAACGGGATGGGCCACAAGTTGCAGCAGAGCGTGCCCGAGCTGGAAATCGTGACCACGCCGCGCAACATGGGCAAGTACGGGGGCTTGTACGTCAATCTCTCGCTGGCCTTTGCGCACGCGGTCAAGACCGGGCGCTTCGACGTGTTGTTGCGGATGGACACCGACGCGTTGATCATCGGCCCGCGGCCCGAGGACGAGGCGCACCGCCTTTTCACCGAGCAGCCGCACATCGGGATCGCAGGCCAATATCCGCTCACCTACGATGGCGAGCCGTGGGACTACAGTTGGGAGACGCGCGAGATGGCGAAGTTCAACGTGCGTTTCCTGAGTCTCGTGCGGCGACCCCCGGGAGTGTGGGCGCTGCGCAAGGTGCTGCGCAAGGCGACGCGCGACGGCTTCAAGATCGCCACCAACGTCTTCGGCGGCGCGAACTGCATGAGCGAGGATTGCGTGCGCAAATTGCACGAAGCTAAGCTGCTGCCCATGCGCGGGTTGGGCTTCACGCGCTTGCAGGAGGATCACCTTTTCGGGCCGCTCGTGTGGAGCGTCGGCAAACGCTTCGGCGATCTCGCGAGCGGGCGGCTGCCGTTTGGCTGCGCGTGGGTCGGGTTGCCGGCCAGCCCGCAGCGACTCGTCGCCGACGGCAAGAAGGTGATTCATTCGATCCGCTCCTGGGGCGACATGAAGGAGCCGGAGATCCGCGCGTTCTTCCGCGAGCGGCGGCGCAACGAGCTGGCCGCGAATTGAGCCGCGACGCGTCTCCATTCCGGGCGTAAGTTTCCGACGCCATGCTCAACTATCTGGATACCGCCATCACCGCGGCCCGCGCGGCCGGCCGGCTGCTCCGCGAAAACTTCGGGCAGACGCCCAACGTCAACGAGTTTGCCGCGCACGACATCAAGCTCGAGCTCGACGTGCGCGCGCAGGATCTCATCACGCAGATCCTCCTCGACGCGTTTCCCGACCACGCGATCTACGGCGAGGAAGGGATGGCGGGCAATGCGAAGAGCGAGTTTCAGTGGATCGTCGATCCGCTCGACGGCACGGTGAATTATTTTTACGGCATCCCGCACTTCTGCGTGTCGATCGCGCTGCGGCAGGGCGAGAAGATCTTGGCGGGCGTTATTTATGATCCGAGCCGCGAGGAGTTGTGGGCGACGTCGGCGGGGGCGGCGTCGACGCTCAACGGCCGGCCGATCAAGGTCAGCGCGCGCGCGGAGTTGGGGGAGACGATCATCTCGGTGGGGCTCGCGAAGGTGACGGAGACGATCCATCAGAATCTGCCGGTGATGCAGGAACTCATTCATCGCGTGCGCAAGTGCCGCATGATGGGCAGCGCGGCGCTCGATCTGGCGTACGTGGCGTGCGGGCGGCTCGACGCGTACATCGAGGCGGGGATCAGCCTGTGGGATGTCGCCGCGGGCGTGTTGCTGGTGGAAAACGCCGGGGGCCTCGTGTCGCTCAAGCCGCGCGAGGATAGGCCGGAGAAATACGCGATCGTCGCGAGCAGCGGGCTGGTGCCGGTGCTGACCCGGGGCGGGCAGTGAGCTAGCCCTTGGCGTCTAGGAGACTCCGGCCCGTCATCTCCGCGGGCTGCGGGATGCCGAGCAGGGAGAGCAGGGTCGGCGCGACGTCGGCCAGGATGCCGTCGTGCACCGTGAAATTCTTCGCGTCGTCGGCCACGTAAAACACGCGCACGAGGTTCGTCGTGTGCGCGGTGTTCGGTGAGCCGTCCGCATTGCGCATGAACTCGCAGTTGCCGTGATCGGCGGTGATGAGCGCCTTGCCGCCGAGTTGAAGCGTTCTCTCTACCACTTTGCGCAGATCGTCGTCGATCGTCTCTACGGCCTTGATCGCGGCCTCGACCACGCCGGTGTGACCGACCATGTCGGGGTTGGCGAAATTGAGGATCACGAGATCGTAGTCGGGCAGCGCGTCGAGAACCGTCTGCGTGACGCCAGCCGCGCTCATCTCCGGTTGCAGATCGTACGTCGCCACCTTCGACGACGGCACGATCTTGCGGTCTTCGGCGGCGAACGGCGGCTCCAGGCCGCCGTTGAAGAAGTACGTGACGTGCGGATACTTTTCCGTCTCGGCGATGCGAAGCTGGCGCTTGCCCGCGGCGCTCACTACTTCGCCCAGGATCTTGTCGAGCGTCTGCGGCGCGAAGGCAAACGGGCACGAATACTTCGCGTCGTACTGCGTGAGCGTCACGAAATGCGTCTTGGGAAAAACGCCGCGGTCGAACCCGGTGAAGTCCGCGTCGAGGAACGCATCGGAGAGCTGCCGCGCGCGATCGGCGCGGAAGTTGAAGAAGAACACCACGTCGCCATCGCGCACGCGCCTCCCCGAGGCGTTAGGCGGCGGGAAGACGAGCGGCGGGAGAAATTCGTCGGTCGTCCCGGCCGAGTAGAGCGGCGCGATTGCTTCTTCGGGCGACATGGCGCAGACGGTCCCTTCGCCGTGCACGATCGCGTCCCACGCGAGCTTGGTGCGTTCCCAACGCCGGTCGCGGTCCATCGCGAAGTAGCGCCCAATCACCGTCGCAACGTGGGCGCCCGTGCCGGCGATGGCCACTTCCAACCCGCGGAGGTATTCCAGCCCGCCGGTCGGCGAGGTGTCGCGCCCGTCGGTGAAGGCGTGGATGTAAATCTCGCTGGCGCCCGCATCCTTCGCCGCGTGCACGAGCGTGACGAGATGGTCGACGTGACTGTGCACGCCGCCGTCGCTTAACAGCCCCATGAAATGAATGCGGGCGCCCGGCGCGCGGGCCTGGGCGAATGCCTCCTGCACGACCGCGTTGGTCTTGAGTTCTCCTTCGGCGAACGATTTGCTGATGCGCGTGAGATCCTGATAAACGATCCGGCCGGCGCCGAGATTGAGGTGGCCGACTTCCGAGTTGCCCATCTGCCCGTCGGGCAGGCCGACATCGATCCCGCTCGCGCTCAGACGCGCGGAGGGATACGCGGCGAGCAGATGATCGTGGAACGGCGTCTTGCCCAACACGGTGGCGTCGCCGTCGCGTTCGGCGCTTTCCGGCGCGCCGGGATTGATCCCCCAACCGTCGCGAATAATGAGAATGACAGGTTTGGACATATAAGGCCTAACGGATGGCCAATTCCGCGGGCTGCTTGCCCCAGGTGCCGTGCGAGGTGGAGAGCATCTTGAGCATGCCGCGTCCGTACCATGAAGTTGTCGTCGCGCCGGAGGCCATGCAGGCGATCTGGCCTTCGATGTGGGTATGCACCTTGGCGCTGATCTTCCCCGGATACTTCTCCTCAAACGCCTTGCCCGTGTGGTACATCGCAAACATCCGGCCGTCGTAGTAATACGCGATCAGATCCATCCACGCTTTGATCAGGCGGTAGACCTGCTTCGAGTAGGACGGCAGATTATCGAGATTGTCGGAGAGCAATTCGGCGGAGCGCATCGCCAGCCACAAACCCGGGGAAAGCATGGGATCGACAAAGCCGAACGCATCGCCGGTCATCGCCCAACCCGGCCCGTGTCCACGAGCGGAGACCAGTTGATAATTCGTGTAGGAAACGACATCGGTGATCCGCTTGCGATGAACGCCCGCGGCGGAAAGAGCCGGGTCGCGCTCAATGGCGGCCTCGAGCCGTTCTTCCGGCGTCGACCCGAGCTTGGCGAGTTCATCCTTTGGCACCACCACGCCGACCGAGAGCCGGTCGCGCAACGGGATGCGCCAGCTCCAGCCCGATTGCAGTTGGCCGATGACCACCGTGCCACGCGGCATCTTTTCTTCAAAACCCTCGTAGTGCGCAAAGTGGGCGGTGTCGCGCCTCGGACCGGCTTTCGAGGGGATTTCCATCGTGCGCGCGAAAAGCCGGCTGCGGCCCGTGGAATCCACGAGCAGATCGGGCTGCCGGCCGTTGAACCACGGCGCGCAGGCCAACGACTCCGGGGAGAGTTGCAGGGAGTTACCGCCCTTCCGCTCGACTTTGGCGTGGACTTTCGCCCGCTTGACGCCGAGTTCGGTGGCGCGTTCGTCGATGAGCGCGTCGAAGGCGGGGCGGGGGACGTTATAGGCGTAGGTGGGCAGCGCGCAATTGGTGACGGCGTTGAAGTTGAAATCGACGTCCGCGCCTTCCGCGAACGTGAACGACACGCCCGGCTTGTGGACCCCAATCTGGGCCACCCGTTCCTCGAGCCCGAGCCGCCGCAGCACCGGGATGATCGCCGGCACGAGCGACTCGCCGACCACGAGAGCGGGCCGACGGCCATCGTCAAAAATGGTGACGTCGACCCCGCGCATGGCAAGCAACGAGGCGAGCGTGGCGCCGGAAGGGCCGCCGCCGATGATGCCGACCGATTTAATCTTGGTTTTCATCGCTGGATTTTGCCGCTGGCGGTCCGGGGGATTTTTTCTACGAACCGATAGTCGATGGGCACTTTATAACTGGCGAGGGCCTTTCGGCAATGGGCGGCTAACGCGGAAACCTTGGGCGGGTTGGCCGGGTCGGTCAACTCGATCTCCGCCACCGGCGCCGCGCCGAAGCGGGCGTTTTCGCGGCCGGACACCCGCGCCGCCTTCACGCCGGGCGCCTGGGCGAGGACCAGCTCGATTTCCTCGGGGAAACATTTCATCCCGGCGACGTTGATGACCGAATGGCTGCGCCCGAGGAGGTGGATGTCGCCGTCGTCATCGATGCGGGCGAGATCGCCCGTGCGAAACCAGCCGTCGACGAGCACGTCGGCGCTGGGCGTCCAGGGGCGCAAGTAGGCGTCGAACATGCCGGGGCCGCGCAGATACAGTTCATCGTTTTGCCGCACCTCGGCCTGGAAATCCGGCTGCGGGCGCCCCACCGAGCCGGGCTTCTCCCGGGCGGAGACCAGGTTGAGCAGCGGCAGGCCGATCTCGATCACGCCAAGCCCTTGGGAAAGCGGAACGCCGTAGCGCGCGTCGAAGGCTTTCGCCGTGTTCAACGGCAGCGCCGCCGCCGTCGACACCGCCAGGCGCAGGCTGGGCCACGGCAGGCCGGACGCCTCGGCCGCCAGCAGCGCGTGATGATAGGGCGCGCCGTAGAGCACCGTCCCGCCTCGCCGCCGGCCAGCCGCGAGCACATCCTCGGCGAGGTGCGAATTGACGATGAGCGTCGTCGCGCCGTGCAGCAAATACAGCATGATCGACACGGCAAAATGATGCGCCATCGGGAGGATCCACACGATGCGATCCTCCGCGCCGATGCCCAGCCCGCGGTTGGCCGCCGTGACGCGCTCGAGCAGCCGCTCGTGAGAAATGACGACCCCCTTGCTGGTCCCGGTGGTGCCGGAGCTGAAGCGGATGAACGCGGGGTTCAGCGCGGCGAGTTTGCCCTCGTCGAAATCGGCGTCCGCGTGGACCTCCCGAATCGCGCCGGTCGCATCGACGATCGCGCCGACGCCGGTCTCGCGGATGACGCGTTCGCGTTCGCAAGGCGCCAGCTCGCTGGCCAGCGGCACGAGGCATTTGCCGGTCCGCACGATGGCCAGCGCGAGGACCACGTGGGCGACGCCGTTGGGGCAATCGAGACCCACCCGCGCGGCCGCAATCGCCGCGATGTCGCGCGCGGCGGCGTCCGCTCGGTCAATCAACTGGCCGTAGGTGATTTCCTCTTCGTCGCAGATCAGGGCGATGGCGGTGCGGTCGGCCGCGTGGAAGAGCTGTTCGACGATGTTCATGTGCCGAAGAAACGATCCCCGGCATCGCCTAGCCCCGGCACGATGTAACCTTTCTCATTTAACTCCCCGTCCACCGCCGCCGTGTAGATCGGGGTCTCGGGATGCATGGAATGGAAATGCTCGATCCCGGGCGGGCAGCTCACGAGACAGATAAAGCGGACGGTCCGCGCGCCCGCTTGCTTGAGCGCGCGAGCCGCCTCCGAGGCGCTGTGCCCGGTCGCCAGCATGGGATCCAGGAGGATGACCTCGCTGTCCGCGATGCCCGCGGGCGCCTTCGCGTAATAGCTGACGGGCCGGAGGGTTTTCTCGTCCCGGTAGATGCCGATGTGCGCGATGCTGGCGTCGGGCGCAAGCTCGAAGACCCCCTCCAATAGGCCCAATCCGGCGCGCAGGATCGGCGCGAGGACGAGCGGCCGGGCAAGGCGGCGGGAGGCGCAGGCAGCAAGCGGCGTTTGCACGGGCGCCTCCACCGTGGGCAGGTCGCTCGTCGCCACGAAAAACATGAGCGCCGCCATCTCGCGCATGGTGCGGCGGAAGTTCGGCGTCGGCGTTTCGGCGTCGCGCAATAGCCCCAGCTTGGCCTGGACGAGCGGGTGATCGATGACGGTGACGTTGCCCATAGAAAGTGGAAGTTGCCCGGCGCGGTGATCCTGCGCGATCCCCAACGCCTTGTCAAAAGCCCGCGCATCTGCTATTAAAATGCGCACCGCTCGCCTATGAAACGCCCCATGACCGCCGCTTCTCTGACCGCTCTTGTCTCCTTAATCGCTGCCGTCTCGGCGGTTGCGCAGAGTTACCTGCCGGTGGTGGAGAATCGCGTGCCCGAGGTGGTGGTCCCCGTGGGCTCGACGCAGGCGAAGGTGAAGTTCAAAAACACGTTCACGCTCTCGGGCCTCACCGGCCCGCTCGTGCGGTTTGCCACCAGCGACGGGAACATCGATGTGGCGTTATTGTCCGACAAGGCTCCTAATACGGTGACGACCTTCCTGAAGTACGCGCTGACCACGGGCGACAACACCTCGGGCATTTATAGTTACAACAACACGTTGATCCAGCGAGCGGTCGCCGGGTTCATCGTCCAGGGCGGCGGTTTTTATGTCGGGTCCGACGGTTCCATCGACCAAATCACGGGCCGCCCTACCATCCCGGGCGAGCCCGGCGTGAGTAACACGAGGGGCACATTGGCGATCGCCCTTAGCAGCGGACCGGACAGCGGCACGGGGGATTTCTTTTTCAACGTAGCGGACAACACCAGCGGCCCGACAAATCTGGACACCACCATCGACGGAGGCCCGTTCACGGTTTTCGGTAAAGTCACCAACGGCCTGAGCGTGCTCGACGCGATCGGGGCGCTTCCGAACCGCGATCTCAGCCGTCAGCTCGGAGGCGCTTTTACCAGTGTGCCGCTGATCAACTACGACGGCGTTTCCAGCGTGGAACTCAGCAACCTGGTATATAACAACTCCATCACCGAGCTCCCCTTGCTGGCCAAGCACACCGGGATGCCGGCCGCGCTCAAGTTGAAGGTGAAGGCGAATTCAAATCCTGATTTGGTCACCGGCCTCGTGGTCAACGGCCTGAAAATCACGATGACCCTAAAACCCGGTGTGACCGGCTCCTCGACGATCACCGTCTTTGCCAAGGACGCCGCGAAGAACAAAGCGACGACATCCTTCGTGGTCACCGTCCAGTAGGCGGGACTGCCGCGGCCAGGGCTGGAGCAGGCAGCCACGCCAGCGGAAATGGCGTCCCGCGCGCGAGGAGCGGCGGCACCGCAATCGCCAACGGCTCGGTGAGGATCGACACCCGCGTCCCGTTGCCGATCTCATCGTAGAGCGCCGCGACATCGCGCGAGCGCATGCGGATACACCCATAGCTGGCGGGCTTGCCGATCTTCCATTCCTCGGGCGTGCCGTGGATGTAGATGCAGCGGTCGTGCGCGTGGGCGTTCTGCGCCTCGAGCCCGCGCAACCACAAGATGCGAGTCACGATGGGGTCGCGCCCTGGTGCGTCCACGGCGACCACTTCGCCAGTAGGTCGCCGGCTCTTGAATTTCTCGCCCAACGGCGCACCGGCGCCGATCTTTTCGGCGACTTCGAGTTGCCCGAGCGGCGTGGCGTTGGAACCCGCCCGATCGCCGAGGCCGAATCGCGAGGTGGACACCGGATACAGCGCGACGGGTTGCCCAAGCTTGAGCACCGCCAGCCGCTGCTCCGGGATGCTGACGACCACCTGGTGATCGTGATCCGCACAGCCGGCCAGGAGCGCGCAGAGGACGGCGGCGAACGCAACGCGCGAGAGCATTAGTTGCTTTCTTAAAGCAAAGTCATTTGTTGTGCAAGAGCCGTTGAGAAAGACGGGTGAGGCAATAAATTAAAGAAATGTCGAATGTTTCGGAACTCCTCGCGCAAGTGGACCGCCTGAAAGCGGAACTGGATCGACGGCGTCCGCTGGCGAGCGAAGTCGAAGCGCGGGTGCTGCAAAAGTTTCGACTTTGGTGGACTTATCATTCCAATGCCATCGAAGGAAACAAGCTGACCCAGGGAGAAACCGAGATGTTCCTCCTGGAGGGACTGACCGCAAAAGGAAAGCCGCTCAAAGATCATTTGGATCTGCAAGGGCATAGCAACGCAATCAACTATCTGCTCGCCTTTATTCGAGCAAAAGATTTGCTGACCGAAGCCGCGATCAGAAAGCTTCACCAAGTGCTGCTCGTCGAGTCGTACCAGACGCGGGCGTTGACTCCGGACGGCTTGCCCACTGCAAAGACAGTATCCTTAGGGCAGTACAAGACGCAGCCCAATCATGTCCGCACCCCGACCGGTGAGATCCATTATTATGCGACGCCAGAGGATACCCCTCCGAGGATGCATGCGTTGGTGACATGGCAGCGGAATGAGCTTGAGAAGGCCGCCATCCACCCGGTCGAAGTCGCGGCGCGATTTCATCATGAGTTCACCGCCATCCATCCTTTCGACGATGGAAACGGGCGCATGGCGCGCCTGCTGATGAATCTTCTCTTGATGCAGGCCGGGTATCCTCCGGTCGTCATCCGCATGGTGGAAAGAGATGAGTATTTGATGTTTCTGCGGGAAGCAGACCGCGACAACCCGGACGCCTTTCTGTGTTTCATCGCGGAGCGCGTTATAGAATCACTCGGCCTTTACATTCGCGCGGCCAATGGGGAGGAGATACAAGAACCGACAGACCTGGAAAAAGAAATAGCGATCCTCAAGCTTGAGCTTCAACACATCGAAGAACCGGCGCCGTTAACGCAGGAAAACCAACGGGTAGTTTTTGATCGATCACTCTGTCCGTTATTTACGGAGATCAAGAGATTGTTATTGCCGATGTGCGATCTGTTTTCGGAAAACGCTCTCACGGTTTCCGGCTCCTACGGGACCGACGAGCAAACTTTTTCAATCAATGAGCGACTGCCGTTTTCCGCCTCTTCAGAGCCGCCGGCAATAAAAGGTTATCAGGAGGGCGAGAATATTGTCAGGCAACTATCATGGACGTTTGAATTCATCGGGTTTAAGAAGGCTCGATCGGATGCCTTTGATGCATCCGCCGCGCTCAAGCTTAATTTTGAACGATTGAGATATTCCGTTCAGCTTTCTCCATCATCCAGCGTCCTTCACTTTTATCGAGAGCAACTCAGCCGGGATGAAGTCGCTGATATTTCTCAAAGGCTTGCGCGCAACATTTTGGAAATTGTCAGGCAAAGGACGGGAGTGGGGCACTGAGATCATTTAAGGATGGTGCTTGTATTTGACCTGTGACTTGCGCGAAGCTCCCGCTCCCGTGAGACGCAAAAAACCCTGGCGGCGGCGCCTCGCTTTCATCGTCCTCCTGCTGGCGCTCCTCGCGGCGGGCGTGCGCTGGAAGTTCTATAGCAAGCCGGCGGCCGAGAAAGCCGGTGCGGAACCCGGCGCCTTCACCACCGCCGCGCGCAGGGACATCGAGCAATTCGTGCTCGTTTCCGGGTTGGTCAGCCCGGAGCGGCAGACAGAGGTCAAGTCGGAGGTAAGCGCGTTGATTGCCCAAGTCAAAGTGCAGCCGGGCGACCTCGTCACCAAGGGGCAGGTGCTCGCGGAACTGGATCGCCGCGAGTTGGAGAGCCAGGTCAATGAAGCTTCTCTGCGCATCGAGAGCACCCGCCTCCAAGCCGAGAAAACCCGGCAGGATCTCGCGCGCAAGGAGGGTCTCCACCGGGCTCAGCTCGCCACCGAACAAGTCTTCCAGGATGCCCGCATCGACACCGCGCTGGCGGACAACGCCTTCAAGCTCGAACAGGCGCGCCTCGAGACGCTGCGCCAGCAATTGAGCAAGACGACCATCCTCGCGCCGATGGATGGCATCGTGCTCAACGTCGACGCAATCGAGGGCGCGGTGATTGTCGGCGCGAACTCCACTTCCGCCGGCACGCCGCTCATGAAGATTGCCAACCTGAGCCGCCTGCTGGTCAAGACGGAGGTCAACGAGGTGGATGTCTCTAAACTGCACGCCGACCTGCCGGTGGAGCTTTCGTTCGACTCCATCCCGGGCGTCACGGTGGCGGGGGTGGTGCAGTTCGTCTCGCCGTCGGCGACCGAGAAGGAAAAAGGAATGTCCGACCGCGGCGAGGTGCACGGCTTCCCAATCGTGGTGTCATTTCCGATGAAGGATTCAAAGGTGCGCCCCGGCATGACGGCCAATTTGAAAATTCCCGTCGCCAAGGCCGCCAACGCGGTGGCGCTGAATCTTTCCGCGATCTTTCTCGAGGAGAAGCAGAATGTCGTTTACGTGGCGGGCAAGCTGGGCGCGATCGAGCGGCGGCCGGTGGAGTTAGGCATCAACGACAATCGGCAGGTAGAGATCACGAAGGGTCTGACGGTAGGCGAGCGCGTGTCATTGACGCGTCCGAACCAATTCATCCCCAAGAGCGGCTCCGGTTAAGAGATCCTTCTGCCTTCTGCCTTCTGCCTTCGCCTTCTCCCCGTGACTTTCCTCAGCGGCATCCTCCACGGTCTGGACGAAATCTGGGCGCACAAGCTGCGTTCGATCCTGACCATCACATGCGTGCTGCTGGGCGTGGCGTCGCTGGTGATCATCGCCGGTTTTATCGCGGGGTTGTTCCAGAGTGAGCTGGACTGGATGGAGGAGTCGGGCGGATTGGAGAAGGTCAGCATCGAGGCGGAAGAGAGCGGCGGGGATGCGCCGGAGGTCAAGCGCACCTGGCAGGAAGTGGAGGCGTTGCGCGCGCTGGCGCGGCACGCCCGGCGGGTGTCGCCCGAAGCGAGCCTGGGGCGCGCCGGGTCGCTGCGCCGCTTGAACAAGCAGGTATACGGCCGGCTTCGCGGGGTCACGCCGGCCGCTTTCTTTGTCGACCGTCTTGCGACGGTCTCCGGGCGCACGCTGACCGATCTGGACGTTGCGCGCGCGAACAGCGTCGTGGTGCTGGGTTCGGAAATGGCCAGGTCGCTTTTTCCCAACGGGGAGGACCCTTTAGGCGCGGTGGTGCTGGTGAGCGGGCTGCCGTGCGAAGTGGTCGGGGTGTTGAAGAGGTACGAGATCCAGACGGAGTACGGCTCCATGTCGATCCGCTCCAAGAACAACGTTGCGCTGGCGCCCATCACGACGCTGCAACAAAAGCTCAGCGGCAACAGCGCGCTGACCGAGTTGAACGTGCAGATCGACGATCCCACGCGGATGCGGCTGGGCGTGGATGAGCTCAACAACATCATCCTGGCCCTGCACGGCGGCAAGAAGGTGGCGAACGTCAGCACCAACGAGCAGCAGTTGCAGCAACTGGGCAACATGCAGCGCAACTTCCTGATGGTCGGCGGCGGCGTGGGGGCGATCACGCTGCTGGTGGGCGGGATCGGCATTATGAATTTGATGCTGGCGTCGATCAACGAACGGTTTCGCGAGATCGGGGTGCGCAAGGCGCTGGGCGCGACGCGGTCCAACATCTTTCTTCAGTTCCTGGCGGAAGCGGTGGCGTTGAGCATGTTGGGCGGTGCGGTCGGGGCGTTGATGGGCTGCGGGGTGATCAAAGTCTTGCAAGGGGCGCTGGCGAAGTCGGCGCCGCCGCAGATTTCGCCGACGGCAATCGCGGTGGGTTTTGCTTTCAGCGTGGCGACGGGTTTGCTGGCGGGTCTTTATCCGGCCTGGCGCGCCGCCCGGCTGGACCCGATCGTGGCGCTGCGCTACGAGTAACCTAGACCCTAACAAGGGATCGCCTCCAAACCCAGTCATCCTGAGGTCCCTTAACTCGCGCGGCGCGAGTTGAAGAGGGAGTGATGAACCAGGGGGCGTGCCGCCAGTCGCTTTGGAGGGATGGCCTCCGTGCCGTCCCATGATCGATTGTCATTCGGGCAGTTCACTTCGCTCGCTTCGAAACCCATCGGTTCATTAGCAGCAGCGAGCTCGGCGAGCGTCGCCGAAGGACGTTACTGACTTCCTCCGGCGCACGGGCAACTCCGATCGGAGTCCACCGTCCCCAAACAAAGTCAGTAGGGTGTTTCGGCTCCGCTCAACATGACATCTTTATGGAACGAGGAAGAGCTTGCTCGTATACGGGTCCCGCACCTCCTGGCCCCGGTGGTAACCCGTCAGGTCGACGTAACCCGCGTCCGGGGCATACGGGCTGGCTGCAAAGCCCGGCCGGTCTTTGATCGGCACACCATAGGGCAAGTCGATCCTGGGCGGCGGATTCACCGGCGGCGTTTCCTCCGGCGCCGGGGACGGCAGCGGCGCCAATTGCGCGAGGCGATTGGTTAACCCTGCCACCTGCTCCGCCGTGTACGAGAGCGCCGGTTCGGGGTCCACCAGCTTCAGGGTGATAAAACTCAGCAGAACCGCCCGGTCGTGATCTTTCGCGGCGTTGAAGTCAAAGACGCTCCAAAGCACCGGCTTGCTCCGAAACCCGCCTAGCACCAACGTGGATCCGGGCGTCAGATCCATTTTGGTCGAGATTGAGTGCGTGACGATGACCGGGGACGCGTCTCCGGGGGCCGCCTCGTCGACGGCCACGGGCTTCTGATCTTTGAGGTACTCCTGCAGGTCGATTAATTTCCAATCGATCTGGAACGCAATGGCGTCGTTGCCCGGAACGAAGTTGCCCTCCACCTCCATCGACAAACCGAGCTTGCGGGTTTCGAACTTCCTGGGCGTGCGGGTCGGCTCCATGCCCGGGAGGTGATCGTCGGTGAACTCGGTGGGCAAACTTAATTCCCGGGTTATCTCGATGGCGGCCTTTTGTCCCGGCTTGAAGGTCACACGCGGGGCGCTGATCGTATAGACCCCGGCGAGTTCCTGAAGGCGGGCAACGATTGGCTGGTAGTCGCCTCCGGCCGCCATCACTTGCTGGATGTTAGGCGGCGCTTCGCCGTGGGTGAAGAAATTCACCCATTGGTCGATCATCGGCGCCTCATCGTGGAAGCGCGCTTTCTCCTTTAGGAGAGTCTGCACGGCCGCCTCGGAGACGGCCAGGATCTTGCATTCCACGTACAATTGTTTGCGGCCGGCGGGCTCTGTTTCGGTCGTCGGC
>CAXUAZ010000069.1:0-18358 GCA_964249195.1 uncultured Chthoniobacterales bacterium
CCGCCCCTGCGGCAACATCGGCAGGACGCCCCCATCCGCGGCCGGCAGCGGCTCGGCGGCGGCGGCTTCGAGGCGGGGATCCAGGTAGGCCGCCTGAGCGCGCCGGGGATCGAGACTCACAGGCGGCCCCCCCGCGAGCGTCAACGCCGTCCGCCCCGGCAGCGCCGACGACCAGCCAGCCAGGGCGAGCGAGTCGGCGAAAAGGTTGTTCAGCGCCGGCGGGTAACCCGCTTGCGCGATCGTGAGCCATTTCGAGGCTCCGGCGCCGTCCTTCTTCGACAACGCCAGCGCGGCCTGGGCGTACTCGAAGGCCGGGGTCACGCCGCCTTTCTGCGGGAGCCGGGCGAGATTTTTCTGCGCGCCCGATTCATCCCCGGCGAGCAGGGCGCAAAGATAGGTCTTGTACTGCACGAGCTCCCACTGGTTGCCCGACTTGAAGCGGTTGGTGTGGGAGAGCAGTTTTTCAAAGCGCGCCCGCGCCAGGGCGTAATTCTTCTGGCGAAACGGGATCTCTCCGAGGTTGAACTGCGCCGCCCAGAGATTCGCATCCAGCGCCACCGCCCGGGCGAACGCCGTCTCCGCCTTGTCGTAAACCTCCTGGCGCAAGTAGATGATTCCCCGCAGGTTCAGGCAGTCGGCAAAGTCGGGCCGGATGGTTTCCGCGCGGTCGAGCAGGCTCAGGGAACGAGCCGGATCGCCCGCCGTATAAGCGGCGTACGCCTGCTGGTAAATGGCCTGCGATTCCCGCCGCGCCGTCGCGGAGATGGCCGTCGCCGCCATCGCCGGCGGGGCGGCGCAGATCAGGAAACCCCCTGGAATCATCAACGGCGCTCCCCATGGACGGGCGTTTTTCAGCCCAAAGGCAAAAATAAAGATTGCCAGCCGCAGGTGCTTTAGAGACAAAACTATTGCTTGATCCGTCATGAGGAAGGTGCGCTGGACTGCGAACTGCTTCTCTGAGCAATCAACAGCGTTGAATTCCTGGTGCGTGAATTCATATACCATGAAGATATTTAGAGCGAGAAAATTGCGGAGGTCCGAAAGCGCCGATCATGCGGCACGCCGGCATGTAACCGCCCCAAGGGCAGGCGGGAAGCGGACCGCGATCGGTGCGTGGCAGGCATCGGCCCTCCTCAAGCTAGTTCTGTTCCTCACCGCGGCGTGGGCGGCGCAATCGAATCGCGCGCGCGCCCAGGAACTTCTTCGCGACTCTCTCGCCGGCGCGGATGTGGCCGATTCGCGCATCCTCTCCGTCGAGGAGCAAAACTACAACCTGCGCGTCGGGCCCGTGAAATTTTCGGCGACCGCTTCGGCCGGCATCGAGTACGTCGACAACATTAGCTACTCCGACCGCAATCGCGAGAGCGACGAGGTCGTCCGGCTGGAGCTAGACATCCACGCGCTGTACCCGGTCACCAAGCTCAACACCCTCAACGTCGACCTCGGCGTCGGCTTCGTCGATTACCTCCAGCACTCGGACGCGACCAACAGCAACATCTTCATCACCCCGGGCAGCGACGTGTCTTTCGACCTCTTCGTGGCGGACATCTTCCGGATCAACATCCACGATCGCTTCGATCTGCGGCAGGATCCGATCGACCAGCCGACGTTGAGCGACGTTACGAGCTTTGCGCGGTTCACGAACACCGCCGGCGTCACGGTGGTGGCCGATCTCAACGCGCTGGTGCTCACGGCGGGCTACGATCATTTCAATTACCTGACGCTGGGCGGCGAATACGATTATTTAGATCGCAGCGCGGAGCAGTTCCTGGCTTCGGCGGTTTATCAGTTTGCGCCGCAGATGTACGGCGGCATCGAGGGGACGGCCTCGATCACCAGTTACGACCAGGATGTGCTCGGCGATGCGACCGGCGGCACGGTGGGCGCGTATTTCGACATTTCGCCCACGCCATATCTGCGTTTCATCCTGCGGGGCGGGTATCAGTACGCCTCGTTCGATCACAGCTTGTACTCCAGCGCGCCGTACTCGGATGACACGGATCTCTCGTCGTTCTACTGGAACTTCACGGTCAGCAACCGCATCAACGCGTATCTGAGCCAGAATCTGACCTCCGGCCGGGAGAACGATCTGGGTCTGACGTCCAACTATCTGGAGGTCAATTACGTGCGGTACAACATCGCCTGGCGCGCCTCGAGCAACATCACGCTTGGCAGCGACCTCTTCTTTGAGGACGACCAGGAGTCCGGCGGCTTGTTGGACGAGCATTTGCAGCGCTACGGCGGCGATATTTCGGTCGGCTATCAGTTCAACCTGCAACTCTCCGCCGCTGCCCACTACGCGTACATCCAGAAGGATTCGGACGTTGATTTCCGCGACTACTATCAAAATCGCGTGGGCTTGGACGTCTTCTACCGCTTCTAGGCGGTCACAAAGATCCCATTACTTGGTTTGCTGGGCGGCACACGTCCGAAAAAAACACGATAGGCGTGAAAGTTTGCCATCGGGAACGGAAATAGCTTAAGCTCTCTGGCAGGATGAAACACCTGCCCATCGTTCTCGGCGCGCTGAGTCTCGCGTGCATCTTCCGCGCTTCGGCGCAAAACGGGTTTAACTCGTCGCCCCTGCCCAACGCGGCGCCATTCAGCAGCCTCCATTCGGCGCCTTCCTCCAATCTCCCGCCCATGGCGCCGGCTAACCCGTACGCGGGCGCTGCGTACGGAGGCGCTCCCGCTCCCGGCGCGTATCCGGTTCCTTCCGCGGCTCCCATCGATCCCAACCACAAGCTCGGCCGCGGCGATCGCCTCAGCTTTCGCGTGGTGGAAGATCGCGACGACAAAGTCTGGCCGCTCTTCGTCACCGATTCCGGCGAAGTGGACGTGCCGCTGATCGGCCGCGTGCGCGCCGTCGGCAAGAGCACCGATCAGCTCCAGGCCGACATCAAGAGCCAGCTCGAACGCGAATATTACTATCACGCGACGGTCATCATGGGTCTGGACAACATCGCGCCCATCGCCAGCAAAGGCCGCGTGTATGTCACCGGCGCCGTGCGTTCGGAGGGCGCGGTCGAGTTGCCCACCGATGAACCGCTCACTGTCAGCAAAGCCATCGCCAAGGTCGGCGGATTCCGCGATTTCGGCAGCCGGGTGGTGAAGGTGCAACGCCGGGGCGGACCTCCCGGCGGCATCTCGGTCGATGTTGGCGCGGTCAATAAAGGCGCCATCGACAAGGACATCGTCCTCCAGCCCGAAGACATCATCGTCGTGCGCGAGAAAATCCTCAACTTCTAGCGCCCAACTGGTCGAATTTACCCGCTTATGAGTGCTCCATTGCAAGGCATCCCTCCCGGCAAGAATCCTTCCTGGTCGTTGAACTTTTGGAACCGCTTCCATCGCTATCGCGTGCTCGCGGTAAAGTATTGGTGGGTGGTGGCGCTCACGCTCAGCCTCTGCGTGTGTCTCGCCGCATGGTACCTCGTCAACACGCCGCCGACCTACTTCTCGGAAGCCAAGCTGAGCATCGGCGAGAACAAGGCCGTCACGGTGGGCGGGGGCGATCAGAATAACAGCGCGTTCAGCCAGCAGATCGACGATTTTCTCAGCACGCAGAAGGAAATTCTCAAGAGCGGCGACGTCGCCCGTCTGGCTGCGGATCGCCTCCAGGCGCAGTACCCGGAAATGCCGGAGTCGAAGGTGAAGTTCGACATGGTGCAGCGCGCCTCGGTGCTGGTGCTCACCGCCACCGGGCCCAACAAGGAATATACGCAGCGCTGGCTCGATGCCACGGTCAACGGCTACCAGCAAAAGAAGCGCGACATGCGCCGCCAGGCGACCGATCAAGCCCTCGAAAAAGTGCGCGAGCAAATCGCCCGCGTGGAGAATCTGCTCAAGGCGGATGACGACGGCATGATCAAGTTCCAGCGCGACGCCGGGATGGTCATGGAGAAGGGCAAGAACACCGGGCAGACGGAAGTGCAAACGCTCGAAGCCGAGCTCTCCAATCTGAACTCCGAGTACGATCGGCTGTCCGTCATGACGCCTGATCAGGCGCTTGATGCGTCCGCGCCGCGCCGCGCTTCTGCCGGCGCCGCGGGCAACAGTCCGCAGGCGCAAGCCGCCCTGGAAGGCTCGGGCGGCGCGGAGGACGCCTACCGCCAGGCGCAACAGCTCGCCGTCAAGTACAAGGCCGACCTGGATGACCTCTCGCGCGACCTCCGCCCGAAGCATCCCAAGATCATTGAGCTCAAAGCCGCGATCGAGCGCCAGGAACGGCTTACGGCCGATCTCCTCAATCAAAACGGCAAACGCATTTCCAATCGCCGCGAATACGTCGCGTCGGTGATCAAGGCCACCCAGGAGCAACTGGCGCAGGCAAAGAAGAGCGCGTTGTCCAACGATTTGCTCCGGGTCGAATTCGACAAGCTCGCCGACAAAAAAGCGCGGGATGAAAAGACGTATAACGATCTGCAAAAGGCGATGATCGACGGCAGCATGAACGTCAACGTCGACACCGATTCGGTGAACATCATGGAGCCCGCCTCCGTGGCGGAGTTGGTTCCCTCGATGTGGATCAAGGTCCTCGCGCTCGCGCTGGCGTGCGGTCTGGGCTCGGGCATCGGGCTCCTGTTCGTGATCGACCGCATGGACGATCGCATGGGTTCGATCAACGACTTCAAGCTGAACTTCTCGGAGCACGTGGTCGGGCAGATTCCCCGCGACCCGACGAAGGATTCCACGGAGTTGTTGATGCCCGACGATCAGCGTCATCAACTGGTGGAGTCGTTCCGCAACTTGCGCTCCACGCTGCTCTACATGCCGATGGAGGGCGTGCGGCCCAAGACGATCCTGATTACCAGCGCCATTCCTAACGAGGGTAAGTCGACGGTGTCGAGCAATCTGGCCTTGGTGCTGGCGTTTGCCGGCATGAAGACGCTGCTCATCGATTCCGACCTGCGGCGCGGCGCGATTCACAAAGCGTTCGGGTTGTCCCGCGGACCGGGCCTCACCGACGTGCTTGGGCACAATGTGAATTGGAAGCTGGCGATTCGCGACACCGGCGTGGACAATCTCCACGTGCTCCCGCGCGGTCGCAACGTGCCGCAGCCGAGCGAGTATCTTCTCAATAGAAATACGGACGCGCTGATTAAAGAGCTGTACCCGTTGTATGACTATATCATCATCGACAGCTCGCCGATCCTGGCGGCGGACGACACGGCCAGCCTCGCACCGAAGATCGATGCGACGCTCTTCGTGGTGCGTCTCTCGTTTACGTCCGCCAAGATGACGCGCAAGTCGCTGGAGATACTCTATAGCCGCGGCGCGAACATCCCGGGCTTGATCCTGAACCAGGTGGATACGAGTTCGCCGGAGTTCGTCTACTATCAGTACAGCGAGTATTACCATACGATGCAGGGCGATGACGAGGAAGGCGACGGCGGAACGAAGACTCCGCCCCGCAAGCCGCACACGCCCGCGAGTCCGTCGACTCCGATGAACGTCGGATGATTAATCGCTTCGAGAGCGCTGCTACCCATGCGCCAAGCACGTTCCAAAAACGGGTCATGTTGAGGTCCCTTAACTCACGCGGCGCGAGTTGAAGAGGGAGTGATGAACTAGAGGCGTCCCGCCAACCGCTTTGGAGGGACGGCCTCCGTGCCGTCCCATGATCGATTGGCGTTCAGGCAGCTCACTCGCTCGCTTCGAAACCCATAGGTTCATTAGCAGCGAAGCGAGGAACGAGCGCAGTCGAAACACCTTACTGACTTCGGCTTGGGCGCGGTGGACTCCGACTCGGGGCTGCCCGTGCGCCGGAAGAAGTCAGTAAGGTCCTTCGGCGACGCTCGCAAGCTCGCTGCTCAGGATGACCCGGCTTTGGAAACGGTCGCTTCCCGGGTAAGCGGCAGAATCCAGGCGCAGACCGGCAGGCTTTCTGCTAAAAGCCTAAACGCCCTCCGCCATGAACTTCGCCGCGCGCCTCCCGCCCCGACCCCAGCTCGTGCGCTGGAGCCGGAAGCTGGGCGAGTTCTTTCTCGGTCAAGGCGCCATCCAGCTTCTGAGTCTGGTCACGGGATTTCTGGTCATCCGCTGGCTCAGCGTCGAATCCTACGCGCAATACAGCGTGGCGTTCGGTTTCCAAAGCAGCGTCGGGATGCTGGTCGATCTCGGGTTCTCGGGCGCCATCATCGCGCTGGTCGGCCGGCGCATTGACGATCCCGCGGTCTCCGGGCGCTACATTCGCTCGGTGCTTCATAGCCGCACGCTGCTCTTCATGATTGCGGCGCCCATTGCGGCGGCTGCTTTTTACTGGATGACCGGGCGCCAGAACTGGTCGGCGCCCGCGCGCATCGCGCTATTTTCTTCCGTCCTGTTTTCGCTGTTCTTCCAGGGATGGACGAGCTGTTATTCCGCGCCGCTCGCGATGCACCAGCGATACGGCCCGCTTTATCGCGCGCAAGTCAGCAGCGGCGTCTGGCGGCTGGCGGGGTTTGGCATTTTCCATTTGGTGGGCGCGTTGAGCGCGTCGGTCGCGGCGTGGATCAACGGCGCGGGATTGGCGCTGCTCGGCTGGCTGTACCGGCGCGAGGCCCGGCCCTATGTGACCGAGCCGGCGCTGGCCGATCCCGCGGCTAATGCGGAGTTGCGCCGTTACGTCGCGCCGCTGGTGCCGTCGACGGTTTTTAATGCGCTGGAAAGTCAGATCACGATCTTCCTCATCACGTGGTTTGGCCGCTCGACGAACATCGCGGAAATCGCCGCGTTGGGCCGGCTCAACCAGGCGCTTGTGATATTACTGGCGTTTAACGGCATCGTGATCTCGCCCTACATCGCGCGCCTGACCCGCGACCGGCTCGCCGGGCGGTACTGGCTGGTGCTGGCGGGCGGGGTCGCGGTCAGCGGCGCGCTGTGGGCGTTCAGCCTCCTGTTTCCGGGCGTGCTGCTGTGGATCGTGGGGGCGAAGTACGCGCACCTGCAATCGGCCGTCTCCTGGAGCATCGCCGCGTGGGGCGTGTATTACATGAGCATGCTGATGCTCACCATGCATGGCGCCCGTAAATGGGTTTACTGGTGGCATTCGGCGTTGCATTGCACTTCGTTGATCGGGGCGCAGATCGTGGGCGTGCTGATCTTTGATCTCAGCCAGACGGTGGGGGTGTTGAAATTTTCCTTGCTGGCCGCGGTCACGAATCTAGTCGTGCAGGCGACGGCCGGTGTTTACGGCTTTCTGACCGATCGCACGACCGGCCCGTTGCCGGCCGCTGCCGGCGTCATCCTGGAACCGGAGCCGAGGTCCGCCGCATGAAGATTCTCTCGTTGAGCAACTGCCGGCTCGACCGGCTGCTGGGCTCGGGCCGCACCCGGCACGCGTGGGCCGATGGACTCACCGCGCTCGGGCACGAGGTGACGCTCGTCGACAGCGAGGCGCTCATCGGCGCGGCCGAACATCGCCCCACCGGGCGGCGCGCGCGGCTCACCGTTGCGGCGTGGCGCTGGCTCTCGGGCGCCGATCTTTCGTCCTACGATCTCATCGAGTTTTACGGCTCCGAATTTTGGCTGGCGACTCAACAACTCGCCCGCCGCCCGCGCGAGCGCCGGCCGCTCCTCGTCGCGCACACCGACGGCCTGGAACTGCTGGCCTCCGAACGCCTCTCGTCCTGCGGCGATCCCGCCTCGCGCCGCGCTCCCTGGAAGGAACTTCCCGCCCGCCTCCTGGCGCGGGCCGAGCAACTCGCGTTCTCTCGCGCCGACGGCTTCATCGCGGGCTGCGCGCTGGATTGCCAATTCCTCGCGAGCCTCGGCCTCGGCGCCCACCGGGAGGTCGTCCCCATCGGGATCGATCCGGCATATCTCGACCTTCCGCTCAATTTAGAAAACCGCGAGGATCGCGTCGTGTTCGTCGGCTCGTGGATCCCGCGCAAGGGGGTGCGGCATCTCTCGGCCGTGATGACTTCCCTGTTGCACGCGCGGCCCGGGCTGACCCTGGACCTCTTCGGCCGCGATGAAGACGACGCCCATCCGCTGGCTAATTTCCCGGCCGACGTCCACTCGCAAATCGTGGTTCATCCCCGGGTCGACCTGCTGATCCTGATCGGGGCAATGCAACGCGCGAAGGTTTACTTCTTCCCCTCCGAATACGAGGGCTTCGGCCTCGGTCTTGCGGAGGCGATGGCGTGCGGCCTCGCGGCGGTGACGACCCCGACCGGCTTCGGCGCGGAGTTGCGCGACGGAGAAGAAGCCATGCTCTGCGCGTTCGGCGACGTGCGCGCGATGGAAACGGCGATCGCGCGTTTGCTCAATGATGAACCCCTTCGCGCCACGATCGCCGCCAACGGCCACCGCCGCGTCCAGACCCTGCGTTGGGAGATTAGCGTGCGTCGTCTGGAGCAGATTTACCAACGTTGGGTCCAGGAGAAATCGCATGTCGCCGTCGCCTGACTTCATTTCGTTGCGGCGCAATTCCGCGCTCTTCGACGCGAGCGGAAACACCGTCTTGATGTACCACAAGATCGCGCCCGCGCCGTTCGCGACGAACCTGCCGTTCCTGTACGTCAGCCCGCGGCAGCTTGGCCGGCAACTGGATGGCTTGCTCGCGGCCGGCTTGCCGTGCGTCGATCTCAATGCGTGCGTCGCCGGCGAGGCGGGATTTTGCGTGACGTTCGACGACGGGTTTCGCAACGTCGCGCAAGCCGCGCTGCCCGTGCTGCAATCCCGCGGCGTTCACGCCATCCAGTTCATCGTGGCCGGCTTGATTGGCGGCGAGGACGCCTGGGACCGCGCCATCGGCGAACCCGTCCAGCCCTTGATGGACGACGCCGAGATCCGCGATTGGATCGCCGCCGGCCACGAGATCGGCGCGCACACGATGACCCACCCGCGTCTGTCCATGTTGCCGCTGGACCGCGCGCGAGCGGAGATCGTCGATGGCAAGCGTCTGCTGGAGGATCGCTTCGGCGTGCCGGTGCGGCACTTCTGTTATCCCTACGGCGATTACAATGGGCCCGTGCGCGACCTGGTGGCGGAGGCCGGCTACGCGAGCGCCTGCACCGTGGCGCCCGGCATCAATCGCGCGGGCCGCAACGCGTTTGAATTGCACCGCGTCATGGCGTGCGATGAGCCACTGAATTTGCGCCAGCTCGCCGTCCGCGCGCGCCGCCGCTTTCTGTCATGAAAATCCTCCTGGCCAGCCATTTCTTTCATCCAGCCGTCGGCGGGTTGGAGACCGTGGCGCGCATTCTCGCCGAGCAATTCACCGCGCGCGGTCACAAGGTGCGGGTGGTCACCACCACCCCCGCGCGCGCCCCGGCGGATGATGAGGGCTTCCCCTTCTCAATCCATCGCAATCCCTCCTGGTTGCACATGCTCGGGTTGGTCCGTTGGAGCGACTTGTATTTTCAAAACAACATCAGCGTGCGGACGCTCTGGCCGCTGCTGCTGGTACGCCGGCCCTGGGTGGTGTCGCACCAGACTTGGGTCACCCGCACGGATGGCACCAGCGGCCCGCAGCAATGGCTGAAATTGCAGTTGATCCGTCTCGCCTCGGGGTCGCCCATCGCGATCAGCCGGGCGGTCGCCGAGCCGCTGCCGGTGCCCGCGATTTTGATCGGCAATCCCTATCGCAGCGACTTGTTCCGGCGCCTGCCGGGCGTGCGGCGCGACCGCGACATCGTGTTTCTCTCGCGGCTGGTGTCGGATAAGGGCGGCGATCTCCTGCTCGATGCGCTGGCCGAGTTGAAGCGTGGCGGCGTGACCCCACACCTCACCATTGTCGGCGATGGCCCGGAAGCGGGTAATCTGCGGCGCCAGGCGCGGGAACTGGGAGTGATGGATCAGGTCACCTTTGCCGGCGTGCTGACAGAGGAGCCGCTGGTGGAGATGCTCAATCGGCATCGGATCATGGTGGCGCCGTCGCGGTTGGCGGAGCCATTTGGCGTGGTGGCCCTGGAAGGGGTGGCCTGCGGGTGCGCGTTGATCGGTTCGGCGAGCGGCGGCCTGCCGGACGCGATCGGCCCCTGCGGCCTGCTCTTCGCCAACCACGACGCTGCGGGGTTGGCCGCCCGCCTGCGCCTGTTGGTCGAGGACGAATCGCTCTGCGAACGCCTGCGCGCCGAAGCCCCCGCGCATCTGGCCCGCCACAGCGCCGAGAACATCGCCTCGCGGTATTTGGAGGTCTTCGAGAACGTCCTGCGCGCGCGGCAAGGAAAGTGAGGAGGCTTGCCTGGCAGGGCGCGGACCTCTAACGTATGAACATGATGTCGATTGCCGAAGTCGAAAAACTCGCCCTGCATCTGCCCGACTCGCAACGAGCGGATCTTGCGTTGCATCTGCTAAGTTCGCTCCCACCGTTCCTTCACGATGACGACGAAGGCATCGCCGAGGCTCTGCGCCGCGACGCAGAGTTGGATGCCAATCCGGAGTTGGGAATCACGATGGAGGAGCTTGATCGGCAAATCGCGTCAAGAAATAAGTAATGGGTCTGACACTTCATCACCGAGTCCCTTCGGATTTGATGGAGATCATGGACTACTACGGAGAAGTGTCAGGGTCGGAGTTGGCGGTTGAGTTTTATCGCGAGTTTCAGCGGGTCACGTCTCAAGTGGCCGAACGGCCCGGAGCTTTTGCCGAGCGGGAACGGGGTCTTCGTCGGGCCAATTTACGGCGATTTCCATACCACTTCCTTTTCCGTGCGAATGGGAGTTCGGTGCGCGTCCTTGTGGTTCGGCATCACCGCCGCGATCCTTCGTTTGGAATCTCGCGCCGTTGATTGATCTGCCATGCTCCTTCTCTCCTACCCGATCGGTAACGTCTTCTCGCGCGAGGCGGCGCTTGCGCTGGAAGCGGAGGGGCTCCTGGCGGAATTCTGGACGGGCGTCAACTGGCGGCGCGGCTCGTTGGCGGACCGACTCTTGCCTGGGTCGTTGACCCGCCAACTGCGCCGGCGCGCGTTGCCGAGTGTCCTGCAACCGCGCGTGCGCACGGCGCCGTGGCGCGAGATCGGGCGGCTCTTCGGCGGGCGCCTGCCCGGCGGCGCGTGGCTCACCCGGCACGAGACCGGCCCGTGCAGCGTCGACGGCGTTTTCCGGGCGATGGACGCCCGCGTGGCGCGTCATCTGGAACGCGCCAAAGGTCTCCGCGGCGTCTACGCGTACGAGGACGGCGCCGCCGCCACGTTCGCCGCCGCGGGCCGGCTGGGATTAAAACGATTTTACGATCTGCCGATCGGCTACTGGCGGGCGGGCCACGCGATTTACGCCGAAGAGGCGGAGCGTGAACCGCTCTGGGCGCCCACCCTCACCGGCCGCGACGACAGCCCCGCCAAACTCGCGCGCAAGGAGGAGGAACTGGCGCTGGCCGACACGGTGTTCGTCGCGAGCGAATTCACCCGGCAGACGTTGCAGGGCGCCGGCGCGAAATCCGTGCACGTGATCCCGTACGGCGCCCCGGAAGTGGGCAACGCCGAGCCGGGCCCGGGCGCGGGCAAGCTGCGGGTGCTCTTCGCCGGGTCCCTCGGGCAACGCAAGGGGCTCTCGCACCTTCTCGAGGCCGTCGAGCGGCTCAAGGGCCACGTGGAATTGACGCTCCTCGGCGCGAAAACCGTGGCGGGCTGCGCCCCGCTGGACGCCGCCACGGGCAGGCATCGTTGGATCCCGTCGTTGCCGCATCACGAGGTGCTGGCGGAAATGTCGCGGCAGGACGTGCTGGTGTTTCCCTCGTTGTTCGAAGGCTTCGGGCTGGTGATGCTCGAGGCGATGTCGCGCGGTCTCCCGGTGATCGCCACCGCGCACACCGCCGCCCCGGATGTGCTCACCGAGGGGGAGGACGGCTTCGTGATTCCGATCCGCTCGGCGGATGCGATCGTCGAAAAACTCGAGGCGTTGATCCGCGATCCCGCGCGCCTGGCGGCGATGAAAATCGCGGCCCGCGCCAAGGCGGCAACCCTCACGTGGGAAAACTATCGCCGCGGGATCGTGAACGCGGTCAACACAGAGATGCGCGCCTACTCCCGCACGTAATCCGCCGGGCTGAACGCGGGGCTCGACACCGCGTAGAAATCCAGCCTCGCGCCATCGCCCGCGACGAGCGAATGCCGTTGCCCAGGCGGGATCACCACCACCGAGCCCGCGCGCACCGGCTCGCTGCGCTCGCCCAGATGCACCGTGCCGCTGCCCGCCAGCACCAGGAACACCTCGGCCGAGATGCGGCAATAGCTCGTGCCGGTGCTCTTGCCGGGCGCCAATTGGAAATAGGCGATGCTGCAATTCAAGTTTTGCGCCTTTGCCGCCCGGCCCAGCAATTCGCGCAACGCCAGGCCGGGACCGGCCTCGACCGCGGGCGCCTCGTCTTGTTGGAAGACGCTGGCCTCCGCCGCCGGGGCAGCCGGCTTCGCTGCAGGGCGGGTCGCAAACTCCGGCCGTGTCAGGCGCGCGATGGGTTGGGCAAACTTCGGGTATGCTTTCTGCAACTCGTCGCGGTAGCCGGGTTCGAAATCGGAGTAGTCGAAGCCCGGCGCCAGCGTGTCGCCAAAAAGCGTGTACGCCTCGGGATCGTCGCCGACCGGCCGCGACCCCTGCCAGACGCCGCGCGGCACGACGAACTGCGGCTGCTGGCCGGCCAGCACGTCGGGCCCGAGCGTTACCGTCTCGCCGTGACCGTCCGGGTAAAGCAACAACAGCTCGAGCGGTGCGCCGCCGTAGTAGTGCCAGATTTCGTCGGTCTGGAGCCGGTGCAGCGCGGAGAAATCGGCGGGCGTTTCCAGCGCATAAATCGCCGAGCCGGCCACCCGCGCGGCCGGCGCGTAGCGAGCGGGCAAGCTGCCCGGCGGCAACGGATCGGCGCTCTGGTAGCTGAGCGCAAACCAGCAGCCCTCATCGGGGATGCGCGTCATTTTGAAGTGCTCGATTAACTTCCTGGCCATCCCGGTAGGCTCGGCGGCGGGAGCGGTTTGGGCGACGAGGCACAACAGACACAAGGCCAGGCGGCGGGCGATCATATGGCTCAAGGCGTTTATCGCGCCGGCGGGGGCGCGTCAAGCGCGGGAAGTCTGGCGCGCTTCTGGCTTTATCTGTTACGCTTTGTCGATCTCCGCTCCCATCCTCGTGTCCGCTCCCGCGCCTCCGCCTCGACCGCCGGTCGATCTCACCCTGCTGCGCCGACTCCTCTGGATTTACCTCGCGGTGTGGGTGCTCGAAGGGGCGCTGCGCAAATGGATCCTGCCTGGGCTGGCCAATCCGCTCCTCGTCGTGCGCGACCCGATCCTGCTCCTCATTTACTTCCTGGCGTACATCCGCGGCGTTTTCCCGAAGGGGTTCTTCATGGCGTGGATCGTGGGGTTGGGCTTGCTCGCGGCGGTCGTCTCGGAAATGACGACGGTGACTCCCATCGTCGTGACGCTCTACGGGTTGCGCGCCGATTTCCTCCACCTGCCGCTGATCCTGCTGATGCCGATGGTTTTCAACGTGACCGACATTCGCGCCATTGGAAAATGGGCGCTGGTCGGCGCGCCGCTCATGGCGATGCTCGTGCTGTTGCAGTTCGCGTCGTCCCCCGGCTCGCGGCTCAACGCCGGCGCGGGCGGCGACAGCGGCATGCTGGAGTCGGCGTATGGGCACATCCGGCCGTCGGGCACGTTTTCATTTACGAATGGGCTGAGCGGATTCACCCTGCTGGTGGCGGCGTTTTTCCTCCATCACCTGCTGGAAAAGCGCGTGTACCCGCGCCTGATCTGGCTGGCCGCGGCGCCGTCGCTCGTGGTGCTCGTGGCGCTCTCGGGCAGCCGCGCGGCGGTGGGTCAGGCGGCGCTCATGCTGGCGACCGTGTTGCTCATTTGCGTGCTGCAGGGGCGGTACTGGAAGTCGTCGTTCAAGCTGATGGCGCTCGCGGCGCTGGCGATGGTCGTGCTCGGGTCGTTCGCGGTGTTTCAGCAGGGGCTCGATGTGTTCACCTATCGCTTTGTGAAATCGGGCGGGGTGCAATCGGGGTTCATTGACCGTTTTTTCAATGCCTTTGCCGTGCCCTTTACCATCGCCAGCGACACGCCCGCGGGCGGCGGCGGGCTGGGCATGGGGACCAACGTGGCGGCCGGGCTGCTCCAGGGCAAGCGGACCTTCCTGTTCGCCGAGGGGGAATTGGCGCGGGTCATCATGGAGAGCGGGCCGTACGTGGGCGGGATGTTTTTGTTCCTGCGCTTGACGCTGACCTTGTACCTCGGGCTAGTGGCCGTGCGCTCGTTGCGACAACGCGCAAATACCCTGCCGGCGTTGCTCTTCAGCGCGTGCTTCCTGGACCTGTTGCAGGGGCAGTTTGCGCAGCCGACGGCGCTGGGGTTTGCGACCATCGGGGCGGGGTTGAGCCTGGCTTCTAATGTCCCCGGTGAAGGGACCGAAAGGACCGAAAGGACGGAAGAGACCGAAATTGCGGCGCCGATGCCCCGCGGCAGGTCGGAATATGCGGAGCGCCTGCACAGCCCGACCTGAAGCGACCATGCGCGTGCTGCTCATCGCCAACTACGCCGCCGACTCGCAGCAAAGCATGCTGCGCTTTGGCCGCATGCTCGAGGCGGAACTGCGCGGGCGCGGCATCGACGCGCAAACCCTCGCCCCGCGCTGTATCTTCGGGCGGGCGACGCCCGCGTACTCGGGCGTCGGCAAATGGCTCGCGTACCTCGACAAATATATCCTTTTTTCGTGGACGCTGCGCTGGCGGGTGCGGCGGCTCGGGCCGGAGGCGGTTATGCACATCTGCGACCATTCCAATGCCATGTACGCGCCCGCCGCCGGCAGCGCGGGCGCGCCGGTGGTCGTCACGTGTCACGACCTGGGGGCGGTCCGCGGTGCGCTAGGCGAGGACACCGATTGCCCGGCCTCATGGATGGGTCGGCGGTTGCAACGCTGGATCGCCCGCTCGCTCGGCCGCGCGGAGGTCGTCGCCTGTGTTTCCGAAGCGACGGGCCGCGACGTGCAACGGCTCATCCGCACCCCGGCGGGTGACGTGCCCCACACGCGGGTCGTGCCGATGGGTCTCAACGCGCCCTACCGCGCGCTGCCGGTCGCCGAGGCCGAGGAACGTCTCCAGGTTTTCGAGGGCCTGGATCTCGCGCAACCCTACGTGCTGAATGTCGGGTCGAGCCTGCGCCGCAAAAATCGCGCGGCCGTCCTGCGCATCTTCGCGGAAGGGTTTGCGGGACAGTTGATTTTCGCGGGGGAAGCGCTGCCGCCCGAGCTGGTAAAATTAACCGCCGATCTCGGGATCGCGGGCCGCGTGTTGCAGATCATCGATCCCACGAACGACGTGCTCGAGGCGCTCTACAGCCGGGCGTTTGCGCTGTTGTTTCCGTCGCGTTTCGAGGGGTTCGGCTGGCCGGTGATCGAGGCGCAGGCGTGCGGTTGCCCGGTGCTTTGCAGCAGCGCGGGTTCGCTCGCCGAGGTCGCGGGCGAGGGGGCATTCGTGGCGCCGGCGAATGACGAAGCGGCCTTCTCCAGGGAACTCGTGCGGCTCCAGGATGAACCCGCCGCGCGCGCATGGTGGATCGAAAAGGGCACGGCGAATCTGGCGCGGTTCCGCACGAGCGCGATGCTCGACCGTTACGTGCGCATCTACGAAGATCTCCTCACCGGCCCGCCGCCGCTGCGTCTATGAAAACCCTCCTGCGACTCTTGAGCATCGTGCTGCCGTGGCCGCTGCGGCGCGCGCTGTTGTGCCGTCTCGAAGGGTATCAAATTGATCCGACGAGCCGCATCGGACTTTCGTGGGTCTTCCCCGGCCGTCTCCAGATGGGGCCGCACTCGCGCATCGGCAATCTGACCGTCGCCAAGAATCTCGACCTCGTGCGCCTCGGGGAATACTCCTCTATCGGCAACGGCAATTGGGTCACCGGTTTCCCGCTTGGGGCGTCGCGGCATTTCGCGCACGAGCCCGATCGCGCGCCGGAGTTGATCCTCGGCCGGCACTCGGCGATCACCAACCGGCACCTGATCGATTGCACGAGCCGGGTGACGATCGGCGATTTCACCACGTTCGCGGGGTTCGCCTCGCAGGTGTTGACGCACAGCATCGACCTCGCGCAGAGCCGCCAGGCGTCGGCCCCGGTGACGATCGGCGACTATTGTTTTGTGGGGACGAACTGCGTGATCCTCGGCGGCGCGAGGTTGCCGGATCGCAGCGTGCTCGGCGCAAAGTCGCTGCTGACCAAGGCGTTCGAAGAGCCGCAATATCTGTATGCGGGCGCGCCCGCGCAGGCGATCAAGCTGATGCCGGCAGACACGGCATATTTCCATCGGCCGGAGGGCATGGTGTACTGATGAAGCCGAGCCCTTGGAGGGCGACGCTCCGTCGTCGCCCACTGTCGATTGCAGTCGGGGCGCACCCAGCGGGAACCAAAGTCACGGCGACGACGGAGCGTCGCCCTCCAAGGGGTTTGAAACGGTGAAGATCCTGCATGTCACTTCTTCGCTGGACCCGCGCCACGGCGGGGTGGCCGAGTCGCTGCGGCAATTTGCGGTCGCGCTGGTGCGCCACGGGCATGAGACGGCGATCGCCACGGGCGACGCGCCGGGCTCGCCCTGGCTGGCGGGTTACCCCGTCCCGACCCATGCGCTGGGGCCGACGAAAGGGAGCTACCAGTACATACCTGGGTTGCGCCCGTGGCTGGCGGCGCACCGGGCGGAGTATGACTGCGTGATTACGCACGGGCTGTGGCAATACCATGGTTTTGCGGCGTGGCAGGCATTGCGCGGGACGGACAAGCCGCGCTTCGTGTTCGCGCACGGGATGCTGGACCCGTGGTTCAAGCGCGCCCACCCGCTCAAGCATCTCAAAAAATGGCTGTACTGGCCGTGGGGCGAGTATCGCGTGTTGCGCGATGCGCGGGCGGTGTTCTTCACGTGCGAAGAAGAGAGACGGCTCGCGCGCGAATCGTTCTGGCTCTACCGCTGCCACGAAGCCATCGCCAACCTCGGCCTCGCCGAACCGCCCACCGGCGCCGACCGGCAGAAGGCCGCCTTCTTCGCGCGCTTCCCGCAACTCGCGGGCAAGCGGATCCTGCTTTTTCTCGGGCGCATCCATCCCAAGAAAGGCGTGGATCTGCTGCTGGGCGCCTGGCCCGCGCAAGCCGACGCGCGGCTGGTGATTGCCGGCCCGGGCGACCCACTCCCGGGAGGGGGCGACGCCGTGTGGGCGGGCATGCTCGAGGGCGATGAGAAATGGGGCGCCTTTCGCGCGGCGGAAGCGTTCGTCCTGCCTTCGCACCAGGAGAACTTTGGCATCGCCGTGGTCGAGGCGCTCTCCTGCGGATGCCCCGTGCTGATCTCAAACAAGGTGAACATCTGGCGCGAGATCGAGCGCGACGGAGCGGGTCTCATCGGCAACGACGATCTGGCCGGGACGCGCGACATGTTACACCACTGGCTGGCGTTGAGCGCGGAGGAGCGCGAGGTCTTCCGCGGCAAAGCGCGACGTTGTTACGAGCAGCGTTTTCAGATCGACGAAGCCACGCGCGGGTTGGTCAAACAATTGTGAAAATTACCATCGTCCAGGGCGCCTTCCTGCCGGTTCCGCCATTGCTGGGGGGCGGGGTGGAGAAGGTGTGGTTTGCGCTGGGTAGAGAGTTTGTCCGCCGCGGACACGAGGTGACGCACCTGTCGCGCGCGTATCCGGGGCTTCCGCGCGAGGAAACCCTCGACGGGGTAACGCATCGACGCGCGGGCGGTTTCGGCGCCCCGCGGTCGCTCGCCGTTTTGAAGGGGCTCGATCTGCTGTACTCGCTGCAACGCCGCCTCGATCTGCCCGCCGCCGACATCCTCGTGACGCACACGTTCTTTCTGCCGCTGCTGGTTCGTTCCCGCAAACGGGGCGCCCTCTACGTGCACGCGGCGCGTTACCCTAAAGGGCAGATGAACCTCTACCGCCACGCGGCGCGCATCCAGACGGTCAGTGAACCGGTGGCGCGCGCCATCCGCGAGCAGGCGCCGGCGTTGACCGGCATCGTGCGCATGATCCCGAATTGCCTCCCGGCGGAGTGCGCGCAGGCCGTCGAAATCGTGACCGCGCCGGCGGAGCAAACCGTCCTGTACGTCGGGCGCGTGCATCCGGAAAAAGGGCTCGAATTGCTCATCGACGCCTTCGCGCCGTTGGAAGGGTGGCGGCTGCGGATCGTCGGTCCCTGGAGCGCCGCGCAGGGTGGGGGGGGCGAGAATTATCATCAACGCTTGCGCCAACTTGCCGCGCCACTCGGCGAGCGCGTGGAATGGGTCGGCCCGGTCTTCGATGCGGCCGGGCTCGACGCGCACTATCGCCGCGCGGCGATCTTCGTTTACCCCTCGTTGGCCGAGCGGGGAGAGACCTTCGGGCTGGCGCCGCTGGAGGCCATGGCGCGCGGGTGTTCGACGATCGTCTCAGACCTGGCATGCTT
>CAXUAZ010000070.1:0-18187 GCA_964249195.1 uncultured Chthoniobacterales bacterium
TTGGCACGCCCTATCTTGTTCTTCCCCGCTCCAAAAATCACGCCCCGTGTTCAGCCTCTCAGGATGACGGCAGTTTTGGAGGCGCTTACGAGAGCAACTCAGCCGCCCTTTGCAGCGCCTGATCCACGCTGCCCGGCAGGTTGCCGGCGCCGCGGGCCACATCCGGTTTGCCGCCGCCTTTGCCGCCGACGAGCGGCGCGATCTCTTGCAAAAGCTTGCCGGCGTTGAAACGGCTCGTCAGATCCGGCGACACGGACACCGCCAGATGGATCGCACCCGGCATCAATCCGGCCAGCACGGCCACGCCTCGAAAATTGTGCCCCTTCAACGTGTTCAAAATCGCGGGCAACAACTCCGGGCCGGCGTGTTCGAGCTTCAACTTTTCGATCAGGCGCGGCGGGTCGAGGGAGGGATTCATCTCGGCCACCGCGCCCGTGACAAATCCTTCGGCCTCCCGCGCAATGGCGGCGGCGCGTTCGCGGGCAAGGTCCTTGGTGAGCTCGGCGACTTTGCCTTCCAATTCGGTGACCCGCTTGGCCTGCTCAGCGCTTCGTTCGTTGAGATGATGAAATGCCGCGAGCCCCGCGACCGCTTCGACGCGGCGCACGCCGGCGGCAATCGCGCCTTCGCTGACAATCTTGAAGGCGCCGAGCTGACCGGTTGCCCGCACGTGGGTCCCGCCGCAGAGTTCCATCGAATACCCGTTGAGCTTCCCGGCTTCCCCGCCGATCTGCACCACGCGGACGACGTCCCCGTATTTGTCGCCGAAGAACTGCTGGATCTCGGAGCGCCCGCGCACTTCGGCCATGGGCAGTTCGTGCCAGGAGACGGGCTCGTTCGCGAGCGCGCGTTCATTGATGAGTTGTTCGATGCGGGCGATCTGCGCGGGGGTCAAAGCGGCGCTGTTGAAGTCGAATCGGAGGCGGTCCGGCCCGACGTAAGACCCCTTTTGCGAAACGTCCTTGCCGACGACCTCATGGAGCGCCCAGTGCAAAAGGTGCGTCGCGGTGTGATGCGCCTCGATCGCGCGACGACGCGGCTCATCCACTTGCAGGATCGCGGGCTGCGGCGTGCGGCCGGCTTCCTCGGCGAGCGGAGCCCGGGCGAGCTTGAGGTAGAACGTGTCTCCGCGTTTGATCGTGTTGAGGACCGGGATCTTTTCGTCGCGCAGGATCAACGTGCCCGTGTCGCCGACCTGGCCGCCCATCTCAGCGTACAACGGAGAACGGTCCACCACGGCAAAGGTGTCTTCACCCTGCGCTTGCACGGCCACAAGCCACGCCTTGCAATCGTCCATGTCGAAGCCGACGAAATCCGTCGCCGTGGCCGACGTCGCGCCGGTTTGCGCACTGATGACTTCCTTCTTCTGCGCGCGCCGGGCGCGATCGCGCTGCTCGTTCATGAGGCGCTCGAAGATGTCGATGTCCACCTCGAGCTCCGCTTCGCGCGCCATCACGGCGGTGAGATCGAGCGGAAACCCCTGTTCATCGTAAAGCTTGAACGCGAAGGCGCCGCTGATCGTCTGACCCGGCTGAAGCCGCGCGGCTTCCGCCTCGAAGAGCGCGATGCCCTTATCCAGCGTGCGGTTGAAACTTTCTTCCTCGGTCTGGATCGTTTGCGTGATCGACTCCCGCGCGGTCTGCAACTCGGGGAAGACGCTGCCCATGCTCTCCACAAGCACGGGGACCAGCTTATAGAAGAACGGCTCCTTGAATCCCAGCGTGCGCCCGTACCGCACGGCCCGGCGCAGGATGCGGCGCAGGACATAGGCGCGATCGTTGTTGCCCGGCTGGATGCCATCCGCGATGGCAAAGCTCAACGTGCGCAGGTGATCGGCGATCACGCGGAAGGCCACGTCGACGCGCTGTTGATCCGTCCCGCCGGCTGACCCCGCGGCGGGCAGCGTCGAACCGTACACCTGACCGCTTAATTTCTCGAGCTCGTCGAAGATCGGGCGGAAGACATCCGTGTCGTAGTTGGAGAAAGGCCGGGAGAAACTGGTGAATCCCTGCGAGCCCTGGATGATGCTCACCACGCGCTCGAAGCCCATGCCGGTGTCGACATGGCGGGCGGGGAGGGGATTGAACGAGCCATCCGGCTCCGCGTTGAACTGGATGAAAACCAGATTCCAGATCTCGATGCAGCGCGGGTCGCCGCGGTTGACGAGCGAGCCGCGCGTGTCCCCCAGCGGGGTCAGGTCGACGTGCAGTTCGGAACACGGGCCGCACGGGCCGGTGTCGCCCATCATCCAGAAATTATCCTTCTTATTGCCGTCGACGATGTGGAGCGCGGGGTCGAGGTTGGCCGACGCAAAACATTTGGCCCAGCAATCGTAGGCCTCCTGGTCGAAGGCGCCGGGGTCATCCTTGCCGGGGCGGTAAACGGTCGCGTAGAGCCGGCCCGGCGGGAAGCCCCAACGCTCGACGAGGAGCTCCCAGGCCCAGGCGATCGCTTCCGGTTTGAAGTAATCGCCAAAGCTCCAGTTGCCCAGCATCTCGAAGAACGTCTGGTGGTAGGTGTCCAGCCCGACGTCATTGAGATCGTTGTGCTTGCCGCCGGCGCGGATGCACTTCTGGGTGTCGGCCGCGCGGGGAGGCGCGTAGGGGGCTTTTTCCGCGCCGAGAAAGAACGGCACGAATTGATTCATGCCGGCGTTCGTAAACAGAAGATTGGGCGAGGTCGGCAGCAAGCTCGCGGACGGCACGATCGTGTGCTGCTTCTCGCGGAAGAAGTCGAGAAAGGACTGGCGGATCGCGGCGGAGGTCATGCGCCCACAGTTATCGTGGAACGGCCTTCTTGGCAATCGTCGTCAGGCGACCGCGGCCCGCTCGGGGATCGATATCGGGTCATGGAAATCATCCTGATCGTGGTCCTTGTGCTTCTCCTCCTCGGTGCGGTTCCCTCCTGGCCGCACAGCCGCAATTGGGGCTACGCGCCCAGCGGCGGGTTGGGTCTGCTCTTGATCCTGGTGATCCTGCTGTACCTTCTGAAGGTTTTCTAAGGGGGAAGTTACTTCTCGACCGTTTCCAGCGAGGCAAGCACGGCGGCTTCGAGCTCCGCGTAAATGGCGGGGTCGCGCTTGAGGAGTTCCTTGGCGGCGTCGCGGCCCTGGGCGAGTTGGCTGCCCTTGTAGCTCAACCAGGAGCCGCGTTTCTCGACGATGTTTTTCTCAAGCGCGAGATCCAGGAGCGAGCCGGTCATGGAAATTCCCTCGTTGTACATGATGTCGAATTCCGCCTCGGTGAAGGGCGGCGCCACCTTGTTTTTGACGACTTTGAGCTTGGTGCGATTGCCCGTCACCGTGCCGTCGGTCTGCTTGATGGCGCCAGTGCGCCGGATGTCGAGACGGACGCTCGCGTAGAATTTCAACGCCTTGCCGCCGGGGGTTGTCTCCGGGTTGCCAAACATGACGCCGATCTTCTCGCGCATCTGATTGGTGAACATGACGGTCGTCTTCGCCTTGGAAATCAGCGCGGTCAGCTTGCGGAGCGCGGCGCTCATGAGACGCGCCTGGGCGCCCACGGTGGAGTCGCCGATCTCGCCTTCGAGCTCCTGCTTGGTCACGAGGGCGGCGACCGAGTCGACGATGATGATGTCGAGCGCGTTGGAGCGCACCAGCGTCTCGCAGATGCGCAGCGCTTCCTCACCGGAGGAGGGTTGGGAGATGAGGAGCTCGTCGCAATTCACGCCGAGCCTCTTGGCGTAGGTGGGGTCCAGCGCGTGCTCGACGTCGATGAACGCCGCGTGGCCGCCGGTCTTTTGCGCCTGGGCGACGAGGGTCAACGCCAGCGTCGTCTTGCCCGAGCTTTCCGGCCCGTAAATCTCCACGATCCGCCCGCGCGGAATGCCGCCCACGCCGAGCGCGCGATCGATGAGAATGTTGCCGGTCGGGATCACCTCGATCGCCATCACCTTGCGCTCGCCCAGGCGCATGATCGAACCGTCGCCGAAATCCTTCGTGATCTGCTGGATGGCGAGATCGAGTTCCTTACTGCGCGGGAGCGGTTTGGCCAGTTCGGCGGTGCGTTCTTCGGGGGGGGCGGATTTCGAGGCCATAAGGTTTTCAGACTAGCAGATGACCGGGGGCTCGCGAGCGTTTTATGGGCAGAAAAACCCCGCGGACCGGTTGTCCGATCCGCGGGGTGGTTCTTCCCGGCAGGTGCGTCTTAGTTCAAGCCGTTGACCTCGATCCGGCGGCCCTTGGCGGCTTCCGCCTTGGGCAGTTTGAGGGTTAGGAGGCCCTGGTCAATCGTCGCGCTGATCGCCGAGGCGTCGATGGCGGCGCCGAGTTCGAAGACGCGCCGGTAATCCGCCTCGTGCGATTCGCGGTAGAGGGTCTCGGCGCCTTCGGCGACGGGTTCCCGGCGGCCGACCAGTACAAGTTCACCATTTTCAAAGGTGATCTCGAGGCGGTCCCGGTTGACGCCCGGGAGTTCGACTTCGGCCAGGTAACCGTTCGCCGTTTCGACGATGCGGGTGCGGGGGCGGACAAACTGTTGAGTATTTTGGTCGTTCATAATCGTAGTGGGTTAAGGTTATTTGATCTCGATCTGGCGAGCCTTCGCTTTCTCGGACTTGGGCAGCGTGACGGTCAACACGCCATCCTGGTAGACGGCGGTGACCCGGTCGACGTCGACTTCCGCCGGAAGAGCAATCTGCCGCTCGAACTTGCCGCTGCGGCGCTCATTGAGGAGTGAACGCTGCTCGTCGACGGATTTTTCTTCGCGACGCTCCCCACTGATCGTAAGCGTGCCGTCTTCGAGGGTAACGGTGAAATCCTCCCGCTTGACGCCGGGAAGCTCAAACCGGGCGGTCAGCGCCTGAGCCGATTGGTAGAGGTCGAGCTTCGGCGCGTAGCCATTCTCCACCTGGGAGTGGAGGTGCAGGGGCAGGTCGAATAACCGCTCGAGCTCGCTCTGAAAGGAGCGACGGCGGGCGGAGGGAGCGATGGTCGAGGTCAGGAAACGCGGTTCGTAATAGCTGATGGTGCTCATAAATTTGGAAATGTGAGTTGGTGTTTTGTTCCGTTTGTTTGGGAGCGTTCCAACTAAATAGCTAGCGGAGTGCCGCGTTTCGTTCTCTCGCGACGTGTAATTACAACCTCCACCTTATAAACAACTTACATGGATACTTACTTAATAAACGGCGAATTAATGTGGGCCATGATGACGCACTCTCTATTCGGCGAAATTTGCCGGGCGCGCCAGTGTGACGCTACTGGAGGAACTGGTTCATCGGGCCTAGGATTTCCCGCCGCGCCGTCTGAATAATGCTGTAGCCTAGGTACAATGCGATGAACAGGTAGATCAGCCGCTGGATCCACACGCAGGCGGTCTGAAGGCTGGCAATGGACGCTTTCTGGTAGTAATCCGCCCATTGCCGGAGATCTTTGTCCAACGACCCCGTTTCCTCGCCGATCCGCAGCACGCGGCGAAAGGCAGGCGGCAAACTGGGAGAATTCGTCAGCGCCGCGGCGACCTGCTTGCCCGCAAGGATGTCTGGAGACGCCTGCCGCACGTCGCGAATGAGCCGCGCGCTTTGGCTGGCGCGGGCGGCGGCGCCCAGGCTGTCGATGACGTTAATGCCGGCCTGGAGCTGGATCTCGTACGTCGCACAAAAACGGCTGAGCGCGAAGTTTCGCCGCAGTTTTCCTACCACCGGGATCAGGCTCAAGGCGCGATCCATTCCGGCGTTGGCCCGCGAGAGACGCATTGCCGCCGCCGCCAGCAGGCACACGCCGAGGCCCAAGGCGTACACGATAAGGAGGATGCGGCCGCATTGCAGCAGGTATCCAACCCCGCTGAAGCTTCCGGTGATGAGCTGCGGAAGCGCCAGCAGAAAAATCCCGAGGTGGAGTTGGACGACCGGCCAGGCGAGTTGATGAATCAGCTTTGCCCGGATTTCATGCAGCGACCCGAAATAATCGGAAAGGTAGGCCAGCGCGAGTTCGAGGCGGCCGCTGTCGCTGGAGCTGGCGATGAGGGAGGCTTCCATTTCACCGATCGCCGGACGCAGGCGGCCGAAGGCATTGGGCACCGTCTCCGACTCACGGAAGTATTCCTGCAACCGTCTTAACGCGCTCCGCACGCCGCCGCGGGGCGACTCGGGCAGGAGCGCCTCGACGGCCTGCGGCATCGGAATGCCGGAACGCATAAATTGCTCCAGCTCATGGTAAAAACTTTGTTTCTCGCGCAGGGTGAGCTTCACGATCTCCCAATGGAACCCTGATGCGCGCGCAAAACCAGCGAAACAATGCGGAAGCCGACGAGGAATTCATGCGGCAGGCAATCGCCCAAGCGCGCAAAGGCCAGGGAAAGACCAGCCCGAACCCCGCGGTCGGCGCGGTGATCGTCAAAAACGGGATCGTTTTGGCTCGGGGATATCACCGGACAGCGGGGCGCCCTCACGCGGAGGTGGAGGCCTTGCGGCGGACGACCGACGCTCGAGGGGCGACCCTCTACGTGACGTTGGAGCCGTGTTCGACCCAGGGCCGCACGCCCCCCTGCACGGAGGCAATCCGGGCGGCGGGGATCCGGCGCGTCGTGGCGGGCGCGGTGGACCCGAATCCGAACCACGCGGGGCGCGGTTTACGGTTGCTGCGCGCCGGTGGGCTCGAGGTGGCGCAAGGCGTGTTGGATGAGACCTGCCGCGAACTGAACCCGGCATTCAACAAGTGGATCGTCACCGGGTTGCCGTGGGTCATTGCCAAAGCGGCCTTGACGCTGGACGGCCGGTTGACGCTGCCGCCGGGGGCGGGGCGGTGGTTGAGCGGGCCGCCGGCCCGGAAGGACGCGCACCTCCTGCGCGCGAGGGTGGACGCCATCCTGGTGGGGGCGGGGACGTTGAGAGCAGACAACCCGCGGCTGACGGTGCGCGGCGCCGCCCGCGCCGGGCGCCAGCCATGGCGCGTCATTTTGGCGGGGAAGCAAGACCTTCCTCGCGAGGCGCATGTATTCAACGATGCCGGGCGCGAGCGCACGCTCATCTATGCGCGATGGGCGCTCCCGGAGGTGCTGGCGGATCTTGGACGGAGACAGATCACGAGCGTTCTGATCGAGGGAGGCAGCGAAGTGCTCGGGCGCGCGTTTGACGCGGAATTGGTCGATGAAGCGTACTTCTATCTGACGCCGTTTATCGGCGGCGGACCGGTCGGCGCCGTCAGCGGCAGAGGGCTGCATCCGGCGGATCTGCATCATCCGCAATACACCAGCGTGGGGAGGGACGTCATCCTGCAGGCAAGAATGCGCGCGACTTGAAACCGGATGGGAGTTGAGATACGATCCGTTGTTATGAAAAAGACATTTCTTGTCGTCGCACTTATGCTGGGACTCGGGTTGTTCTTAACGCCGCGCGCGCAGGCGCACGTTTCCATCGGGATCGGCCTCGTGGGTCCTGGGTTTTATCCATACGGCTATGGCCCTTACTATGGCTATCCGTATTACGCCGGTTATTATGGCGGGCCGTACTATCGATATGGTTACCGCTCCTACGGTTATCGGTATGGTCATCGGGGCTACGGAGTTGGATACAACTACCGCGGGCATCGTTACTACGAAGGCCGATCCAGTGGACGCCACGTCAGTCACCGATAGCGCACCCGCGTGCTTCGCACTCGTCTCGGACGGGTGCGAAGTTGGTTCGCCACTGAGCGTATACGCTATTTAATTCGCCTAGCAGTGCTCCGGCGATGATGCGCCGCTCAATAGAAGCGGATTCTATTGTGATCGAGGTGCTTGCATCCTTTATTTCATCGGGAAAGTCTTTCGGCGTGTGTAATACGTTCAAGCCGATTCCTAGGACGACGAAAGGGGTGGGGTGAGCGTGTGTTTCCAGTAATATGCCGGCGATTTTGCGACCATTTGCAAGCACGTCATTTGGCCACTTGATCGTGACAGTAGAGCGAGTAAACGCTTCGGCAGTCCTGGCGACGGCGAGCGCTGCGCAAAATGTAAGTTGCGGCCATTCTGCTTGAGAGAGTGTCGGACGGAGTAGAACGGAGAAGAGGAGGCCGAGGCCGGGCGGAGAGTTCCATTTGCGATTGAGCCGTCCGCGTCCGGCGCGTTGTGATTCCGCAAAGATGACCATGCCTTCGGCGGCGCCATCGCGGCCCGCCTGGCCAACGACGTCGTTCGTCGAACCGGTTTCGGCGAGGACGATAATCTCGCGTCCGATCAACGTGTTTTCCGGGATGGAAGCGGCGACATCGTCTGCAATCAGCGCCGTAGGAGAATTGACGATTCGATAACGACCGGTCGACGGCTCGTCAATTTCGTAGCCCGCGCTCCGGAGACTGGCGATCTGCCGCGGTAAGTCCGGGATGGCGGAGAGCGCTTCAGGATTGAACCGCAGCGCGCGCAATACGCGCGAATCAGGAGAGGTCATCGGGCAGGAACTCGAGCGAATAATCGATGGCCCGCGCGGAATGAGTCAGCGCGCCTACGCTGATCCGCTGAACGCCCGTCTCGGCCATGGCGCGCACGGACCCGAGATTGACGCCGCCGCTGGCTTCGAACTGGATGGACGTTCCCGCCCCGAGGGAAACCGCTTCCCGCATGGCGTCGGGAGGCATGTTGTCCAGAAGAATGACCGCCACGCCTTTCAGCGTCACAAAGCGGCGGACTTGCAGAAGGTTGTCCGCCTCCAGCTCAACGAGAATGCCCGGTCTGGCGGAGTGCAACCGGTCGATTGCTTCTTGCAACGCATCGTCGTCGGCGAGGAGGTGGTTATCCTTGACCATCGCCATGTCGTAGAGCCCCATGCGATGGTTCACGCCGCCGCCGTGCACGACGGCCGCCTTTTGCAGGGCGCGCAGCCCAGGAACCGTCTTGCGGGTATCGAGGATTTGCGCCGGCGTGCCGCGGACCTGATCGACAAATTGGCGGGTCAACGTCGCCACTCCAGAGAGTTGCTGGAGGAAGTTCAGCGCCACGCGTTCCGCCGAGAGAATTGCCTCCGCGCGGCCCCCGATCGTCAGCGCGGTTTCGCCGGGGGCGATGGCCGAGCCGTCTGGGCGTTCGACGCGCACGTCGAGACTCGAGTCTACGCGGGAGAACACCTCGGCGGCGACGGCGGCGCCCGAGACCACCGCCGGCTCCTTCGCGAAAATCCTGGCGCGCGCCGATTGCGCGGCGGCGATGAAAAACTCGACCGTCACATCGCCGGCGCCAATGTCCTCGGCCAATGCGATGGCGATGGGGTCAGCGTGCATCGGAGGAATTTGCCGCCAAGGTCCGCGCTTGGGCAAGCGGCAAGTTGACCTGAAACCGCGCGCCGCGGCCCGGCGCGCTCTCGACGGTCACCTCGCCGCCGTGCGCCTGCACGACGTGTTTGACGATGGATAACCCCAGGCCCGTCCCGCCCACGGAACGCGAGCGGTCTTTGTGGACCCGGTAAAATCGCTCGAAGAGATGCGGTTGATCCGCCGTGGGGATGCCCGGTCCGTTATCCCCAACGACCACGCGGGCCATCGCCGAGTCGAACGTGGCGGCCACCCGGATCGCCGGCGAAACCGTGTCGCCGTATTTCAGCGCGTTTTCCAGCAGGTTGAGAAACACCTGATCAAGGCGGCGGGCGTCGGCCTCCAACGCGGGCGCGTCGGGCGGGAGATCGAGGGTAATCACCGCCCGCTTCTCGGCGATGAGCGGCTCCAGCCGCTCCACGGCGCGCTCGATGCAGGATCGAAGGGTCACCCGCTCGAAGGTCAGGCCGCCGCCCGGGCGGCCTTCGAGTTGGGAGAGGGTCAGCAGATCTTCGATGAGCAAATTCAGCCGGTCCCCGTGCCGGGCCATCGTCTCCAAGAATTTCCGGGCGGTGGGGCCGTCGTCGAGGGCGCCGTCGAGGAGCGTCTCGATGTAGCCGTTGATGATCGAAAGCGGGGTGCGCAACTCATGGGAGACGTTGGCGACGAAATCCCTGCGGGCGGCGGCGAGCGCGTTGAGCTGCGTGATGTCGTGAAAGACCGCTATGCCACCGGCGCCGCCTTCCATGCGCACGATGGTGACGGTAAAATGACGTTGGGCGTAGCGGCCGCCGATGGGCACGTCGAGCGAGATCTGGCGGCTCTGCGGTCCCTGATCCTCCAGCGCGGCAAGCGCGGTCTCGCGCAGACTGTGATCGCGGAACACCTCCATCAACGTGCGGCCGACGGCGGGTTCGGTGAGGTTGAAAAGACGCGCGAGACTGTCGTTAGCGAGGCGGATGCGCTGGTTGCGGTCGATGACGAGCACGCCTTCGGTGAGGCTGCTCAACATCGCATCCAGATCGATCAACTCATCCCGCTGGCGGCGGCCGAGTTCGACGAACTGATGGGCCAGGACGCGGAGTTCGCCCGTGACGCCGCGCAACCAGAAGGCGCCGGGAACGAGAAAGGCGGCTTCGGGATCACCGTGCGCCATCCGCCGCAAGGCCTCGCGAAACTGGTGCAAGGGCGAGACGAAGAGGCGCCAGATCGCAATGGCCACGAGCGTCGCGACGGCAACGGAAAGGGCCGGGATCAAACGGGTTCGGTGACTTTGGCGGTCGAAAAACGATAGCCCTCGCCGCGCAAGGTCTCGATGCGGGCGGCGGACGCCCCGAGTTTCTCGCGGACCCGCCGGATGTGGGTGTCGACGGTGCGCGTGTCGATGGCGCTGGTGTAGCCCCACACGTCGAAAAGAAGGGTATCGCGGGATTGCGTCCGGCCGCGGCGTTCCATGAGCAGGCAGAGCAGCTTGAACTCGGTGGAGGTCAGATCGAGTTTTTCGCCGTCGAGCAGGATCTCGAAGCTGCCCTTGTCGATGCAGAAGTTGTCGATCTGGATGCGTTCGCTGCGCCGCTCCCCCGCGCGCACCCGGCGCAGGACCGCCTGGATGCGCAGGACGAGTTCCCGCGGGCTGAAAGGCTTCGAGACGTAGTCGTCGGCGCCGATCTCCAGGCCGGTGATGCGTTCATCCGGCAGGCCCTTGGCGGTGAGCATCAGAACGGGGATGGCGGCGGTGTCCGGGTGGGATTTGAGTTGGCGGCAGACCTCTTCGCCGTTCATCTCGGGCAGCATGAGGTCGAGGACGACGAGATCGGGGCGGCGTTCCCGGGCGATTTGCAAGGCGGACAGCCCGTCCGTGGCGACAAGCGTCTCGCAGCCGGCGCCGCGCAGCTTGTAGCGGACCAGATCGATCACATCCACCTCATCATCAACGATCAGCACGGTAGCTTGCATAAGGGGCGAGGGAATAGAGCCACCCTGCAACGCGGGAAAGGTGAAGGCAAGCTTGATATCCGATCCCGTGGCGGGGAAGATTGCGCCGCCGCGGTGAAGCTCATCATTCAAATCCCTTGTTTTAACGAGGCGGGAACCCTCGCGGTGACCCTGCGCGACCTACCGCGCAGCATCCCGGGCATCGATCAGGTGGAGTGGCTGGTGATCGACGACGGCAGCTCCGACGACACCGCCGCCGTCGCGCGGGCCGAGGGAGTCGACCACCTCGTGCGGCTGCCGGCGAATCGGGGTCTGGCCCGGGCGTTCATGGCGGGATTGGAAGGGTGTCTGCGCGCGGGGGCCGATATGATCGTCAACACCGATGCGGACAACCAGTACTGCGCCGCGGACATCCCGGCGTTGATCGCGCCGGTGCTTCATGGCACGGCCGACATGGTGATCGGCGCGCGGCCCATCGGGCAGATCGGACATTTCTCGTTTGCCAAGAAGGTGCTGCAACGGGTGGGCAGCGGCGTGGTTCGCCTGGCGAGCAACACGCAGGTGCCCGATGCGCCCAGTGGGTTCCGGGCGTTTTCGCGGGCGGCGGCGGTGCAACTCAACGTGTTTAACGAGTACACGTACACGCTGGAAACGATCATCCAGGCAGGCCAGAAGGGGCTGTCGGTGGTGAGCGTTCCGATCCGGGTAAACGCGGATTTGCGGCCCTCGCGGCTCGTGCGGAGCGTTCCGAGCTACCTTCAGCGGTCCACGTTCACGATTCTGCGTATCTTTATGACCTATCGACCTTTGCGGTTCTTTTTTACGTTCGGCATCACAGCGCTCGTGCCGGGGTTGTTGATCGGGGGACGGTTCGTTTATCTATTTTGGGAGGGGCATGGTCAGGGGCACGTGCAGTCGCTTATCCTGGCGTCTATTCTGATCGTGGTGGCCGCGCTCTTTTTCATGCTCGGGCTGCTCGCGGATTTGATCTCGGTAAATCGTCGTTTGCTGGAAGATTTAAGGACGCGACTCACCAATCTCGAACACCCGAAGTAACCAGCGGGCCCGGGTCGCAGATGGCGCCCATGCAGCGTTCCCAACTGTCGTGGCCGCTCAGGATTTCGATCTCCACCCGCAGAAGATAGACCGGCACCTCCAGCGCGAGGCGGCGGGGAAACCGGACGGCGTCCTTTTCGGTGGTGACGATCATCGAGCAATCGCGCCGCCGGCACCGGGCGGCAAAGGCGCTGATTTCCTTGGCGCTGAAACGGTGGTGATCGATGAAGCGGCGGGATAACTCGACGTTTGCCCCGAGGCGTTGCAAACCGCGCTCGAAGCTCTCCGGTGCGGCGATTGCGCTGAAGGCGCCGACGTACTCGCCGCGCAGAGAGTCGAGCGGAATGCGTTCCCTAGTGAAGACCTCCTGGAGATGCCGCGGGCGGTGAGAGCATTCGATGATCTCAGCGGTCCGATTGTACCGGCGGATGCGTTCGATGAGCGCGCCGTTTTTGCCGGTCTCGCTTTTGGTGAGGAAGATGTAACTGGCGCGGCGGAGGTTGGCGGGCGGTTCGCGCAGGGTGCCGCGCGGGAGGAGGTACTCGTTGCCGAAAGGCGCCTGGCAGTCGATGAGCACGACGTCGAGACGGTGTTGCAGGTGGAGGTACTGAAGGCCGTCGTCGAGGATGAGGGTGTCGGCGCCGAAGAGTTCAATCGCATGCCGGCCGGCTTTGACGCGGTCCTTGTCGACGACCACGGCCACGCCGGGAAGATTGGAGGCGAGCATGAACGGTTCGTCGCCGGCTTCCCGGGAACCGATAAGCACCCGGCGACCATCGCTGACGATGCGCGGGCCAGATTTCCGGCGCCCGGTGAGGCGGGCGTGCCAGCGTCTGAGCAAGGGAGGACGACGGCTTTTGTAGCCGCGGCTCAGGATGGCAACCTTCCGGCCGCGTTGTTGGAGGGTGCGGGCGAGGTGTTCGACCACAGGGGTTTTGCCGGTGCCGCCCACGGTGAGGTTGCCCACGCTGATGACGGCGCAACCCAGCGGATGATTGCGCAGGTAACGTTTGCGGTAGAGCCAAAGGCGGGATTGGACGACCCCGCGGAAAAGCTGCGAGAGGCCCAGGAGGAACACGCGCAGAAGCGCGGCTCGCTTGCCGTAACGACGCTCCAGGATGACGTCGATGGCGAACTGCTCGAGGTTTTCCAGCCAGCGGCGCATTAGGGGAAGGGACTTAATGGACGCGATGGACGCGATGGACGCGATGGACCGAAGGCAGGGTCTTCATTTATGTCCCTTTGGTCCCTTTCTGGAGACGCTAGACCACGAGATTGACCAGCTTCCCGGGAACCACCACAGCCTTCCGCACCGGCTTGCCCCCGAGGTGCTCTTGCACCTTCGAGCTGGCCAGCGCGGCGGCCTCGATCTCGGCGGCGGTAGCGTCTTTCTTGACTGTTAGCTTGTCGCGCAACCGCCCGTTGACCTGCACCGGGATCTCGATCTCGTCTTCGATCAGGTAACGCTCGTCGCACTCTGGCCAAGGCTGCACCGCCACGAGACCGCCCGGCCCCGCGAGACGCTCCCAAAGCTCCTCGGTCACGTGCGGGGCAAACGGGTTGAGCAACACCAGCAGCGTCCGCAGCGAACTCACGGGACGCTCCGCCGCCGCGGTGAGATCGTTGGTGAGGATCATCATCGCCGAGATCGCGGTGTTGAAGCTCATCGACTCCACATCCGCCGTCACCCGCTTGATCGCCGTGTGCACGCTCTTCTGCTGCGCGGGCGTCGGCTCCACGTCGCGCACGCTCGGGTGCAACTGCCAGCGGCCCTCCTGATCCTCCTCCATGATGAGCCGCCACACCCGCGCCAGAAAACGATGAACGCCCTGCACGCCCGCCGTGCTCCACGGTTTGGTCTGCTCCAGCGGTCCCATGAACATCTCGAATAACCGCAACGAATCAGCCCCGTACTCCGCGATCACGTCTTCGGGGTTCACCACGTTGCCCTTGCTTTTTGACATCTTCTGGCCGTCTTCTCCGAGAATAAGCCCCTGATTGACCAGGCGCTGGAACGGCTCCGGCGTCGACACGTACCCCCGATCGAAGAGCACCTTGTGCCAGAACCGCGCGTACATCAGGTGCAACACGGCATGCTCCGTGCCGCCGACGTACAAATCCACCCCGCCCGGCTTGCCGCCGCCCATCCAATACTCCTCGGCCTCCTTGCTCACGAAGCGAGTCGCATTGCGTGGATCGCAGTACCGCAGGTAATACCAGCAGGAGCCCGCCCATTGCGGCATCGTGTTGGTCTCGCGTTCGGCGGTGTCGGAGTACCGCACCCAATCGCGCGCTTTGGCCAACGGCGGCTCACCCGTGCCGGTCGGTTTGAAATCATCCAGTTCCGGCGGCAGCAGCGGCAGTTCCGCCTCGGGCAACGCCTCGTGTTTGCCGTCCCGCCAGATGATTGGGAACGGCTCGCCCCAATAACGCTGCCGAGAAAACAACCAGTCGCGCAGCTTGAAATTCACCTTCCGCTGCCCGCTGCCGCGCTCCTCCAGCCAGTCGATGATCTTCGCTTTCGCCTCGGGCGTCGGCAGGCCGTCGAGAAAATCCGAGTTGATCGCGATACCAGCCGCGGAGTTGGGCAACCCAGTCGCGTCGGCGAGGTGCGCCGGCGCCACCACCTGCCGGATCGGCAGGTCGAACTTCGTCGCAAACTCGTAATCCCGCTCGTCGTGCGCCGGCACGGCCATGATCGCGCCGGTGCCGTAACCCATCAGGACGTAGTCGGCGATCCACACGGGGATGCGTTCGCCGTTGACCGGGTTCACCGCGTACGCGCCGATGAACACGCCGGTTTTTACCTTGGAAAGCTCGGTGCGTTCGAGGTCCGACTTGCCGCTGGTCTGCGCCCGGTACGCGGCAATCGCGTCGCGCTGCTCCGGCGCCGCGAAGAGGTCAACTAGCGGATGCTCCGGCGAGAGCACCATGTACGTCGCGCCGAAGAGCGTGTCGGGGCGGGTCGTAAAGACGGTCAACTCCGCCGTCCGATGCACGCGATGGCCTTCCGGGACGGCGTCGAGCGCCGGGTGATCGGCCTTGTCGGTGTCGAGCGCCAGCGCCACGAAGGTCGTCGCGGCGTTCTCGAAGTTCTCCAGGATGAAATGAACGTGCGCGCCTTCGCTGCGGCCGATCCAGTTGCGCTGGAGGAGCCGGATGGACTCCGGCCAATCCAGGCCGTCGAGTTCGTTGATGAGCCGGTCGGCAAAGGCGGTGATGCGCAGCATCCATTGGCGCATCGGGCGGCGCTCGACGGGGAACCCGCCCACCTCGCTCTTGCCGTCGACGACTTCCTCATTGGCCAGGACGGTGCCGAGTTCCGGGCACCAGTTGACCGGGGCCTCGGCGACGTAAGCGAGGCGCACGGCGTCGGGATCGGCGCCGGTGAACGTGTCAATCGACTCCGCGCGGTGGGTGGCCGGGTTCAGCCAGGAGTTGTACAACAGGCGGAAGATCCACTGGGTCCAGCGGAAGTAACCCGGGTCCGTCGTGTTGACCTCGCGATCCCAATCGTAGTTGAACCCGATGCGGATGAGCTGCTGGCGGAAGTTGTCGACGTTGTGCGCGGTGGTGACGCGCGGGTGTTGCCCGGTCTTGATCGCATATTGCTCGGCCGGCAACCCAAACGCGTCCCAGCCCATCGGGTGCAGAACGTTGAAGCCGCGCATGCGCCGGTAGCGCGCCATGATGTCGGTGGCGGTGTATCCCTCGGGGTGACCCACGTGCAGCCCGGCGCCGCTCGGGTAGGGGAACATGTCCAGGACGAAGAACTTCGGTTTGCTCGCGTCGAAATCGGCGTCGCCAGGGTTCGGCGTGCGGAAGGTTTTTTCGCGAGCCCAGGTGGCCTGCCATTTGGGTTCAAGCTCGGGGAATGGGTAGGGCTTGCGCTTCTCGTTCATGTCGACAAAATGGTAGGGCACGGGGCGATCAGATTACCACAGAACAAAATGAATCGCCGCCTGATCGTTGCCACGCGAAATGCCCACAAAACCGGCGAAATCCGCGCGATTCTCGGCGGGAATTGCGACGTGGAGGATCTGACCGCGCACCCGGAGTTGCCGGAGCCCGAGGAGACCGGGGCGACGTTTGCAGAAAACGCGGCGATCAAGGCCATTGCGGCCTCCGCGCATTTCCCCGGCGCCTGGGTGCTGGCCGACGATTCCGGTCTCGAAGTGGACGCGCTCGGCGGAGCGCCGGGCATTTATTCCGCGCGTTATGCGGGTCCGGGCGCGACCGATGAGCGCAACCGGCGGCGTCTGGCGGCCGAGCTGGAGCGAGTGATCGGTCCGGGCTGGGAGGCGCCGCAGCGGGCCCGGTTTCGTTGCGCGATGGCGATGGCCGCGGGCGGAGCCGTGACGGCGCAAGCCGATGGGACGTTGGAAGGTCACGTGGTGCACCCAGCGCAGGGCGAAGGCGGGTTTGGGTACGATCCGGTGTTCGTGCCGGAGGGGTTTGCGGACACGTTTGGAGTGCTCCCGACGGAGGTGAAGAACCGGCTGAGTCATCGGGCGGCGGCGCTGGAGCTGTTGAAAAAAAGATGTGATTTATGCGCATAATTGTGTGCCGCGCGGAACATCTTAAACAAGCGAAACGGAAAGCATTTACCCGATCCGAGTACATGTAACTGGAAATACTTCATTTAGATGAAAGATAGCGACGTAAGCTTGTAAATCGGGAAACATTTGGCAGGCTCAATGCCATGACAACGATTGCTGAAGATATGCGTTGCGATCTTCTGGCGCTCCCCGACCAGGATCGAGAAGAACTCGCTTTATTGCTGTTCGACTCACTTCCGAGTCCCGAAGACGGTGAATTAATCGCCGAGCTGGAACGAAGGGCGAAAGAAATGGAGGACGGCCGAACGCCAGGCATTCCGATCAAGGAAGTCTTTGCTCGATTGGATGCTCGACTTGCCCGCCGGAGATGAGGCAGGTCACGATCGATCCGGAAGCGTTGATCGAGCTTGAGGAAGCGGTTGACTATTTGGAGGATCAGGAGGAAGGGCTGGGAACGGCTTTGCGATCGCAGTTCGAGGAAGCGGTAGAACGATTGAGCGCCGCCCCCGATCTTTGCCCGCCACTCGCGGGCAGCCGATTTCGTAAATGCTTCGTTAAAAGGTTCAACTATGTAGTTTTCTTTCTTGCGTCTCCTGAGCACATCTGGATCGCGGCATTTGCTCATGGGAGCCGGCGTCCGGGATATTGGCGCAAGCGCCGTCCTTAACGGAGGCGCCTAAGCTCGCCCCAAATCCCACGCGAGCTTGCAGATGATCGCGCTGACGACCACCAGAAATAGCCGCCGCACGAATTGGCTGCCGCGCAGGATCGCCAGGCGCGTGCCGGTCATTGAACCGACGATGTTGCACGCGGCCATCGGCAGCGCGATCGCGTACAGGATGTGGCCGGTCGAAGCGAAGAACGTCATGCTGGCGAGGTTCGTCGCCAGGTTGACGATCTTCGCGCCGGCGGATGCCGCCAGGAAGTCGAATCCGAACAGGCCGATGAATCCGAAGATCAGGAAGCTGCCCGTGCCGGGGCCGAAGAATCCATCGTAGAAGCCGATGATCGCTCCCATGCCGGCCCCCACCCAACTTTGGGCGCGGGGCGATAGGCGGGGAGCGTGCAGCGCGCCGAAATCCTTGCGGCGAAAGGTGTAGATGGCCACGGCGATGAGCAGAATCAAGACGATGGGCCGCCATTGCGCGGGGTTTATCAGGCTGACGGCCCAGGAGCCGAGCGCGGCCAGGACGAAACCGGCGGCTGCGGTGGGCACGGTGGAGCGGCGCGGCAGCGGGACGTGACGCGCGTAATTCCAGACGGCGGCCGCCGTCCCGGCGATGCCGGCGAGTTTGTTGGTGCCGAGCACGTCCGCGACGGGGGTCGCGGCGGGCAGGAGGAGCAGCAGGGCGGGGAGTTGGATCAGGCCGCCGCCGCCAACGACCGCGTCGATCAACCC
>CAXUAZ010000071.1:0-18070 GCA_964249195.1 uncultured Chthoniobacterales bacterium
GGCCGGCGGCGGGCCGGCCGGCTCGTGGCGCTGCTTCGGCACGGGGATCGTCAAACGCCCGGTGAGGTAACGCGCGGTGGGAGAATTCTCCGCCTGCATGACTTCCTCCACGGTGCCGCTGGCGACGAGGCGCCCGCCGCGCGACCCGGCGCCGGGTCCCAGATCGAGGAGGTAATCGGCGGCGCGGATCGTGTCTTCATCGTGCTCGACGACGATCACGGAATTGCCCAGGTCGCGCAGGCGGCGCAACGTGCCGATGAGCCGGTCGTTGTCGCGCTGGTGCAGCCCGATGCTGGGTTCGTCGAGCACGTAGAGGACGCCCGCGAGCCGGGAGCCGATCTGCGCGGCCAGGCGGATGCGCTGCGACTCCCCGCCCGAGAGCGTGCCGCTCTCGCGGTCGAGGCTGAGGTAGCTCAAGCCCACCTCGACGAGGAACCCGAGTCGCGTGCCGATCTCGCGCACCAGCTCGGCGGCAATCTGGCGCTGGGCGCCGCCAAGGGTCAGACGGCCAATGGTTTCGTGCGCCTCGCCAATGCTCAACGCGCAGAAATCTCGGATGTTCAACTCGCGGTCGCCCGCCTCGGTCAGCGTGACCGCGAGGATCTCCGGCCGCAGCCGCGCGCCCCGGCACGCGGGGCACGGCTTGGGGCTCATGTACGCGCGCAGCCGGTGGCGGGTGAGTTCGCTCTTGGTGGTTTCCTGGAGGTGTTCCAACTGGGAGACCAGCCCTTCAAATCCCTCCGTGCCGTGGAAGAGCGCCGCGCGGAACTCCGGGCTGAGATCGGCAAACGGGCAGTTCATCGGCGCCTCGAAGCGCGCCGCGAGCTTTTTGAGCGTCTCCTGATAGAAGACCCGCATCCGCTGGGTCACGCCGCGCTGCCAGGGAGCAACCGCGCCGCCGGCGAGCGTCTTTTGCGGGTCGGGGATCATCAACTCCGGGTCGAGCGCGGAGACCGTGCCCAGCCCATGGCACGCCGGGCACGCGCCGAAGTGGCTGTTGAAGGAAAAATGCTTCGGCGTGAGCGCCGGCAGGGAAAAACCTGTGTCCGGGTCGCGGTAATCGGTCGAATGTCCGGTCTGGCGCCATTCCGTCTCGCCGGGCGCCTGACTGAGCAGGAGGAGGAGATTTTTGCCCCAGCGCAGCGCCGTCTCGACCGAATCGGCCAGGCGCGGGCGCATCCCTTCGCGGATGACGAGCCGGTCAATGACGGCCTCGATGTCGTGGGGCTTCGTCTTGGCAAGACGCGCGAGGTCTGCGGCGTCTAACTCGGTGATTTCGCCGTCGATCCGCACCCGTACGAAGCCTTCGCGGCGCGCCTTGTCGAGCACGTCGCGGAACTCGCCGGCTTGGCCGCGCACGAGCGGGGCGAGCAACATGATCTTCGTTCCGGCGGGCAGCGTCAGGATGGCGTCGACGATCCCCTGCGGCGTCTGTTTGCGCAGCGGGCGGCCGGTTTTTGGATCGTGCGGCAAGCCGACCGACGCGTAGAGCAGGCGCAGGTAATCGTAGATCTCGGTGGTGGTCGCGATGGTGGAGCGGGGATTGGACGCGCCGGCGCGCTGCTCCAGGGCGATGGCGGGGGAGAGCCCTTCGATGAAGTCGACGTCGGGTTTTTCCAGTTGATCGAGAAACTGCCGCGCGTAGGCAGAGAGGCTTTCCACGTAACGCCGGCGGCCCTCGGCGTAGAGGGTGTCGAAGGCGAGGCTGGACTTGCCCGAACCGCTCGGACCCGTGATGACCACGAGCTGTCCGCGTGGGATGGTGAGGGTCAGATTTTGCAGATTATGCTGGCGCGCGCCGCCAATCTTGATAAGCTGCTGGGTCATTCTAATTGCCCCTTCTGCGCCTGTGGCCCGCCGCCTGCTAGAGAGGAAGGCAGCAAAGCATAGAGAGGTCGACCTAGCCAATGAATTCAGCTTCCCTGCCGGCAACGCCATCTTCCCCCAGCGCCTTGAGCGCGGACGGGCCACCCGTGTCGCGCGCCGAGTTGCTGGATTTGCACAACAAGTTCCGCGCGGTCAAGCACAGCGCCTGCAATGCGCTGGCCGTGGTGATGGCGCTGTCCGAGATGGCCGAGCGCAATCCGGCGTACATTGAAAAGTTGACCAAAACGGTGCTCTCCAAGAGCCCGCAGATGGTGACCGAACTGCGCAATTTCGACGACGAATTCCGCTCTTTGCTCAAGGCGGCCGCGGAGTAGTTCAGTACCACAGGACCGCGCAAAACAGCAGCGCCAAGCCATAAACGATGCCCGCCAACGACGCGGCCTGCCAGCGCGCGGTCGAGCGCGAAACCCACTGGACCTGGTCGCGCAACAAGTGCGGACTCGCGATCCAGAACATGCCCACGATCGCCCACAGATAGGCGACGATCACCACCAGGAGCCGGCTCGTTTGCGGCTGTAAGAACGCGCTGTCCAAGAGCGGCGCCGCCCCCAGCAGACCGAGGATCCCCAAGGCGCGTACGGCGAGGAATTCGTCGACGAACTGGATCACCAGGAAGGCGAACACCGGAAGCAACACCAGCATCGGCTGGCGCAGGTAGTAGAACTCGCCCCAGTCCATCGTGAAGGCCAGCCAGAAGGTCCACACCAGATCGATGGCCAGGAACGTCACGCCCAGGCTCCGCGAACGCGGCAATCTGACCAGCCAATCACGCACTGGCCCCGGCATCAGAAAGGCGACCGCGTGGCCGGCAAGAAGCAGCAGGCCGAGCAGCAGGCCAATGGTTTTCAGGGTGAAATCGTAAGTCATGGCGTCAGGGCGCAGGCAGCCGGAGCTTCCACCGGCGCCGGCTCGCCGTAAAGAGTGAAGCCGCTCGAATGCACCACGCGCACCTCGAGCATCTGCCCGACGTGCGTCGCGTCGCCTTCAAAAACCACGATCTTGTTCGTGCGCGTGCGGCCGCTCAGGCGACGCGGATTCGTCTTGCTCGGGCCTTCGCAGAGGATCTCCACGGTCTGGCCGACGAGTTCATCGTGCTTGCGGCGGGCGTGGGCGTTGATGATGGCGAGAAGGTCCTGGTTGCGCGCTTCCTTGGTTTCCTCGGGCACTTGGGCGCCCATCCCGGCGGCGAGCGTCTCGGCCCGCGGCGAGTAGCGGAAGACAAACACGTTGTCGAAACCGACGCGATCCGCCAGCTCGCGCGTCTGGGCGTAGTCCTCGTCCGTCTCGCCGGGGAAACCGACGATGATGTCCGTGGTGATCGCGATGCCCGGGCGGGCGGCGCGGAGTTGCGCGACGAGTTCCTCGTACCGCGCCGCCTTGTACGGGCGGCGCATGGCGCGCAGGATGCGATCCGAGCCGGATTGCAACGGCAGGTGGACGTGCTCCGCGAGTCGCGGCAGGCGCGCGAACGCGCCCACCAGATCGCGCCGGAACCCGATCGGATGCGGGGAGGTAAACCGCAGGCGCTCCAGGCCGTCGACGGCATGCACGGCGTCGAGCAGTTGCACGAACGGGCTCCGGCCATCCTCGGCTTTGGGGAATTCACGCCGGCCGTAGAGATTGACGATCTGCCCGAGGAGCGTGACCTCTTTCACGCCCCGGGCAACGAGTCCGCGCACCTCGGCGACAATCTCGTCCATGGGCCGCGAACGCTCCGCGCCGCGGGTGCGCGGCACGATGCAAAACGCACAGTGCATGTTGCACCCCTGCATGATCGAAACGAACGCGCTGGCCTGATCCGACCGCAGCAGGTGATCGCGGATCGTCCCTTGCGACCCCGCCTCTTCCTCGACATCGACGATGGACGCGCGCAGATCGTCCCGACGCAACATCTCTCCCGCCTGCCGCCGTTTCGCGGCCACGGCCTGGTCGACGTAATCGGCCACGCGATGAAATTTCTGCGTCCCGACGACCAGATCCACCTGCGGCCCGGCGGTGAGCAACTCGGCGCCGCGCGCCTGGGCCATGCAACCGAGGAACCCGAAGACGACCTCCGCCCGGTCGCGGTGCAGATGATTGAGCATCCCCATCTTGCCGATGGCCTTTTGCTCCGCCTGATCGCGCACGCTGCAGGTATTCAGCAGGACGACATCCGCCTCGGCCTCGAGCGGCGTGATCTCGTACCCGCGCGCCACGAGCTGGCGGGCGACCTGCTCGCTGTCGCGCTCGTTCATCTGGCAGCCGTACGTCTTGAGAAATACCTTCATCGCGGGAAGCGGGCACCGTACACGCAACCGCCTCTTTCCCGCAATCGAAAGCCGGAAGAGAGATTAAGTGTCCAAGCCGTCGGGAATGTTCGGGGGATGCTCAAAGCTATTGAATTGACGCCCTCAACCAGTGGCCGGTAACCTCGCTGACACGATTCCTAAGAAGGACTGTTGCTCTGCGCTTTCCTGAACATGAGCAGAACGATCCCCTCTTACACTTCCTTGAGACGCAATGATTATGTTTCGTTCGGTCGCACCAGAACATGAATCCGTTCATTCACAAAATAACCGTTCGTAATTATAAAAGCATCTCGGCATGCGAGCTTACCCTTACAAGGCTGCTTTTCTTAATCGGCCCAAATGGTTCGGGAAAAAGCAATTTCCTCGACTGTTTCCGTTTCGTTTCGGATTCCCTAAAAACTTCGTTGGATCACGCATTGCGGGATCGCGGTACAATTAAAGAAGTTCGGCGACGATCTGGCGGCCATCCAAATCATTTCTCTCTTCGTCTGGACTTCAATTTGCGCGACGGCGGAGGGACGGGACATCTTAGCTTCCGCATCGGCGCACGCAAGGATGGCGGTTTTGAGGTGCAAAACGAGGAATGCCGCGTTTCGACGGGCGTCCTCCAGGAACATTATTACCATGTGGAATGCGGCAAGGTTGTCGCGAGCTCGCTGCGACTTCTTCCCGCTGCTCTGTCGGACCGCTTATTCCTGGTGGCTGCATCAGGGCTTCCCGAGTTTCGACCCGCTTACGACGCTTTGTCCCGCATGGAAATTTATAACCTGAGTCCCAGGGAAATCCAATCGATGCAAAAGCCGGATCCTGGTGAGCTTTTGCGTCGTGATGGCGGTAACATTGCCAGTGTGCTGCAGAACCTTGATGAAGCTCATCGAGCTCGGGTAAACGAATACCTTTCGCGTATTGTCAAAGGCCTTGCTGGAGCGCAAACCAAGATTCTCGGTTCTCAGGAAACGATCGAATTTCGGCAGGCAGTCAAGAACCAGAAACATCCTTGGACATTCCTCGCCTCTTCCATGTCGGATGGCACGCTTCGCGCGTTAGGAGTTCTGGTTGCGATCTTTCAAAATCTTCGAAGCGAATCAATCTCCCCTAATTTGATCGGACTGGAAGAGCCGGAAATGGCTCTGCATCCCGCTGCCTCGGCCGTTTTATTAGGAGCGCTGCGTGAAGCTTCGGCGAACTCGCAGATTCTCGTCACCAGCCACAGCCCTGATCTGCTCGACAATGAAGACATTCCCCCAGAATCGCTTTTGGCGGTGGACAATGCGGACGGGATCACCCGCATCGGACCTTTTGATCCTGCCGGGCGCCAGATGCTCCGCGATAAACTTTTCACTCCCGGAGAACTGCTGCGCCAAAACCAGATCGCCACTGATTCCACCGCGATCGAGGATGTCAGGGACGATCGCCAGTTGAAGCTTTTTGACTATAACGGAAGATGACCCACCCGTTGATCGTCCCCATCGTTGAAGGCTACGGAGAGGTTTATGCTGTTCCGACTTTAATCCGGAGGATATTTGCAGAATTTTCCTCCGCTGTCCCGCCAAAGGTAAATGAACCTATTCGCGTAAAAGCAGGTTCCTTTCTTCGCGACGCCGATTACTTCAACCGGTACATCGCTATGGCAGCAGCCAAGGCAGTTCAGGGAAATGGCATGGTCTTGATCCTCTTGGATTGCGAGGAAGGCTGCCCAGCCAAGCTGGGACCTGAATTGCTGGCAAGAGCTCAGGCGGTACGCTCCAATGTCCCTTGTCACGTCGTACTCGTGAAGCGTGAGTACGAGACTTGGTTCCTTGCTGCAGCAGCTTCGCTGGCAAGTTGTGCTGGCCTGCCAGACAATTTATTGGCTCCCGCCGTTCCCGAGTCGATTCGCGGCGCTAAGCAATGGCTGGCAGCAAGGATGGCTTCCGGTTACGATCCGATCCGTCATCAGGCTCAATTTACCGCAGAGTTCGATCTTGAGCAGGCAAAGAGCATCGGGTCATTTAAGCGGCTGGTTTCGAAGCTGATCACTTAACCGCCTCCCGGAATATTGGACAGGATTTAACAGGATTTAGGAAGCGGAATGGACCGGCAGGATACCACGCCTCTCTCCTTCTGCCAATTCTGTTAAATTCCGTTAATTCTGTCCAAAACTCCGGCCCGGTTTGCGCTCGCGCTGGCAAAAGGGTAGTTTCGAGATACTTATGGCCAACGCGATGATCATCGGAATCGGGGGCGTCGGTTCGGTGATTGGGCGCAAGTTGCACGAGTACGATTGCTTCGATCGCATCGTCCTGGCCGACGTGGACGTTACCTTTGCCAAGGAGCTCGCCTCCCGCACCAAGAACAGCCGCTTTGAGGTCTGCCAGGTCGACGCCATGGACACCGCGCGCCTCACGCAGTTCATGCGGGAGAAAAAGATCACCGTGACGTGCAACGCCTGCACCTGCCAGACGAACCACTCCGTGCTCGAGGCGTGCGTCGAATCCGGCAGCCATTACCTCGACATGGCGGCCGACATTTACTCGCCGCCGGGAGTCAAACGGCCCGGGAAGAACTCGTACGAGGCGGAAATCGAAATGTTCAACGCGCACTTCGTCGCGAAGGATCTGGCCGCCGTCCTCTGCATGGGGATGGACCCGGGCGCGGTGAACGTCTTCGCCCGCTGGGCGATGGACCGGCTCGACACCGCCACGTCCATCCGCGTGCTCGACGCGGATAATGCCGAGGTGCGCGGGTACCGGTTTGCGGTGCTGTTTTCGCCGGAGACGTTCTTCGAGGAACTCGGCGCCATCCCCTATTACGTGAGCGACGGGATCGTGACCGGCGGGAAACCTCTTGAAACCGAGGTGGAGTGGGTGCGTTTTCCCGATCCGATCGGCTTGCAGAAGACGTACGCCGTCGCGCACGAAGAGGGGGTTAGCCTCGGGCTGTATCCGCCGTTCGTCGAGAAAGGCGTGCAGTATTCAGTCTTCAAATACAACCTTTCCGACAAGGTCTATCACCTCTCGAAATCGCTCTCCCTGCTCGACCTCGACACGTGGAAAAAGGTGCGGGTCGACGGCGTGGAAGTTTCCCCGGTGCGGGTCGCGAGCGCCAATTTGCCGAAGCCGGCCCAGCTCGGCGCCACAGTGGACGGCTATTCGTGCGTTGGCACGGAAGTCCGCGGCACGAAGGATCGCAAACGGGTCGAATATTTCGTCTACAGCATGGATAGCCACCGGGACACTTACGAGAAGTACGGCTACTCGCTGACGCTTGTCCAAACCGGCATCCCCCCGGCCCTGACGGCGCGGTTGCTGGCCGAGGGCGCAATCAAGGAACGAGGCGTCATGATGCCCGAGTCGCTCGACCCTGAGCTGCTCATGGACAGTTTCAGCAAGGAGGGCCTGCCCATTTTCATCGAGAAACGGGAGGTCGAGCGGCTGTGATGGCGGTGGATTAGGATGGCCATGGGCGCCAGATGACGTTTAAGCTCTCGTCCGTGAGCACATCCATTCGTCGACTTCTATCATTCACAGTTTTCGCTGTTTTCCTGGCGGGCGCGTCGCATTCGCAGGCGCGATTTCACCGATTGCCGCGCAAGCCCAAGGCGCAGATTCCCTACACCGCCATCGAGTCGGTTGACATCACGAAAATGACGATCACCACGCAACCGATGAATAGCACGGCCAGCGGCGTCAAAACCTACCGGCTTACCCCGCGCACCAAGGTGACGGTGAATGGTCAGCCCGCCACGCTCTCGGATCTAAAGCCCGGATTGCAGGTGCGGGTGGGCGCGGGAATGGAAGCCGACGTGGCCGAGGAAATCGCCGCCACCCCTCCCCCGCCGAAGGTGAAGTAAGGGGAGGGGGCGCCCATTCCGCATCCCGATCCGTGAACCACCGCCTCAGCCTCTTTGACGACTATTTGCCCGGCTGGCAGATGACAACCGCCGAGCGGGCGGCGCTCCTGCAGGTGTTGCGTGTGGCGCGGCCGGCGCACGCCATCGAGATCGGCACTGCCCAGGGCGGCAGTTTATCGGCCATCGCGCAGTTTGCAGGTCAGGTGTACACGCTGGACAAGGAGGCATCGTGCGCGGAAGCGCTGGCCGGCCGGTTTGCCAACGTGCGCTTTCTGACCGGCTCATCGGCGGAGACGCTGCCACCGTTGATCCAGGAACTCACGGCGACGCGGGCGGCGCTGGGTTTTGCGCTGATCGACGGCAGCCACGAACACGCGAAGGTGCAGGCGGACATCGAGAACCTGCTCACGTTCTGCCCGACCGAATGCCCGCTGTACGTCTTGATGCACGACAGCTTCAATCCCGGTTGCCGGGCAGGAATCGCAGAAGCGAATTGGGCGGCCAGCCCGCACGTGCACATGGTAGAGCTGGATTTTGTGACGGGCGTTTTCCACGAGCGCGAGGCGATCGCGCGACAGATGTGGGGAGGGTTTGCCCTAGCGCTGTTGCGGCCTGAGGCTCGCGCAGGGAAGTTGCGGGTGACGGAACGGCAGGGGTTGCTGTTCCGCACGGTCGCGGAGAAGGCAGAAGGATGAAGGCAGAAGGATGAAGGCAGAAGGATGAAGGAAATCCCTCTTCTCATCGGCGCGAACCACGTATCGACTGCCGTGGCCAGCCGCGTTGTCAATCCTTACACGGGTGAAGCAGTAGGCGATTTCTGCCTCGCGGGCGCCGGCGAAATTGAACGGGCGTTAGGCGAAGCGCAACTTGCCTTCCAAGGCGCCGTCCGGCGGCAGACTGCCGTCGCTCGCGCCGAAGTGCTCGCGCGGGCGGCCGAAGGGATTCGCCGGCGGGAACGCGAGTTTGCTGATCTGATCGTCGCCGAGGCCGGCAAGCCCGTGACCCTCGCGGATGCAGAGGTGGCGCGCGCGCAGCAGACGTTCCTTTTCGCGAGCCAGGCCGCCCTCGATCCGCCCGGGTCGGGCTCGCTGCCGATCGATGCCAGCCCGGCCGGCAAAGGACACGTGGGCTCCGTACGCCGGTTTCCCCTGGGAGTGATCCTGGCGGTGACGCCGTTTAACTTTCCGCTGAACCTCGTCGCGCACAAAATTGCCCCCGCGCTGGCCACCGGCAATGCCGTGCTGCTCAAGCCCAGCCCGCGCACGCCGTTTTGCTCGCTGCTGCTCGGCGAGGTGTTGCTCGAGGCGGGAATGCCGCCCGGACAGGTCAACATCATCCCGTGCGAGAACGCGCTCGTCGGGAAAATGCTCGATGATCCGCGCGTGAAGATGCTGTCGTTTACCGGCAGCGCTTCCGTTGGCTGGGATCTGAAGGCGCGCGCGAAAAAGCAAAAAGTCGCGCTGGAACGCGGCGGCGATCGTGCATCGCGACGCCCGATGGGAAGATCGGCTCGCGATGTTTGCGAGCGGGGCATTCGGGTATGCCGGTCAGTCGTGCATCAGCTTGCAACGGCTTTACGTGCACCGGGAAATTTACGTGAAGTTTCGCGACGCGTTCGTGGCTTATGTGCGCGGCGAAGTGAAGCATGGCGACCCGCGGGATCAGGCCGTGATGGTCGGGCCGGTGATCGACCCGGCATCCCGCGATCGGATCCTTGCGTGGGTCGACGACGCAATGAAACGCGGGGCCAGGTTATTGACCGATCTGCATCCCGGGGCGTTGGATTCCGTATTGCCGCCGATCGTGCTGGACGGCCTGCCTGACGGAGCGGCGATCACCGGCGAGGAGGTCTTCGGGCCGGTCGTCGGGCTGGCGCCCTATGATGATTTCGACGAGGCGCTTTGCCGGGTGAATGCTTCGCGGTATGGATTGCAGACGGGCATCTTCACGCAGAATGTCAGTCTCGCCAACCGCGCGTATGAGGAGCTGGAGGTAGGAGCGGTGTTAGTCAACCAAGTTCCTACCTTTCGCGTGGAGAATATGCCCTATGGCGGAGTCAAGGATAGTGGGTGCGGACGCGAAGGAGTCACCTACGCGATGGCAGACATGACCGAGCCGCGAGCGTTGATCGAGAATCTTCAATCCTAACTTTCGGCCGCGGACCGCACGAGCTGCTGAATGGCCGCATCGAGCCGCGCCACTTCCACGGGCTTGCAAAGGTGGATGCGGTATCCCGCCGCCCGGCCGCGTGCCGTGTGCTCGGAGGACGCAAACCCACTCAAAACAATGCCCCCCAACCGCGGCGGCGGATTGAGCCGCGGCAGAAGGTCCAGACCGTTGCCATCGGGCAATCCGAGATCGGCGACCAGCACGTCAAAGGGATCGACGCTGCTCACGAGACGCTCCGCGTCGCCCATGCTCGTGGCCGCTTCCACATCGTAACCGCGCCGCCGGAGCAGAAGCAAGAGCGAGCGGTTGGTGTCTTCATGATCGTCCACCAGCAACACCCGAAGCGCGGCGCCGGGCGCGACCACCGGGGCGTCGGTTGCGAAAGATGGTCTCATGGTGGGTAATCGGGATTGGCCCGACCATTTGGATGCCTTCCCGTTGGAAAGAGGCGTCACACCTCCGCCAGCAGCGCCATGCGCACACGCTCGAATTCCGCCTGCACCGCCTCGATGCGGGCGCCCGCCTCACTCATCTTGCCGGCGCGGCCCATCTGCTCCACCTGCGCGCAGAGCGTGTGCAAATCGTCCGCGCCGAAGTTCGCGCTCGCGCCTTTGATGCTGTGCACGGCGCGGACAAACTCCTGCTGCTGGCCGTCTTGCAACGCCGTTTCCATGTCGTTGAGGCGCAAGGGCGTGTCGTTGAGGAACAGGTCGACCATTTCCTTCAGGAAACCGTCGTCTCCCTCGGATTGGAGACTCTTGAGGGCTTCCAGGCTGTCGCGGTTGAGAGTGGCTGGTTCCATAGAATGATCGGTGAGGTGGATGGACGCCGCGGCCGCCACGACGGCGTCCCGCAGGTCGCTGCACTGCTCCAGGGCGCTTTTGAGGCGGTTGGCTTTCACGGGTTTGCTGATGTACTCGTCCATCCCGGCTTCGAGGCATTTCTCGCGATCGCCAGTCATGGCGTTGGCGGTCATGGCAATGATGTACGGGCGACGCGGGCCGTTGGGCCAAAGCCGGCGGATCTCGCGGGTGGCCTCCAGACCGTCCATTTCGGGCATCTGCACATCCATGAGCACGACGTCGTAAGTTTCTTTTTGCAAAGCGTTAATGGCCTCCTGGCCGTTCCACACGGTGCTGGCCGTGTACCCGATCTGACGAAGCAGCCCTAATGCCACGCGTTGGTTCACCGGGTTGTCTTCGGCCAGGAGGATTTTGAGGGTTCGGACCGTCTGTTCTTCCGCCACGGCGTCGGCCGGCGGAGGGGCGTCAAGCGCGGCGGGCGGGGGCGGAACGTCCGCGCTTTGCGGATCGACCGCGCCCGGGACGGCGGCGGCCTTGACGGTGAACTCGAAGTTGGACCCCATCCCCACCTCGCTCTCGAGCCAAATGGCGCCCCCGAGCATCTCGCAAAGCCGATGGCAGATCGCCAATCCCAGACCGGTGCCCCCGTGCTTGCGGCTGATCGTGGCGTCGACCTGGCTGAACGGGCGAAAGAGCCGGTGCAGCTTTTCCTCCGGGATCCCCTCCCCCGTGTCGCGCACGGTGAAATGGAACATCCACGGATCGATCGCGCCGATGTGGCCGTGGTTCTCGACCTTTTCGTCGAGTTGATGGCCGGTGACGACGACGTCCACCCGCCCGCCGGACGGGGTGAACTTCATCGAATTCGAGATCAGGTTGAAAAGAATCTGCCGCACGCGGGTCAGGTCGCTGACGAGCACCTCGGGGATGCGCGGGTCGACCTCGCAGGCGAGCGTGAGGTTTTTGTTCGACGCCTGGACCGAAAGCAGGTCGATGACTTCCTTCAGGGACGGGCGCAGGGCGAAGGGCTGGTTGTCCAGTTCCAGGCAGCCGGCTTCGATCTTGGAAAAATCGAGCGCGTTGTTGATGAGGCTGAGCAGGTTGTCGCCGCAGGAGGCGATCAGGCGCACGAGTTCTTCCTGTTCGGGCTTGAGTTCGGTGTTCAGGAGGAGGCCCGTCATGCCGATGATGCCATGCATCGGCGTCCGGATCTCGTGGCTCATGGTCGAGAGGAAATCGCTCTTGATCTCGGCCGATTTGACCGCCTCGTCGCGCGCCTGCGCCTGGGCGGCGGCGGCGTACCGCTGGCCCGTGATGTCGTGCACGGTGCCTTCGTAGTAGAGGCACTGGCCTTCCGCGTCGCGCACGGCGTGGATGCTCTCGCTGATCCAGGCCACCGTGCCGTCCGCGCGGATGATCTCGCTTTCAAAATCGGTGACGCGCGAGGCGGAACTCAGGTCGTCGAGCAACGCCGTGCGCCGGGTGGGATCGGTCTGCTGGGCGCGGCCGAATTCGACGACGTTCTCGGTCAGCTCCGCCACGGAATTGTACCCGTAGATGCGGGCGACCGCGGGGTTGGCCTTGATGAACCGGCCCTCGCCATCGATCTGGAAGATGCCCTCGGCGACGTTCTCGAAGATGCTGCGGTAGTTTTCCTCCGCACGCCGCAGGCGTTCCTCGCCGGTGCGCAACTGGAAGAGGGCGCGATTGAGCTCGGAGGTCGTCAACTCCGCCTCGGCGATGCGCGCCAGATCCTGCAAGGCTTGGCGGTCGGAGGCGGAAAAATCGCGCGGCTTTTGATCAATGATGCAGAGGCTGCCAAGCGGGAAACCTTCGGGAGTCAGAAGCGGTTGACCGGCATAGAACCGGATCTTTTCCCCTCCGGTGACCAGCGGATTCTCCATGAACCGCAGATCGAGCGTCGCATCCGGGACCACCATCGTCTCGGTCGGTTGCAGAATGGCATACGCGCAGAAGGAGCACTCGCGAGGCGTCTCCCGGATCGACAGGCCCACGCACGACTTGAACCATTGCCGGTCTTCATCGACCAGCGTGATCAAGGCGATGGGAACATCGAAGAGCCGCGTAGCGAGCCGCGTGATGCGGTCGAACCGCTCCTCGTGGGGGGTGTCGAGCACGAACAGGGATCGAAGCGCCGCCAGGCGCGAGGCTTCGTCTCCCGGTTGGGGAGGTCCGCTCATAGGCGCGGCATGGAGATGGCCGGCCGCGCGCCCGGAGGAGCGGCCGGGCTCTGCGTTCCTGCCGCCGCCGGGCGCTCGATCGATCCTCGCAACACGTGGATGAGTGCTTTGACCGCCAGCTCAATGTACGAAAAGGGCTTGCCGATGAAATCGTCGCCGCCGCTCAAGCTCGATTTGGCCCGGCTTTCAAAGCCGTTGAGACCGGTCACGAAGAGCACGGGCGTCTTGGCGTGCAGCGGCATGGCGCGGAGCCTCTTGCACAACTCAAAGCCGTTCATGCCGGGCATTTCGACATCGAGGAAGATCAGGTCGAAGGGCTGGCCCTCGAGCAACTTGAGCGCTTCGTCGGGATGCGCCACGGCGGTGGATTTGAGCCCCGCCTTCTCCAGCGAATGACCGATCACGCGGCGGCTGATGATCTCGTCGTCGACGACCAGGATCTTCTCCTCGATCGGCGGCCCGGCTTCGTGCGTGGCGGCGCCAGTGAAGAGCATCGCCAGAAAATCCATCGCCTGGGTCAGCGTGCGGCGGGTGGAGGCATTCAACCCCTCGGGCTTGGCGTGGAACTCGCGCAGCATGGCCTCGAGCGCGCCGGAAAGCCGCGCCACCTTGGTGAAGCCCGCGATGGCCGCGTTGGCCGTCAACGAATGCACGCGCGTGTAGAGCTCGAGGAGCTGCACCGGCTGCGCCGCCGGATCGCCCTGGCTGCGGAGCAACACCTGCAACAGGCCGCGCATCGTCTTGACGAATTCCGGCGCGCTTTGCAGAAGCGACTCGCGAATCTCCAACTGGAACTCACGGTCATTCACGTTCAACGGAGCCGCCGAGCCCGCCGGAGCGCCGCCGCCAGCGGGGAGCGGGGCCGCGCCGTCGAAGCGGATGGACGGACGATCGCTGCCGAGGACCGCGCGCACGGGCAGGAAGATTTCGTTGAGCGCTTCGATGACGTCCCGAGGCGTGGCTGCGGCCTTGTTGAAGAGGCGCAGCGCGCCGGCGTTGCGCGCTTCTTCCTCGACGTCGCGCGTGTAGATGTTGGTGAAGACGAGGATCGGCGTCTTCTCGAACTTCTTCTGCGCGCGCGTCTTCTTGAGGATCTCGGAGCCCGACAGATCGCCGGGCAGCAGGAGATCGAGCAGCAGGGCATCGGGGTTGATCTTGTAAAGATCGTGGAAACCGGTCTCGCCGTTGAGCGCCACCTCGACTTCATACCCGGCGGCCTCAATCTGCGCGCGGTAGATGCCGGCGACGGCTTCATCGGCGTCGATGATGAGGACCTTCTTGTTCAACGGCGGCGCAATGGCGGATGGCGCTGGCATCGAGATTTGCGCCGGCGGCTGCTTCGCGCCGGATTCCGCCGGCGGCGGCTTGGAACCGGCGGCTTGTTTGGCGCGGGGCTGCGCCTGGAGGATGCGGGGAAAGAGCGCGGTCTTGAGGGAGGTGAGGATTTCATCCACTCCGACCGATCGGCGGGGGAACACGCGGTTGGCGCCCGTTTCGAGAGCCGCCACTTCGCTCTGGGCGTCGGCGTCGGGAGCAAAGGCGCTGACAAACAGGGTCTTGAGTTCGTCCTGGGCGCGGATCCGGCGCAGGATGTCCAGGCCGTCGATCCCCGGCGCCTTGAGGTCGAGCAGGAGGCCGTCGAAGGCAATGTTATAAAGAATATCCAGCCCCTTGGCGCCGCTGTCGGTCGATTCCACCCCGTAACCCCACTCTTGCAGTTCCCGTTTCCAACGCCGGCTGGCGGCGTCGTCGGCGGAAATGATCAGGACGCTTTTGGCCTTGTTGAGGCGGCGGCCGGCGTGCTCGTCGCCTGAGTTCATGGCGATCTCGGCGCCTTTCGACTGAGCGCCGGAGGCTGCGCGCGCCGGAGCCGGCTGCGAAGGGGCGGCCTTCCCAAAGAGACGGCCAAACAGGCCGTGCTTCTTGGTGGGTTCGGATTCAGGTCGATTCATAACGGTTGGCTCGCGCGACGGCTTCGATGGAGATGAGATCATGTTAAGCACGATTGCGGCCAGCGTCATTCACACGCCCAGCGCAATGGCCTGCTTACCTAAGCAATTTCCCGGCCTGACAAACGAGCCAGGCGCAACTTTTCGTCAAATGCCCTGTTAAGAGGCAGTTGCAAACGATGGCGGGCCGCCGTGTTGTCGCGGGTCGAGGGGCGCCGGCAATTCCAGTGTTCTCATCGGCGATACGCGCGTTTGAGGTGTAAGGTGGGAGAGGATGACCGATTGGATGCACCAGCGAGAACCGATCCTGGCGCTGGCGCCGATGCAGGCGGTCACCGATCTGCCGTTCTGGACCGTGCTGAGCCGCTACGGCGGGGCGGATGTTTACTACACGGAATACTTCCGGGTGACGGACGACTACCGGCCCGAGCGCCGCATCCTTTCCTCGATCACGCACAATCCCACCGGCCGCCCGGTCGTCGCGCAGATGATCGGCAACGGCATCCCGGCGCTGGTGCGGACGGCGCGCGAGTTGCAGCGTCACCCGGTGGCAGCGATCGACCTGAACCTGGGTTGCCCGGCGCCCGTGGTGTACCGCAAGTGCGCCGGGGGCGGACTGTTGCGCGACCTGCCGCGGGTGGACGCGATCCTCGGGGCGCTGCGGGAAGCGGTGACGATCCCGTTCACCGTGAAAACGCGCGTTGGGTTCGATGACCCGGCGATTTTCGAAGAACTGCTGCCGATCTTCGCGCGGCATTCGCTGGATCTGTTGACCGTCCACGGGCGGACGGTGGCCGAGGCGTATCGGAGCGAGGTGCATTATGATCTGATCGCCCGGGCCGTGGAGGCGATGGATTGCCCGGTGCTCGCCAACGGCAACGTGCATTCCGCGCGCAAGGCGGAAGAGGTGCTCGCGCTGACGGGGGCGCGGGGGTTGATGATCGGGCGCGGGGCGATTCGCAACCCGTGGATCTTCGAGCAGATCCGGCAGCATCGGCGCGGCGAGCCGGCTGTGGCGCCGACGGGCCGGGACGTTTTGGAGTACATTCGGGCGTTGTATGAGGCGGTGTGCGCGCCGGGTTTTTCGGAGAACGCGCAGGTGCAAAAGATGAAGCGGTATCTCAATTTCATCGGCCTTGGCGTGGATGAAACCGGGGGGTTCCTTCACACGATCCGCCGGGCGGAAACGCGCAGGGAGTTCTTTGCGATCTGCGAGGCGCATCTGGACCACGGCAAACCGATGCCGCTGGAGCCGTTGCCCATCGCCCTTAAGGAGACGGATGTGCTGGCGGGCGCGCATGGTTGACGCGGTGGGTAAGGTGGATGGGTGTCGACTGAAGGCGATTCGCTGGTTCCCCGGCACGGAGGGTATCGGAAGTTAAGGAGCTTCCAGGTGGCGCAGCTTTGTTACGACGTGACGGTGAGGTTCTGTGAGCGGTACATCGAAAAGCGTAGCCGGACGCATGATCAGATGGTGCAGGCGGCGCGCAGCGGAGTGCAGAACATCGCCGAAGGGAGCGAGGCCAGCGGAACGTCAAAGAAGACGGAGCTGAAGCTGACGAACGTCGCGCGGGCGAGTTTGGAGGAGTTGTTGCTGGATTATGAAGATTTCCTGCGGCATCGGGGATTAACGCTTTGGGACAGCCAGGATCCGCGCCGCGCGGCGCTGGTGGCAAGACGCTGCGCCACGGCAGATGACGTGGCGACGTGGGCCCGGGAGATCCATGGACAGAATGGACGCGATGGACGCGATGGACGCAGCAGTTATCCAGAGATCGCGGCGAATGCAGCTCACGTGTTGATTGGGGTGGCGTGTGCGTTGCTTCACCGCCAGATCGCGGCGCAAGCCGCGGCCTTCACCGAGGAGGGCGGTTTCACTGAGCGCCTGTACCGCATCCGCTCGGAGCGCCGCCGCCGTCCATAGCGTCCATAGCGTCCATCGCGTCCATCATTTCCGCTCGCCCTCGCCCCTCTGCGCATGGCAGTCTCCCCAGCCATGTCGCCCACTCCCTCAGAACCCTTCATCGCGCCCGATACTTCCATGCGCGAGTTCACCTGGCGCGCGGTGCTCGTCGGGACGCTGCTTGGCATCGTCTTCGGCGCCTCGTCCCTCTACCTAACGCTCAAGGTCGGCCTCACGGTCAGCGCTTCCATCCCGGTTGCGGTGATCTCCCTCACCCTCTTCCGCGCCTGGTCGCGGGCCGGTGGCCGCGACGCCACCATCCTCGAGCACAACATCACCCAAACCGCTGGCTCCGCCGGCGAATCCATCGCCTTCGGCGTCGGTGTGACCATGCCGGCCATCCTGATCCTCGGCTTTGACCTCGAGCTCACCCGCGTCGCCATGGTCGCCGTGCTCGGCGGGCTGCTCGGCATCCTGATGATGATCCCCCTTCGCCGCGCGCTCATCGTCAAGGAACACGGCATCCTCAAATACCCCGAAGGCGCCGCCTGTGCCGCGGTCCTCAAAGCCGGCGCTTCCGCCGACGACCGCGCCCTCGCCTCGCCTCGGGCGCAGGAGGAAATGCGCGCCGCGGAAGCCGCCGGCCTCGGCAAATCGCCCGGCGCCCAGGTGATCTTCGCCGGGTTCGGCATCGGCCTCTTTTATAAGGTGGCGTACGCCGCCCTCCGGCTGTGGAAAGATGTGCCCGAGAAAATCTTCGGCGCGCCCCTCAAGGCCGGGTCGGTCTCGGTGGACATCTCGCCGGAACTGGTCGGGGTCGGTTACATCATCGGGCCGCGCATCGGCTCGATCATGTGCGCGGGCGGTGTGCTGTCGTACCTGGTGCTCATCCCGGCGATCAAGTTCTTCGGCGAAGGATTGAGCAAACCGCTCGCGCCCGGGCTCGTCCCGATCAGCGAAATGTCGCCCGACGACATCCGCTACTCGTACGTCCTCTACATCGGCGCCGGCGCCGTGACGGCCGGCGGCCTCATCAGC
>CAXUAZ010000072.1:0-17452 GCA_964249195.1 uncultured Chthoniobacterales bacterium
GGGGTGGGTCATGCGGAGGGTGGAGCGGCGTCCCGTCGCGAATAATCGCATTCGCGGTCAGGAGCGGCCTTGAAGAAGGGACCGAAGGGAAAAAAGGACTCAAGGGACCAAAGGGACGTCGGAACGCGCGCTTCCGCTAACACTTATGTCCCTTACGTCCTTTTTGTCCCTTCGGTCCTTTTCTGGGAACCCCCCGCCCGCGCGGGCCGCATCAGTTACCAAACAAGCTCCCTGCCCCCGCGCCGCTATTCTGCACGCGTTGGTCGTACCGGCCCCGGTTGATCACGAACGTATTATTATCCCCGTAACTGCGCCACGGTCCCGGCGGCACTTCGCTGGGCTCCACGAAACGCCACGAGCACACGTCGCGCGTCGAGTTCATCTCCAGGTAATCGCGCACCGCGGGCGACACGTCGAGCCCGGCGCCCTGGTTCAAATTTGGCAGCGGCCGATCATTCCCGAAAACATACTGCACGTGGTCCGTGCGGAACGGCCCGCAATCTTCCCACTGCGCGTAAGCGATGCGCGCGCCGTGCTTGATCGCGACCCAATGATCCTTGCACACCGAGTGCCCTTCCTGCACAAACGCCTGACGAAACCACGGGATCATCACCCGGGCCTCCGGCTTCGTCGTGCCGCGGGTGACGTCATTATAGGGCAGCGCGATGTAAAACGGGTTCTGCCGGGGGATGAACGCCGCGGGCAAAAAATTGCGGCGCGCCCCGGCGTCGGGATTATCGTAGCCGCCATAGTTGCTCGCCCAATTGGGGTCCCAACTGCTGGCGTGATTGGGCGTCGGGTTGTTCCTGGTCGGCTGCTCCCCGATCCAGAAAACCGTGGTTACGATGTTCTCCTTCCAAGGCGAGCGCGAATAAAACCGCGGCGCGGTGCTGGGCACGAACACTTGGGGCTCCACCTTGAGCAGGGCGTTTTCGCGCAACATCCGGGCGTGCGCGGCAAAATCGGCGTTGCTGGAATACGGCGACTGCGCCTGGATGGTCGCGGTGAGCATCGAGCAGATGCTCACCGCGGCAACCCCGGCAAACAGGGAAAGCATGGGCCGGAACGACCGGTTAAGAGACAGTTTCACGTCGTGATTTGTAATCGCGGGGGCCGCCTTTTGCAAGGGTTTATCCCTACGCCCGGGTTTGGGGGGGCATTTTAATACCTCCGCAAAAGCGTATCCCGTTGCCCGTGCCGCTCGTCGAGTTGCGGGTAATCGAGCGTGTAGTGCAACCCCCGGCTCTCCTTGCGGGCCAGCGCGCTGTCGACGATGATCGCCGCCACCGTCACCAGATTGCGCAACTCCAGGAGGTCGGTGGTGACCTTGAAGTTCCAGTAAAACTCCTGGATTTCCGCCTGCAAATTCCGCAGCCGCGCCGCCGCCCGCTGGAGCCGCTTGTCCGTGCGCACGATGCCGACGTAATCCCACATCAGCCGCCGGATCTCGTCCCAATTATGGTAAACGACGACCAGCTCATCCACGTCGCGCACCTCCCCTGAGCGCCATTCCGGCGCCTCGTAGGCCTGGAACGTCCGCCCGTTGAACGGCTCCCGCCGCAGGCTCGCCTCGCACGCCCGGTGCGCCAATACCAGCCCCTCGAGCAGCGAATTGCTCGCCAGCCGGTTCGCCCCGTGGAGCCCGGTGCAAGCCACCTCGCCGACCGCATAGAGTCCCGCGATGTTCGTGGCGCCGTCGAGGTCGGTCCGCACGCCGCCGCATTGATAATGGGCCGCCGGCACCACGGGGATCGGCTGTCGGGTGATGTCGATCCCGTACTGCAGGCAAGTCTCGTAAATATTCGGGAAATGCCCGCGCACGAAATCCGCCGGCTGGTGGGTGATGTCCAGGTAGACGCATTTTTCGCCGCTGCGTTTCATCTCCTCGTCGATCGCCCGGGCCACGATGTCGCGCGGGGCCAGCGACGCCAGCGGATGGTATCGGTCCATGAACGCCTCGCCCTTCGCATTCTTCAAGATCCCGCCCTCGCCGCGCATCGCCTCGGTGATGAGAAACGAGCGCGCCTCCGGGTGGAACAGGCACGTCGGGTGAAACTGGATGAACTCCATGTTGGCCACCGCCGCCCCCGCGCGCCAGGCCATGGCGACGCCGTCCCCGGTGGCGATATTCGGGTTGGTGGTGTACAGATACACCTTCCCGCAACCGCCCGTCGCGAGCACGAGCCGCAGGGTGCGCAAGGTCTCGACTTCGCCGGTCGCCTCGTCGAGCACGTAGGCCCCGAGGCAACGGTTCTCGGTGGCAAAGCCGAGCTTGGCGCTGGTAATGAGGTCGACCGCCATGTGCCGTTCGAGCACGGTGATGTTCTCGTGCGCGGCGACCGCTCGCAGGAGCGTGCGCTCGACTTCGCGCCCCGTGGTGTCCTGCGCGTGGAGGATGCGCCGCCGCGAATGCCCGCCCTCGCGCCCCAGGTCGAGTTCCGCGCCGCCGTCGGCCGATTCCCGTTCGTCAAAATCGATTCCGAGCTCGATCAGCTCCTGGATGCGCGCCGGCCCCTCGCTGACGATGGTGCGGACCGCCGCCTCATCGCAGAGCCCGGCGCCGGCTTCGAGCGTATCGCGCACGTGGAGATCAAAACTGTCCTCGGCGCTGGTGACGCTGGCGATGCCGCCCTGGGCATAGATGGTATTGGACTCCGAGCGCACGTTTTTGGTGACGATGGCGACCTTCCCATGGGCCGCGGCCTTGAGCGCAAAAGTCAATCCCGCCACCCCACTGCCGATCACGATGAAATCAAAGCTCTTCATGTCGTCCGAAAAATTGAAAAAATAGCCCCTCGGTAACGTATCCTAACGCCTTGTAACGTCTCTGGGGATTTTTCGCGGCCCCGGCGCGGCGAAGGACAAAGGGAATGAAAATGCTGGATCATTGGCGACGCGAAACGTACCAGAGAAATCGCTTCATGTCAATGCTATTTTATCATACTCAGGATAAATGACGGCGCGGACAGGGGGCGGCTGACGTCAGGGTGCGGGCGCGGAAGCCAGGGCGGTTTCCACCTGCGAAGCCACCGAGGCCAAGGAATTGGCATGGGGATGGGCGGCGCGGTAGGTGCGCGCCGCCTCAAGCGCCTGTTCTGCGGTGTGCAACGGATCGCGGGCCGCAGTGTAATCTCGGGCAACGTTCAGAACCGCGAAATCCAACATCGACTCCAGCCGGTCTGCCGCCCGATCCGGTTGGTTGGCTCGATGCGCTTTCAACAGCATCACATCGAAAACGACCCGGACTGCGCTTTCCGACAAGACAACCGCGCGCAGCGACTCGGCCGCCTCCGCGCCCGTCTTGCGGACCCCCCACCAGAAACCGCCGTAGGCGCTGATGCTGATAACGAGTAACAACGCCAAAGCACGAAGTAAGTTCTGTTTCACGTTGTAATAATGGAAGCAGGATAAATACCGCCTAACGTCTATGGAGGGATGCCCTCCGTGGCGTCCCCGTAAGACCAAAAGATTTGCTTTGCGGCGCGGGAGCCATCGGCGAATCTCTCGCACGGAGGACGCGGAAGGCACGGAGGATAGAAGAAATCTGTCTCTCTTGCTCCGCGTCCTCCGCGTCCTCCGTGCGAAATTTCCGGCCTGGTGCGCAAGGCGCGTCGAGCGGGCATCGGGACTTCGCGTCAACTATAACCGACCTCCTGAAATATAGTGTCGCCCATCACCGATGTTAGTTCAATCCTATCGCGTCACGGCGGCGGCGAGCAAACGCCGGAGTTTTTCAGTGGAAACAAGCGTGCGGCAAACCTCGCCAAAAGAGGCTATCCTTCGAGCAATTCGCGGGAAAAAGCCGTTTTACCCAAATGCCCTCCTCCGTTGCGCCGTCTTCCCCCGAGGGAGCCGCCTTGTCCGCGCTGGCTGCCTTCGTCTGCCAACGGCGCGAGCAGATCACGCCTTTGTGGATCGAGGCGGTGCGCAAAGACCCGGAAATCGCGTCCGCCGCCGCCGTCAGCGATGACGACCTGATCGGCCATTTGCCGAAGCTCTTTGACGACCTGGCGGATGCCCTGCGCGGCAAGCCAGCGGCCGCGCGAATTGCCCGCAACGCGGAGTTGCACGGCGAACATCGTTGGGAAAAACATTACAGCCTCACCGAAGCGCTCCGGGAGTTGGGCATCCTCCGCCGCCTGATTTTCTCGCAGGGTCTCGACGCCTTCAAGGCGGCTTCCAAGGAAGAACTGGAGGTGGCGCGGGAGCGCACCCTGCGTTTCTTCGAGGATTCGTCCGCCGGCCGGGTGCAGGCATTCACAAAAAGGCAGCACGCTCAGCTCGATGCTCTCAGCGGGCAGTTGCGCGCGGCGGACCGCTCGCTGGCCATCGCCACGCACGCCGAGCGCGACCGGCTCGCTTACGTCTTCAAACATTCGCCTTCCTTCATGGCGATCCTGGGTGGACCGGAACACGTCTTTGAAGTCATCAACGACCGCTATCATGATCTGGTCGCGCGGCGTGACGTCCTGCACAAGCCGGTCCGCGAGGCGCTGCCGGAAGTGGCCGATCAAGGGTTTTTCGAGTTGCTCGACGGCGTATATGCCTCCGGTGAGCCTTTCATCGGCAACGACGTGCAAATCCTCCTCCAGGACGAAGCGGGGCGGCCCAAGGAATATTTCCTGGATTTCGTGTACCTGCCCATCCGCGCCGCGGACGGGACGATCAGCGGCGTTTTCGTCCACGGCGTGGACCTGACCGCGCGCAAGAACACGGAAAAAGCGTTGGCGGAAGTGGCCGAGCAGCGGCGGCTGGCGCTGGACGCGGCGCGGATGGGCTGGTGGCGCCTCGATCTCATTAAAAAACAGGTTTACATGGATGAGCGTTTCGGCGCGATTTTTGGACTCGTCGGCAAGGATCTCGCCCAAAAGGATGTGAACGCAGCCATCCATCCCGACGACGTAAGGAAAGTCGAGACGGCGGCCGATGCCGCCATCCAGCCCGCCCGCCCGGTTCCTTATTCCATGGAGTACCGCGTCATCCATCCCGACGGCGCGGTGCGCTGGGTGCAGGCAAACGGCCGGGCGCACTTCGCGGGCGAAGGCGACCAACGCCGGGCGGTCAGCCTGGTGGGCACCATCGTGGACGTGACCGAGGCAAAGACCGCGCAGGACGCGCTGCACGAGAGCGAGGCGAGATTCCGCCAACTGGCCGACGCGATGCCGCAAATCGTCTGGTCAGGCCGGGCGGACGGTCACATCGACTACTACAACGAGCAGTGGTACGATTTCACCGGTTCGGAGCGGGGAAAGACCGGCAACGAGTCCTGGGAAAACATCCTGCATCCCGACGACGTGAAGATGGTTGCCAAAGCGTGGAATGCGGCGACGGCGGCCGATCAACCCTACGAACTGGTGTATCGGCTGAGAAACGCCGCGCAACAAGACTATCGCTGGGTCCTCGGACGCGGCCTGCCGTTCAAGGACGCCAGCGGCAAGGTGGTGCGTTGGTACGGCACCTGCACGGACATCCATGAGCGCAAACAACTCTCCGAGCAAAACGCCCAACTGCTGGAAAGCGAGCGCGCCGCGCGGGCGGAAGCCGAGCGCAGCAGCCGCATGAAGGATGAATTCCTCGCGACGCTCTCGCACGAGCTGCGCACCCCGCTCAACGCCATCCTGGGCTGGACGCAGGTCTTGCGCGACGGCCACGCGGACGCAGACGACCTTGCTCACGGACTGACCACCATTGAGCGCAACGCGCGCGTCCAAACCCAGATCATCGAGGATTTGTTGGAAATGAGCCGCATCATTTCGGGGAAGGTGCGCCTGGATGTGCAGCGGGTGGATTTGGCGCCGGTGGTGCAGGCCGCCATCGACACCATGTTGCCCACGGCCGAGGCCAAGGGGGTCCGCCTTCAGGTCGTCCTCGACCCGGCGGCAAGGCCGGTGAGCGGCGATCCGAACCGCTTGCAGCAGGTGTTTTGGAATCTGCTGAGCAACGCGATCAAGTTTACACCGAAAGGGGGCCGCGTGCAGGTGGTGCTGGAACGGGTAAATTCGCACCTGGAAGTCAGCGTGATCGACACGGGCGAAGGCATTGCGCCGGAGTTTTTGCCGCAGGTCTTCGATCGTTTCCGGCAGGCCGATGCGTCCACGACGCGGCGCCATGGTGGCCTGGGCCTGGGCCTGGCCATCGTCAAACAACTGGTCGAACTGCACGGCGGCAGCGTGCATGTGCACAGTGCCGGTTCGAACCAGGGAACGACGTTCCGGGTCCTGCTGCCATTGACGGTGCTTCATCCAATGACCGATCCGGCCGAAGCCGAGCGCCGCCATCCGCGCGCTGATTCCAGCAGTCTGTCGGTGTCTTCCGAACGCTTTGACCTGGCGGGCGTCAAAGTGCTGGTGGTGGACGACGAGGCGGACGCCCGTGGCCTGGTCAAGCGCGTGCTGGAAGATCGTCAAGCTGCCGTGCGAACCGCTGGCTCCGCGGCGGAAGCGATGGAGTTGATCCGCGCGGAGCCGCCGGACGTGCTGGTGAGCGACGTCGGGATGCCCGAAGAAGATGGGTACTCGTTGATTCGCCGGGTGAGGGCGTTGGGACCAGAAAACGGAGGGAACATCCCGGCCATCGCCTTGACCGCGTACGCCCGCGCGGAAGACCGGCTCAAGACCATCATGGCGGGGTTCCAGATTCATGTCGCCAAACCCGTCGACACGGTGGAACTGCTCGCGCTCGTGGCCAGCCTAACCGGACGCACGGGAAGTTCCCACGGCTAACCTCGGCCGCCATCGATCACGGCGGGCGCCTACGCCCCGGCGGAAGGATTGTTAGTAAGCCGAGTGGCCGTCGTTAAAGCAGATCGCGTCCATGCATAGCCTGGGCGCCAAGCTCGTTTGCCAACGCAATTAGTTGAGCGGAATCTTCCAATCCGTCGAGCAAGCGCCGCGGGATTCCCGACAAACCGGCCTGCGCTCCCACCAACGCCCCGGTGAGGATCGCCCGAGCCTGGTTCTGACCGCCGCCGTTGATGGCATGGAGCACCGCCTGCTCAAAATCATCCGGAAAACGCGCCGCCAGGTAGTAGGCCGCCGGAAGCTGATGGTAGATGGCGCAAGGCATACCATAAACGATCGATGCCTTCCAGGCCGGCTCGATGCGGATGCCCGGATCGCGGGCGGCTTCGGCCATGTAAGAAGGGGTCAACAGCGCGTCTGGCGAAGAAAAACGCCCTGCCCTGGGTGGGTCGGGGTCGCCGGGGCGGGGCGGCTGGCGGTTCGGGCTGGTCACCGCGTGGAAGGGAAGCTCACCCGTCTTGACCAGCGCCATGAGTTTGTCCGAGAGCAGCGGGTCCAGGCGTTCCCCTTGGATCAGCAACGCCAGTGCCGCGCAGTAGGCCGTCGTCATCGCCACGATGGCTTCATCCGCCTGGGTGAGCAGACAGTTGGCGCTCACGGTTTCGGCAACCCTCCGGGGAGTCAGTGCATAACGCGCCGCCAATACGAGGGCGCGCTCGGCCGCCTCGGTGGTGTCGGCGTGGCCGCCGGTCTCCTGCCACGATTTCTTTTGCTCGACCCGCCGCCGCCAGGCTTCTCGGATGGACTGACTGGTGTAACCGCCGGGCCCGTTCACCGGCGTACCGTCCAACTTGGGGAAGAGTTCTTCATCCAGGCGCCGGCAAAAGTCGTCCTCCGCGTAGCCGCCGTTTTCGACGACGGAGCGCAGCAGCATGGTCGTGATGATGCCCGCCTGGGAAGGTTGGCCGGCTTTGAGCCCGGCATGGTAGCGATGCGGCTTGGGCTCGGTGTAGCCGTCCACCCAATCGCCGTAATCCCGCCGGAGCTCAGCGAGGTCATAATACCAGTGCGGACCCACGCCCAAGGCATCGCCAATGAGGGCGCCCATCACGGCGCCCGCTGCTCGATCTTTAATAGACATAGGTTAGTTATTTCCCGCCGGGAGCTTCGGTCTAACGAGTAAGCGTGCAAGGTCCAATGGATGAGTGTACATCATTAGCCGATGTCATCCTCCCGATCTCTTCTCTTCCTTGCGTTGCTGTTCACCGTGGCGTCGGCGCGCGCGGAAACGGCCGCCGGCAGCTACCAGGCCGCGACGTGGGACCAGGACATCACCCTCCCCGTCGACGCCTACCGCGCGATCAAGCCGATCGACCTCAAGGGCGCCTTCACCGTCAAAACGCAGGCCGGCACCCTGGTCGACGCGGTCAATTTCCAGGCCCGCGAAGACCGGCAGCATTTCCACATGGAGGGCACCCAATTTCGACGTTGCCGCTTCGGGGTGAAAATGGGCGGCAGCGGGCACGGGATCGACTCGGTGTACGAAGACTGCAATTTCAACAAGGACGATGCCTGGTTCGTCGATTGGTGGGGCACCCGATGGGTGTTCGACAATTGCATCTTCACCAGGCAGTTCGTCCGCGGCGATCTGCCTCCGGTTGACTACGCGGCCCACGCGACGCGCAGCACCTTCTACGGCGTCAAGTTGCCGAACGTCGGCTTCAAGGGCGATCCGGCGGGATACCTGCAGAAGGGCGACCTGGGCTTCGAGAAATGCCGTTTTGTGGATTGCGACGTGCCGCAATCGTTTCTCGCCGCCACGGTCGACTGCCTGTTCGAGAACTGCCGGTTCGAAGCATCCAACAAGCTCGTCTGGCCCAAGGAGACGACGGCCATCAAGGTCCATGCTTATTATGCCAGCGGGGGAACGGACCCGGTGTCGTTCGTCAACGGCCCGCTCACCGTGACGTTTGAAAAGGCGCCGCTCAAAGGCGAGTTCGGCTCAACCGTTGCGCACACCCAAAGCGGCGGCAAGGTGACGCTGACCAACCAACGCCTGAGCGGGCAGTTCACGCTCCTCGGCTCGACGCCCCGGAAAGCCAGCGAGATCGTCGATGTCGCCGCGGCGCCGCCCGGCGGAGCGCCCGCGCCGTTGGCGACGGCGGGCGAGGTGCGCGCGGTGGAGGAGATGTTCCGCGCGTTGCCCGCCGATGTGGAAATCATGGCGCGCGGCTTGCCCAATCCTGCCGGGCTCGAGGCGGCCAACGCGTTGCTGAGAAAAAGTTACGTCGGCCACGCGGTCGCGATGCCGCTGACGTTGACCAGCGTGCAGGCGACGACCGACCCCGGGAGCGCCTACCAGGCCAGCGCGCGGGCCAAGGACGTCCTCTACCACGGCGCCTCGATCCCGGTCACGGTCTCGGCGCTGTTCCCGGCCGCCAACGTGGCGCCGCTCCGCTCGTTGAAAGCAAATACCGAATCCCCCGTGCGCGGCGTAGTGCGCCGGGCGGAGTTTGTGGGGCGCGGCACGACGCTGGGATTCCTGTTGGTCATCGGCGACTCGCGGGTGGTCGATGCGCTGTCGCGGCCGGCGCCGGTCGATCCGGGGGCCGGGGCGAGCATCGAAGCGCAACTCTTGGGAAACTGGACGGTGCTAACGCGAAGCAACGGCGCGCATTACGATCAGACGTTCGTCGCCAACCACACGATTACCGAGAAGGGCCAGCGGATCGGGGCTTGGGAGATCAAAGGAAAACAGCTCACCGTGAGCTATGAGGGCAAGAGCTATGGCGAAGTCTACGAATTGCCGCCGCGCGAGGGCGCCTTCTACGGGCAGAGCACGGAGGGTGTGCCCATGACGATGGGGCGAGTCGAAGACCCGACGCCGCCCGCGCTGCTGGCCCTGATCGCCGGCCGGTGGGACTTCCACCATCTGGACTCCAACGACCACGCCACTTTGAGCCTTGGGGCCGATCGCACGGTGGCTGAGCGCGACGCGGTGAAGGGGCACTGGCGCACGGTGGGCAAGACGCTGCTCATCGAATGGAACGAGCACGGTGACTGGCACGACATCTTCCTGTTGCCGGGGACCGACGGCGTGTTGATGGGCGTCAACGGCTCTCACACCGCGATCATGATGACGCGCCTGGAGTCGGCGGCGGGAGACGAGACAAAGAAAGCGGAGCCGCCCAATTACTTCGGCGGCGAGACGCCTCAATGAACCCACGCATCGGCGCCCGTCGCATGAAACTTCTACTGTGCGTTGCTTGCTTTTTGATATCCTACGCCGCCGCAAAAGGGGATTCCGAGACACGCGCGAAATACAGTCCGTCCCCCGAAAGCGCGTTTCCCCAAATCATCCAGGCCGATGACTATGCCACGATCGAGTTCATCGAGTCGCTCTGCCGCCATCTATCGACGATCTCCCCCAAACAAAGAGAAACCCGACGAGTTCGGCCGCGCGGTAGATTTCACGATCACAGCCGACTCGCTTCGATTTCAAGCGCTGCGTGATCCGGAGAGTAAGGTGGTTGTCCGCTCTCCTGACGCCAACACTATCACGATCAACAAGGCTCGATTCACCGCACGACCGACGACGATTTTGTATGCGACGCTGTTCAAGATCCTCAGCGACTATACGAAGAAAGAGGCGTGCCGCGGGGTTCGTTTTGTCGAGTACGGAACAAAAACGTATAAGAGGAGAAGTATCATTGAATTCGACTTTGGCGCACAAGTCGTTGAGATCGACAGCGAATCGAACGGGCCCAAAGTAAATGAGCGTTTGTACATACTAGATGTTGTGCAACGAAAAGACTCCATGTTCTGGAGTCGGGAAGGCATCTAACCACATGTTTCCGGTCAGCCTGTTAGCGATGTCCCGGGTTCATACCAGCCGTTTAGGCATTGATGCGCTGCTCCAGGCGGTTCAATGTCGCAATGATATCATTAAACGATACAGGCGGATGGATGAACATATCCTGCATTCCCCCGTAATCGCTTTCTAACTCGGAAAGCCGCGCTTCGGGCGGCACGAGCCGGAATGTGCCTGGCCTGGCCAAATCGTAGCGAGCCCATCCTGCCGCGAAGAAGCGGCTTTTCCAATCCACCACCCGTTGTCGCAAGTCGGCAGCGGCAAGAGCGGAGTTTGCGACCGCATGGTTCGCCAAAGCTGCCATGTCAGAATAATGCCGCGAGAAACGATCGCGCATGGGTTTGGCCGGATCGCGGTGATGTTCCGCGTGGAGAATGGTGGCTTTCTCCCAGAATGTTCGTTCCAGTTCCAGCGCCACCAGGTTGCAGCGAAAGTCGGCGAAGATCGCTGGGAAGGTTTCTCCGGCCCAAGGCTGGATCAGGTGAGTAACCACCGGACGCTGGTCGGTCAGTGCGCCAAACTCCAATTTAACGAAGCGGCGCAGGTATTCAAAGCCGGTAAAGTCGCTGGACGGATAATGGAAAAGCACCACGGGCGAATGGCTTCCAGCGTCGACTTCAAATACCATCCAGGCGCCGCCGCCCGGGCGCGAGCCCAGGCTTGCGCTGGCGATGCGTTCCAACTCCGGCAGGAAATGACTCAGCACCTTCTCGATGCAGGCGTCTTCCAATTCCTTCATCCGTTCGTCGCGTTGATGTCGGCTTCCGGCCGCTTCCACTGATTGCTCGCTGATCCCGAGGAAAGCGGGATTCATCGAGAGATCGATGTCTTCGGAAAAGCGGTTGATCACGCCGAAGACCTTGGAGAGGGAAGTGCCGCCTTTGAACACCAATTCCGACGCAAACTCCGAATGGGAGAAGAGGACCGCGAGCATCCACGAGACCCAGAAGTCCTTTTCTACCATTGCCAGCGGCAAGCCGCGCCGGGCGGCCGTTTCCCGCAGGATGACGGCCTGGTCTTCCGCTGAGCGTTGGAAGAAGCTCAGTTTCATGGGGTATTTTCGGCGAGTTCGAGGAAGAGCGGATGCATCCACGCAGGGGCAAGGGGTACGTCCTTTAACAACGTGCGGCGCTCTTCGAAAGGCACATTGCGTTTGAGGTGGTCGATGCGCTCACGAGTGATGTGCTCTTGTCCGAGATGGCGAAATGCCTGCATGAGCAACCCGCTCAGCCGCCCAGCCGCGGCCATGTTGCGGGGTGTCGTGCGGCGAAGTTGGATTTCCTGTGGCCCGATTTTGACGGTCCGATAAGAGCCATCGGTCAAGAAGACAATCTTGGCGGGCACTTGTTCGGACAGACCAAGGAGGTTTGTCGCGTAGGCGCCCCCAGGCTGGAGTCGGGTCTTGTCTTTCCCTGTCAGGGCCTGGGCGATGTGGTCGATGTCCGGGGCGAGGGCTCCGAGTTCAGGATGTATTCGGGGGTAATCATAAATCCCGCGGGCGAGCCGCCGGATGGTTCCTTTGGTCGCCAGCCGCGACAACGCTTTATCCACGGCGTCGCGGCTGCCAAGGTCAAAAAAGGCATTGGGGGAAAATGCGGAACCCCTCCCGGCGCCATATATGCGATTTATTACCTTGGATTCAATGGTTTGCATGGTATGAAGTCTTTGAATCCTGTCAGGAATACTGGATGGTTTTTCTGACAGATTCAAGTTCGGTTGCATAATAGGATGCCGATATCTCTCACGCCGTCGGACGAAGTCTTTGGGATCGCGTGTCTCCCCCGGTGTTTTCCGCTGTCGCCAAGTGGAATTTTATCCCTATCATTCCTGCTTAACCTTGAATTCTCGCATGTCAGCCACCGCCAAATATCTCCTTCCGCGCGCCGCTTCGTTCCGCTTCACCTGCCGACTGGCTGCGGCGGTGGCCGTTTGCGCGCTCGTTTCTCCCGGCTGGGCCGCTCCGGCGCCCAGCGATTTCTCGACTTCGTTCGAAGAGACGGAGTCGCTCAAGCCCTTCCAGGACCAGGCCGAGACGCGCGATGGCAAGCCCTTGCAACAAAACATCACGGCCAGAACGTCGAAGACGCTCCTGGATCGCGTGGCGGCCGTCACCGCGAGCACCGAGAATCCCCCCGACGAGGGCGCCGCCAATGCCGCCGATGGCGACCCAGGCTCCAAGTGGCTCACCTTCCAGACCGCCGGCTGGCTCCAATATAAATTGAGCCAGCCCACGGCGGCGGTCAGCTATAGCCTCACCTCCGGCAACGACTTCGCGGAACGCGACCCGCGCGACTGGCGCGTACTCGGCTCCGACGACGGCGCGCGTTGGACCGTCCTCGATTCGCAGAAGGATCAATCGTGGTCCGAACGCGGCGCGACCAAGACGTACCCGTTGCCGTCCCCGCGCGCGTTCGCCTTTTACCGGCTCGACATTTCCTCCAACCACGGCGGTGACATCCTCCAGTTGGCCGACTGGGGGCTCAACCCGGCCGAAACCGCCGCCCCCGCGACCGTTTCGCCCATGAACACCGCCATCGGCGCCGGCCCTTCCAGCGGCTACAACATGAAACCCCGCGCCGGCTTTACCGGCCTGCGCGCGCTCCGGTACGCCGGGCAACACACCGCCGCCGGCGAGGCGTCCGCCACTAATCGCCTCTTCGACGTCAATATCCCCGTCGGCAAAAACACCCGCCTTTCCTACCGGATCTTCCCCGAATTGACCGGCAACGATCTTCAATATCCCTCGACCTACACCGCGCTCGACCTGCGCTTTACCGACGGCACGCAATTGTCCGGCCTCAAGCCGCTGGACGTTTACGACATCTCCGCAACCGCCCGCGGGCAGGGGGAGGGGAAGGTGCTTTATACCAACCAGTGGAACCAGGTCCGCATCAACGTGGGCCCGGTCGCCGCCGGCAAGACCATCGCCGCCATCGAATTGACCTACGACAACCCCGGCGGGACCGCCAAAACGGCGTTCCAGGGCTGGCTCGATGACGTCACCGTCGAGGCGGAGCCCGCCCGGATCGACGGCACGAGCCTCACGCACTACGTCGACACCCGCCGGGGGACCAATTCCTCCGCCTACTTCTCGCGCGGGTCGAACGAGGCCATCACGGCGCTGCCCAACGGTTTCAACTTCCTCGTTCCCGTGACCGACGCCCTCGCCGACCAGCGCGAGTACTCCTACCAGGCGGATAACGACAGCCAGAACCATCCCCACTTCGAGGGCCTGGGCGTCTCGCACGAGCCCAGCCCATGGATGGGTGACCGCAACCAATTTTCCGTCATGCCGGTCAGCGGCGCCGCGCCGCCCAGCGGCGACCCGAAGGCGCGGGCGGTGAGCTTCCGCCACGAGCACGAAATCGCGCAGCCCAACTGGTACGGCGTCGACCTGGACAACGGCGTCAGCGCCGCGATGGCGCCCACCAGCCACGGGATGGTGATGGCCTTCTCCTTCCCAGGGAACGACGGCAGCGTGGTGCTCGACAGCCCGACGGGCGACGGCGATTTCTCGATTAATCCATCCACCGGTGCGGTCACCGGCTGGATCGATCACGGCGCGGGGTTCGTGGCCGGCCAGAGCCGCATGTTCGTGGCCGGGTCGTTCGACCGGGCGCCGACTTCCACCGGCCACGCCGCCGGCGGGCGATCGCTCACGAAATATGCCTCCTTTAATACGTCCGCCCAGAAGCTGGTCACGTTGCGGCTGGCGACCTCGTTGATCAGCCTCGATCAGGCGACGAAAAACCTGGCGCTGGAAATCGGCAATCGCAGCTTCGCCCAGATCCGCGATCAGGCCCAGGCGATCTGGAACGAACGGCTGGGCGTCATCGCGGTCGAGGGCGGTTCGGAAGCCCAGCGGGTGATCCTGTACGGCTGCCTCTATCGCCTCAACCTCTACCCCAACGCGCAGTTCGAGAACACGGGCAGCGCCGAGCGGCCCGAGTACAAGTACGCCAGCCCGGTGAGCAAACCGCCTGAGGTCAACACGGCGACGGCCACGGGCGCCAAGATCGTTGCCGGCAAGATGTACGTGAATAACGGGTTTTGGGACACGTACCGCACCGTTTGGCCCGCCTACTCGCTGCTCTACCCGGGTTTTGCCGCCGAACTGGTGAACGGCTTTACCGAGCAGTATCGCGACGGCGGGTGGGTGGCCCGGTGGTCGTCGCCGGGTTACGCGGATATCATGACCGGCACGAGCTCCGATGTGGCGTTTGCCGATGTATACCTCCGCGGGGTAAACCTGATCGATCCGCTGACGACTTACGAAGCGGCGGTGAAGAACGCCTCGACGCCTTCCCCGAGCCAGAAAGTAGGGCGCAAGGGCCTCGCGACCTCGATCTTCCTCGGCTACACGCCCGCCTCCCAAGGCGAGAGCGTGTCGTGGGCGCTCGAGGGTTACATCAACGATTTCGGGATCGGCAACATGGCCGCGGCCCTTGCCCGCGACCCCGCCATCCCGGAGGCGCGGCGCGCCAGCCTGCGCGAACAGAGCGAATACTACCTGGATCGCTCGAGGAACTACGTAAAACTCTTCGACCCGGCCATCGGCTTCTTCCAGGCGCGCGACGCGAGCGGGCGCTTCCTGGTTGCAGCGAAGGATTACAACCCGACGACGTGGTGGGGTCCCTACACCGAGACCAACGGGTGGAATTTCGCCTTCCACGCGCCGCACGATCCGCAAGGCCTGGTCAATCTCTACGGCGGAAAAGCCGCCCTGGAAGCGAAGCTGGACGCGTTCTTCGCCACGCCGGAAAGATCGACCGGCTCGATCCACGAGGAAATGGAAGCCCGCGACGGCCGTTGGGGCCAATGGGGCTTGAGCAACCAGCCGAGCCACCATATCCCGTTCCTCTACAACGCGGCGGGCGCGCCGGCCAAGGCGCAGAAGATCGTCCGCGGGGCGTTGCAGCGTTCGTTTGTCGGCTCGGAGATCGGCCAGGGTTACGTGGGCGATGAGGACAACGGCGAAATGTCCTCGTGGTTTATCCTCAACTCGCTGGGCCTGTACCCGCTCCAGACTGGCTCGAATCAGCTCGTCGTGGGCTCGCCGCTGTTCCCCAAGACGACGGTCCGGCTCCCCGGCGGCAAGTCGCTGGTGATCAACGCGCCCGGCAACGACGCGACGAACGTCTACGTGCAATCGTTGGCCGTCAACGGCGCGCCGTACACGCGGACTTCGATTGACTCGAAGATTTTCCGGACCGGCGGCACGCTGGATTACCAACTCGGGCCCCGGCCCTCCGCCTGGGGGACCGGCCCGCAGGACGGGCCGCCGTCGCTCACCGTGGGCAACGAAATCCCGATCCCGCTCGCCGACACGACGGGCGCCGGACTCACCGACGCCGTCAGCAAGGACGGCGAGGATCTCACAGCGCTCTTCGACAACTCGTCTGCCACGGAGGTGCGTTTCAAGACCAGGACGCCGTCGGTAACGATCACTTACAAAAGCGGCAAGCAGCGGCCCACCTTCTACACGCTTACATCCGCTTCGACGCCCGCGGACCCGTCCGCCTGGGTCCTTGAAGGCCGCAACGAAGGCTCGGGCTGGACGACGGTGGACTCGCGCAGGGACCAGACATTTGCTAACCGGCGCGAGACGGTTCCGTTCAAAATCCAGAAACCCGACGCGTTCAAAGAGTTCCGGCTGACGGTGACGGACGGCGCGGCGGCGGTCGCACTTTCCGAGGTGGAGTTGCTGGCGCGGTGAGAAGGCGAAGGCAGAAGGCAGAAGGATGAAGGCAGAAGGCAGAAGGATGAAGGCAGAAGGATGAAGGTGGATCGTGCTCTCCGAGCGCGATGCCAAATCAGCAGCGGCGTAGCTCTCGAAGCGAAGCCTCGATTTCCTTCCTCGCGCCAACCCTGTTTCCCGGCGTACAGTGCTGCGGCATGATGGGCAACGAGGGCAGTGCGTTCAGCTTCATTCTTAACGGCGAAACGGTCGAGATCCGCGACACGCCGCCGAATACCACGCTGCTCGACTGGCTGCGCCGCAACGGCCGCCTGGGGAGCAAGTGCGGTTGCAACGAGGGCGATTGCGGCGCATGCACCGTCAGCATTTTGGATGCGGACGCCGCGGGCCGCCCAGCCTGGCGCGCGATCAACAGTTGCATCGCGCTCCTGCCCATGTTCGCCGGGCGCGAGGTGGTGACAGTCGAGGGCGTCCAACCCGGCTGCGGGCGACCCAAGGGCGAGCTGCACCCAGTGCAGGGTTGCATGGTGAAACATTACGGCTCGCAGTGCGGGTACTGCACGCCGGGGTTTATCATGTCGATGTTCGAGGGGTATTATCGGGACGACATCCGCGAGCATTGGCAGATCGGCGATCAACTGGCGGGCAACCTGTGCCGCTGCACCGGTTACCGTCCGATCCAGGAGGCCGCGAAGGAGGCCTTCGCCCAACCGGCCGCCGAGGGCGACCGATTCGCCGCACGCCTTGCCGGCGCGGCGCCGGTCGTCGAACCGCTCGCTTACAAGTCGGGCGGGGAGCGCTTTCTGCGGCCCGCGTCGCTGGCCCATCTGCTCGCCCTCAAGCGCGAATATCCCGCGGCCCGCCTGATCGCCGGCGCGACCGAGATCGGCGTCGAGATCAACAAGCGCTACCTTCATTTCCCGCAACTCATCTCGACCGAGGCCGTGCCGGAATTGCGCGAGATCCGCGCGACGCCCGAAGCGTGGCATCTCGGCGCCGCCGCGACGTTGACCGCCACCGTGGGCCGCCTGAGCGAAGCAATCGAAGCGAGCCGCGAGTGCGTCGAAGTCTTCCGGCGACTGGCCAACGAGCAGCCTACGGCCTTCCGGCCGTATCTCGCCGGGAGCCTCAACAGTCTCGGCT
>CAXUAZ010000072.1:17462-17772 GCA_964249195.1 uncultured Chthoniobacterales bacterium
AGGAGTCCCTCGTCGGCAAATTCCCTTCGATCGCGAAGATGCTGTGGGTATTCGGCTTTCGCCAACTGCGCAACCGCGCCACGCTCGGCGGCAGCCTCGCGACCGCCTCGCCGATCGGCGACGCCGCCCCGCCGTTGCTCTCGCTCGACGCCGCGATCGTGCTGGCGTCCGAGGCGGGCGAACGCACCCTGCCGCTGCACGACTTCTTCACCGGCTATCGGCAGACGGTTCTGCGCCCGGATGAGGTGATCCGCTCGATCGTCCTGCCGCGCACGCCCGGCCGGCGCGCGGAGTTTTACAAGGTTTCCAA
>CAXUAZ010000073.1:0-16321 GCA_964249195.1 uncultured Chthoniobacterales bacterium
TTACCGTGGGGACTTCGCTAATTTTTTGCTCCAAAGGTGAAATATCCGGGCTAACCGCGACGCCGAGCGCTATCAGCTTGGCGCGCACGTTTGGACATCCACCCCGGCTGACCTCGCGCAACGCGTTGGGGTGACAATCAACCGCCGCCGCCGCCGCGCGCACCGTCCCAAAACGGCGAATAAGTTTTAGCTTGAGGCTCACCCAGCGCGTGTGCTCTTTTGTCTTGGCGATAGCAACTGTCACAATGAGAACATTCGCGATCGCCATGACAAATGGCAAGTGAAAAAACGTGATGAATGCAGAAAAACTTCGGGAGCAGGTTTCCCTGATCGAACAAGTTGTCCGAGAGTCGGGCCTGTCTTTTGAGGAACTGGCAGAGATCGTCAACGTGAAGCCCGACACAATGCGCAGGTTGCGCAAGGGCTACCACCTGGCGGGGGACTCGCTGCTCGAACTCATCCGACGAGTTCCGCACTTACCGAGCCTCAAAGGAAGAACGAATAAGAAGTCAGGCCAGGCTGTTGGGCCTCAAGCGCAAACAGAAAGCGCCGAACCCGTCACCGTCTTGGATCGCTTTAGTTTCGCTCTGACAAACGCCACATTTTCGGAACAGCAGATATTTATCGGAGCGGTTGAGGCGGCCTACAGAGCGATTGCCAAACGGATGCGGGAGTCAGAAAAAGCGGCCGCCACCGTACCCGCTGCCTCCCCGAAGATTATTGACATCACCCAAGGGCAAAAGCTCACGCCGATCTATGGAGACATCGCGGCAGGCTTCCCTCAAGAGGCGATTGAGCAGGCCGAGCAGTTTGTCATTGTCTCCGCCGAGATCGCGAAAGAAGTAACCTACGCCTTGAGGGTGCGGGGCGTTTCGATGGTTGATCGAGGCATCAACGACGGTGATCTCGTGGCAATGGATGATCGGCGAGAACCAAAGGACAACGACGTAGTGGCCGCACTCATCGATGGCCAGATGACGTTGAAGACCTATGTTTCCCGCAAGGGCAAGGTGCATCTTAAATCCGAGAACGGTCAGCATCCCCAGAAATTCACCCCTGTCGACGAACTGACCATCCAAGGCGTGATGGTTGCCAACCTTGGACCTGCATGAACATGAAACGACTTAGACTTATACCACTTGCCGTTGTCGCTCTATTTGGGGGGTGCGCTGGAGACACATCAGCCCCACCAACAAAACCTGCATCCACGCACGCGGAGGAGGACCGAGTTGAAGTTCCACCTTCCATTGGGATGACAAAGGCTCAAGTGCTGGCTCAGTACGGCGAGCCTAAAGCCAAGTCGATTTCCGAGAAGGGTGAAAATTGGGTGTACCTCCTAAATTTTGGAGAAATGATGGGTAAGGCGCTGATCCCGTTCCATCCGTTGGTTCCCCCGCGAACCGGATCTGTAACTTTTGGGGCAGATGGTCGCGTGAAGACGTTCGAGTGGGAAGCGCGCGCTGACGGTTAATCTAGTTCACTCCGCCCAACTCTCGTATTCGCCGAATTCCAGGACGTCGAGATACGCGCCGATCTCGCCAGCCAAGCCAGCGAAGACCGCGCGCAGATCTGCGTTCCGCAGTCGCGCGTGGCGCTGCGGGATCAACTCCATGTCGCCAACGTAGTCCACCGCGCCACTTTCCTGCGGCGACGTGGTATTTACCGTGGCGATGACCTCGCGGTCGCCCTTCGTGAGTTTGCAAGTCGTGGTGAACATTGAATCAGAGTTTGGAGAAGAACGCCTGCAGGACGATCAGCAGAGTCTCCCGAACGGACGGCGTGTTCCAATACGCCGCGAGCAGAGATGGGTCGAGGCTGAGAAGCTCGACGTATTTGGTAGGCACCTCCCACCCGAGTTGATCGTCCGCCGAACCATAGCGGCGGCCGGCGTAAGAGTCGTACCAATCATCGCGCCGCCCGGAGGCGCCCTTGTACCCTGGCAGCGCGGCGATCGGCTCTCCCTCCGTCCGCGCCACGTAGTGCGCGGCAATGGCTGTCCGATAGGCCGCCGGGCCGTGGAAATACACCCAGTGCATCAGTTCGTGCCAGATCACCTGGCGGACTCATTGCGGATCGGCGGTCCGCAAGCCGCCTTGCAGCGCAAGTGTTTTGGTCGTCCGATCATACCAGCCGCCGCGCTGAGCGGATTTTTCCACGATGATGCGGAACGGCGGGAGGGTCTCCGCGACCTTGCGAGAGATCAGGCTGAGGAAATCCTGCGCGTGGGCGCGGACGTTCTGCTCGGCGAGGAGACCGGGCCGGGTCAGCATCCCGCGGGCGTCCTTAAACGCCGAGAGTTTGTCCGTGAGCGGGACGGCATCCGGTTTCTTGAGGATTTCCTGAAGAGCGGCCATCTGGATTGCAGTGGCAGGCTGACCTTCGACGAGGCCAGCGCGCTGCAGGGCCTCGTCGACGCTGGCGGGCGCCGCTGCTGCGGGAACGGGCACTGGCGCGGGCTCCGGTTCTTGCGGGGCGACTGGCCGAGGCGTTTCGCTTTGGGCGGCCCAGCGGACGGTGTCGCCCTCGATCAAGATCCGATCTCCAAAGGCCGCTTTCAGCTTCGCGCGTAGGGCTGGGTCGACGCCTTGAAGGCTGGCCGCCAGAGAGTCGGTGAACCGTTTGTCGACCGGCTGGAGGCGCTGCCCCGCTTTGACCAGGCCGAGGCTTTCGGCCTCGTCGCGATCCACGTCTTCCACGTCGCACCCGCTGCCAAATCCCCACGGCCCCCACGGCACGCCGAAGTCCCGGTTGAGGCCGACCCAGTAGCCGGTGTCGGTCTTGAGCCGCACCTCGCCGAGGGCGGCCTGGTGGTAAGGGCGCGGCCGTTTGACGCGGTGGACGCGGATGAAGCGCTGGGCGGGGAACTCATCGAGCACCGCGGGGTCCATGCCCTGTTTCCAGTTGCCGTAGTCCCGGGCGGCCTTCGTCGGGACGTCGAAGATGAGCGCAAGTCGCTTCTCGCTGGTGATGTCCTTCAAGCCGCCCTTGTCCTGCGGGCGGAGCGGCCCCATGCCTTCGGCCAGGGCAAACCGCTGCAGGCGGGAAACGAACTCGGCGCGGCTGCCGGTCTTGAGCGCGCTAGTGGCGGGATCCCGCGCGCCGGCGAGGTAATCGGTCAGCTCGGCCTTGACGCGTTCGAGGAAGCGGACATTCTGCACCTGCGAACTGAAGAACGCGGTTTCCCGCAGGGCGACCGGCACGTCGCGCCACTCGGCGGAGTTGAGCGTCGAGCCCACGACAGACCGCGCGCCGAGCTTGGCAACGGCCTCGTCGAAGGGTTGGGGCTGGACAAGCTGCATGAGGTTAGATCATGCTCGCGCGATGGCAATCTACCCACACACGCCCAGGGAGGACCAAGCCGCATGGTGGGAGTTGTCTTGTGATTTGGCGCATGGAATGCAGCAACTGGGTTGGAATGTTTTTAATCATCTCCCGGAGCCTGCTGATCCACTTACCGGCAGAACGATTCGGTACCAGGAGACCTGGGACCGCTTTGCCATGTATCATTCTAGAGAGTTGCCCGCCCTCATCGAGGAGTGGTGCTTCAACGGAGTGTGGGCGACAACCATGACAAGCCCGCAAGGCTTCCTCTTGATCCTTCGGCTTTTGGTGGCGATCAACCATGTTGAAACATTGTACGTCGGGCCGGGGAAATGGGGTTCGACATTGATTCCGTTCCCGCGCCACGTCGCGGCTCCTAACCTGCGGCGCTGGTGGCTTTGCGAGTGGTTCGAGGACAAGGGCGTCGACGTTCTTCACCGGTGGATGCTGACCGAGCTTTGGAGCCGGCAGACGAAGACAATGACTCCCGGCACGCGGCGAGAAATCGCTCGGCTTCAGGAGCACGGGGCAAGCCCCGATTCTCCGGCGTAATTGGCGGAACTTGTGGAGAGCGCCTAGCCGGGCGCGCGAACTGGAACGTCAAAGACGCGGGGTGTCTCATGACCCGCAGGGTGCGGCGCATTCCGCCTGCCCGCAAGATAATTTTGTTCTCATGGTGACATTTGGTTTGACTATGCCATCATTGCTGGCGTAAGCGGGAAGAGTGCAACTCCGCTGCTCTGCCCTTTCCCGATACTCTTCGGCTGCCTTCGGGCGGCCGGCGGACGGCGCGCGCCACGACTTCTGCGGGGGGGGAAGTGGCGCGTGCTTTTGCCTCTTATGTCTGATCCGCTCTCCAACCCCATCCCGGCGGCAGGCGAAGCGCCCGCCCTACAGCCCGCGTCCACGACGGCGCCAGCGCCCGCTCCATCGCCTGTTGCAACGGTCTCAAGCCCAAGCGGCAGCCGGGTTGCCAAGGCGTTTGGCGTCGTCGTGGACTTTGGCGAGCGCTGGATGATCGAGTCCGGCTTCGGCGATCAACTCGCCTCCCTCGTGGCCAACACCACGCTCGTGCGCGGGTTCGTCCTGGCAGCGGCGGCGAGCGCCTTCGGGGCGGAGGCCGTCCAGGGCAGCACGGCGGGCATCCTCATCGGCGCGGCCGCCACGGTGCTCGTTGGCACGGTGAACTCGGCTCTCGCGCACATCCGCAACAAGTACAACGCCCAGGCGCAGGCGGCGGTCGGCGCGCACCCGGACAATTTCGTCGGTCCTCAAACCGTCGCGCAGATCCGCGACGCCATCACCGCAGTCCAGACCCTCAAAAACACCGCTCCATGATTAAACGCACCCTTCCTCCCCTGCTCGTTGCCGCCGGCCTTGCGCTGGGCGGTTGCGCCACGGCCCCGACCACGTCGGAGCTCGGCGCCGTCACGTTTGCCGGCGCAGTCGCCGGGTCGCTCCTGAAGACGGAAGCGCCGGAGATCACCCCGTACCTGCCAACGATCCAGGGCGCCCTGCGCTCGTTGTCCGGCCCGACCGCGCCGAGCGTCGACCGGGTGCAGGCGACGGTCCAGACGTGGGTCAACAAGCTGCCGATCTCCGACGCGGCCAAGGGGACGGCGGTCGCTTCCGTGGTGCGCAAGTATGAGGAGGCGCAGCCCGTCATCGCCAAAGCCGATAACACCGCCCTGTATCTCGAGGCGTTCGTCTCCGCGTTCTAGGTCGCAATCGCATGGACCCGCTATTGCCGGATCACGCTATCTCCTTCCTCGGCGCCGGCCGGGGAGTGCCGTGGAGCGGCGCCAAGCTCGTCACGACGCTCTTCCAGGGCATGTGGGGGAAAGGCATCGTGACGTTTTCGGGCGCGAAGCCCGCGGTGCTCTATACGAGCGACGCCGATACCGATGTCGACGGGCCGGGCGGATCGAAAAAGGTCGATCCCTGCTGGGAGAACGGCACGTCTTTGAAAACGGCGGCAGGCTTGAGTCTCGATAGCCGCGAGTTCCCGGGCGTGGTGGTCCAATCCGGGATCCAGCACCTGGGCGTGCAGCTCGGGGATTTCACGGTCTCCATCTGGAACGGCAAGATCGTTCCCGGCCAGGTCTACGACGTTGGCCCGTCCCGCAAGATCGGCGAAAACAGTATCTATTTGAACCGCCGGCTCGGCGTGGTGCGTCCCGACCAGAGCGATCGCTACGCGGCGGTCGACGGCAACAATGTCAACGACGTTTGCACCCTCATTTTCCCTGGCAGCGGCCCGCGCCACGCGCTGTCGGTCGACCTCATTCAGGAGGCGGCGCTCGATGCCTATCACGCGTTTACAAAATCCGCCGCATGATCCCTCGACCGATCCTCATTTTTGCCGAGGCCGCCTTAAACGCGCCGCTGTTCACGCCCGAGGTGTCTACCGTTTGCCTCGGGCTGCTCGGGCTGTTGACCGTGGCGGTCCTGATCCTCAATGCCGTCAGTTCGTGGCGGCGGGTCTTTGGCCGCAACCCGCCCATCGAGATCGACCTCCAAGGCAAAGCCAGCCTGAGCGATGTCAATCGCCTCGAGGTGGACATCAAGGGGTTTGCGAGTACCAAGGACCTTGAGCACTACCAGGAAGAGACCCGCGTGCGATCGCGCGGACTGGAGGAACAAATCTCCGGGTTGCGCCACGAGTTGCGCAACGAGTGCCAGGCGCTCAAGACCGAGGCGGACGTGCGGGCGGCGAAAAACGAGGACGCGTTCAAGGACCTCAACAACCAGCTGCGCGCGAACGCGAGCGGCATGGCCGGCGTGCAAAAGCAGGCCGACATGATCCTCGCTCATCTCACCAACGTCGCGGCCAAGGTCGACCGCATTGCCGAGCGCCGGCAGGCCAACGCCTAAATCTCCCATGGACGCCAACCTCCGCGAACAACTCCGCATCAACCTCCTGCGTCAGGCCGAGGCGGCCTCCGGGCTCGGGCTGACCGATGGCGCGTTTCTGGTTGGCGCCCGGACGCAAGGCTACCCGACCACCATCACGGAGGTTGGGTCCGAGATCGACTATCTCGCTGACCGCGGGCTGCTCACCGCCGTCACGAAAACGTTAAGCCCAGAGATCCGGCGCCACCGCATCAACGCCGCCGGGCGGGACTTCCTCGCGGTCAACGCGTGATTTTGTAATGCCGCCCAATGTCGCCAACGATGATCGCAAAGTGCGGGGAGACTCGGTGCTCGACACCCAGATCGCTCCGGCGCAGCGCGACGAGGTGTATGCGTACATCGAAAGGCACACCCTCAACGAAGCGCAGGCGTGGCTGATCGAGCATTTTAACATCGAACTGAGCACCACGGCCATCGGCCGCTGGGCGGAAAAGCGCCGGCGGGCCAAGGCGGACTTCGCCTTTGCAAACCTCCTGCGTGACATCAAGGCCGACCAGGAGCAGGCGGTCGAGCTGAGCAACGAAGTCGGTCAGGCCACCGAGATGGCGGATGCCAACGTCGTGATGCTCAGCCAGGCGCTCTTCGAGGCCAAACGCTCCGGCAATCCAGCGGCGCTCAAGAACGCCGCCAAGCTTTTCTCCATGGTGTTGGAGAGCGTCGCGAAATCGAAGACCGCGCAAGCCAACTTGATCGCCGCCGAAACCGGCCGCGACAAGTTCCAGTACGACGCCGCCAAATCCGCGCTGGCCAACGCCGCCGAGTTGCAGCGGATCAATCAAGGGTCGGGCGACGAGGACGCCAAGGTCGAGCGCGCCATCATCAGCCTTTTCGGTCGCAACCCTAACTCCTCTTCTAACATCGCGCCTGCCGCCGATGTCAGTACCTCGGTTAGTTCTACCGGCGGACACTAACATGAGCCCTACCGTATCTAACATCCAAACTAACTTGCCCAAGTTAGCTTTGAGGCAGTACCAGGACCCGGTGTTCTGGTCCGAGGCCGGGTTGCTCGTCTTGCACTGGAGCCGGCAGATCGGCAAGAGCTACGTACTGGCCGCTTGGGCGGTGCATCGGCTGCTCACCCGGCCGGGCCGGTTGGTCACCGTGCTGTCCAACTCGCGCGACAACGGCGGCGAGTTCATCCAAAAATGCTCGGAGATCTGCCGCCTGCTCAGCCTGACGTTTGTCGAGGAGGATCTGTCACCCGACGAGCTGATCGAAAACATGCGCGTCGAGTGCCGGATCAAACGGCAGGGCAAGTGGGGCCGCATCAAGGTGCTCGCGGCTAACCCACGCACGGCTCGCGGATTTTCCGGCGATCTCATCTTGGACGAATTCGCCTTCCACGAGAACAGCGAGGCCATCTGGGACGCGGCGGAACCGATCATCAGTTCCAACCCCGATTTTCTCTGCCGCATCGCGAGCACTGGCAACGGCCGTTTCAACAAGTTTTATCAACTGGCGGCGCTGGCCACGAATGCAGCGGTGAACCACGAAGGTTTTCCGCTGTCCGAAGCCAACTGCCCGGTCAGCCGCGTGCCGCGTTCGCTCGCGTACACGATGGGCGTGAAAATCTATGACCCCGGTTCGCGCCAGCCGATCACGCCGGACGAAGCGCGCCGGCGGTCGCTGGACAAACGCTCCTACGATCAAAACTACGAGTGCGGGTTCAACGATGAAAACATGGCGTTGCTCAACCTCGAGTTGATCTCGGCGGCGGAGTACGAGACGCGCGAGGGTCAGCCGGCAGAATGCATCATTGAGGCGGATGAATGGACCCGGCCCACTATTGAGTTCCTGCGCAGCCTGCGCGGTCCGTTAGGCGTTGGCGTGGACGTAGGCCGCACGCGCGACCTAACCTGTATTTGTGTCGGCGAGCGGCAGGGCGGCGTGATCCTCACCCGCGCCATGCTGCGGATCTCTGGCATGCGACTTCCTGCGCAGCTCGCGCAACTCGAGCCCGTGCTTACCTTGCCCAACTTTGGCCGCGCCGAAATGGACGCGACGGGCATCGGTCTAGGGCTCGCCGAGTTTGCGCAGGAAAAAATTGGGGTGCATCGCGTCGGCGCCCTCAACTTCGCGACCAGGGAGCACCGCCGCGTCGGCGCCATGGTGCAAGAGGAACGCGCGCTCGTCACCGAGTTGATGGCGCTCGACCTTTTGCAGGCGTTTGAAGCGCGGCAGTTTCGCATCCCGTGCGAAGCGGCGTTGCGCGACGCGCTGCGCAAGCCCGAGCGTGTACGCCCACGAAAACCTTTTCGGCGCGCTCAAAGAGCTACTGCTTTTTGACGACCGCATTTGTCTCATCGTCCCGGTCGGCAACGAGCACGACTCCAAGCGAGAAGGCGCCATCATCACGATGCGGCGCACGGCCAAGTTTGTCATCCTCGCGAGCGACCGCGTTTACGGCGACACCGACAGCGAGGCTGCCCTGGGCAGCGAGGACGCAGTAGGCGCCCTCGCGCTCGGTGAAATGGTCGCGGCCGCAATCGGCGGCCAATCATTGGGGCTGCCCAACGCCGGGTTCCTCCTTGGAACGGGCGAGCCGGTCGGGCTCGCCGATGCCGACCGCAAAGCAAACGGCGTCCGCGAATGCTGGGCGCTGCCGGTTTCCACTTACGCGGGCGAGGTCCGCACCAACCTACCCCGGCCACCTTCGCGGCTGACGACAGCGCGTACTTCAAAGTGCAGGCCGCTACAGACGAGTTGGATGGCGACCTTGCCGCGATCGCGTCGCAGGGGTTGGCGATCATCGGGCGGGCGTTGCTGCCTCAGCCGTTTAAAAACCTGATCGTCAACGGGACGCCGGCGCTCAGCTCACCGACCTACGCGGGCGGGAGCGACATCGCAATGGCGTGGACGCTCACGACCAACGAACTCTACGGCAACGAGGCGGTGGACGTCGACTATTTCGCCCAGAGCGGGATCGCGACGGTCATCAATATCTACGACTCCGCCAGCTCGCTGATTCAAAAGCGGCACGCGCGCCTGGACCCGGGCATCTCGACCTACACCTATGCCGACGCCGACCTGGTTGCCGATTTCGGCGGTCGGCCGGCGAGTTTCTACGTCCGCGTCTACGCAAAGTTGACGGGGCGCAAATCTTTCAGTTTCGAGCAAGCGACCATTACGAAGACCTAACCCCGCCTCTCACTCACCGCTGATTCCAGCCCGGCGCGCAAAATGGTCGCTGCGCGCCACAAGACCGGTCTGCCCGTTGCGCTTTGGACATCTGTTGCGGTACATTTGGACATCTGTTCGTGCCGGTACATTTTGGTAGCTGCCCGTGCGCCGGAAGAAGTCAGTAGGGTCCCTCGGCGACGCTCGCAAGCTCGCTGCTCGGGATGACCCCGAGGTTGGAGGCGGTGACGTCGAACTGTTCCGCGCGCGTTTGGCTGGAAATCCCGGCAGGCTTGCTTAATCTCACCGGTCGCATGCCGCGTCGTTTACTTTCTATTCTATTGGCGATCACTGCCCTCGCGTTTTCTCGCGGCGCGGCGGATGAGGATTGGAAGCGACTCGTCGAAAGCGGGGAACTCGTCGAAGTCACCTCGATCGATCCGACCATCCTCGTGGAAATGCGGTACGCCACGGACCGAAACGGCGCGAAGGCGGCGCTCTACCCGCCCGATTTCCCTTGCCTCGTGCGGCCCGAGGTGGCCACTCACCTGCGGTTCGCGCAAAACTTCCTGCGCAAGACCGGGCACGGCTTGAAAATCTGGGATGCCTACCGGCCCGCCTACGCGCAGGAGGCGCTCTGGAAGGTGGAGAATAACCGGCGCTTCGTAGCTAACCCGACGCAGGGTCGCGGCTCTTTGCACACGTGGGGGTTGGCGGTCGACGTGACGCTCGTCGATCGCGACGGGAAGGAGGCGGCGATGCCGACCGATTTCGACGTGTTTGCCGAGGACGCGTCGGGCATTTACCGCGGGTCCAATGACGAGGTGCACGCCAACGTCCACCTGCTGCAATACGCGATGATGCGGATGGGCGGCTTCCAGGGACTCTCCACGGAGTGGTGGCACTTCGCGGTGCGGGGGTGGCGGGATTACCCGCCGTTGTCGAAGCCGCCTACTTCTTGAAGATCAGGTAGAAGATCAGGCCGATGAAGAACTGGAGGATCACGAACCCGGCAATGAGCGGCCCGAGCCTCCAGCGGGTGCGCCAGATCGCCGGGGCCTGGAGGCGCCGGTCGCGGCCGGTCAGGGGGACGCTTTCGTAATCGTCGAGTTCGGCCTTCATGTCCGCGGCGGAGAGGTAGCGTTGGCCGGGATCGCGCGCGAGCGCGTGGAGGGTGATTTCTTCGATGACGGGCGTGAGATGGTCGTTGAGCTTGCGGGGGGCGATGGGGTCGCCGCTCAGGCGAGCGTTCATGATTACGTACGGGCTCTCGCCTTCAAAGGGCGCGGCGCCGGTGGTCATCTCGTAGAGGATCGCGCCCAGGCTGTAGATGTCGGTGCGTTCATCGCCGCGGCGGCCCTTGACCTGCTCGGGCGCCATGTAATCGGGGGTGCCCAACGTGGGGGAGAATCCGACCCACGTGATGCGGCGGGCGCGTTCCGCCTTGGCGATGCCGAAGTCCATCACCCGCAGGGTGCCGTCGGCGCAAAGCATGATGTTTTGCGGTTTGAGGTCGCGGTGGATGACCTTGTGCCGGTGCAGGTAATCGAGCGCTTCGCAGACCCGGCTGGCGATGCCGGCGGCGTCCTTCTCCGGCAGCGGGCGCAGGGCGGCCAGCACTTCAGCAAGGGTCTGGCCTTCGAGGAACTCCATGACCAGATAAGGCCGGCTGCGGTTCTCGACGCCGGGCAGGATCTTGAGAATGGCGGGGTGATCCATGCTCAAGCCGATAGCCTCTTCGCGTTCGAAACGCTGGCAGCCGGCCAGGTCGCTCTCGAATTGGAGGTGCGGGACCTTGAGCGCCACCAGGCGGCCGTCGGCGCGGTCGGTGGCTTTGAAGATCGACGCCATCCCGCTGCGGCTGATGATCTCGTCGATCTCGTAACGCTCATCGAGCACGTGGCCCGGGGCCAGGTCGTGCCCGGCCGGCGGCGGGGCGGGCACGGGACGGTAGACGGGTGAGCCGTGGCGGTAGTTTACTTTTTCCAGGGCTTTCACCCGCAGAATTTGCACGCTGATGTTGTCGTCGGCTCCGCGGCGCTCGGCGACGGCAATCAGCCGTTCGCACGCTTCGGCGGCGGCGTGGTGGCTGACGATCTCGCGGATTTCATCGTCGATGACGCTGGCGTACAGGCCATCGGTGCATTGGATGACGATGTCGCCGGGCTCCAGCGATTGGGCGCCGTGGGTGACGCGGCAGATCGGGTCGTGACCGATGCAGCGCGTGAGCACGGAACGCAGGCGGCTGGTCATGGCGTCGCGTTCGCTGATGAGGCCGAGCTTGACCTCCAGGCTGACGTAGGAGTGATCGGTCGTCAGCCGCTTGAGGGTCGCCGCGCGTAGATGATACACGCGCGTGTCGCCAACGTGCGCGACGTACACGTGGTTGTTGCGGAAGAGGGAGGCGGCGAGGGTCGTGGACATCACGCTCTCGGCGCGATTTTCGGCCGGGTGCGCGGCCTCGTAGACGGCGAGATTGGCCGCGACGAACATGCGCGAGAGCAGTTTCGCCGGGGCGATCTCCAGGCCGGGCTCGCGGAACGTCGCCAGGCAGGCCTCCACGGCGAGCTGGCTGGCGAGTTCCCCGCGATCCTCCCCGCCGACTCCGTCGGCGAGGAGGGCCACGATGCCATGGGTGCGCCGGTCATCGATCAACACCGGCTGGAAGAAAGCCGCCCGGTCTTCGTTATTGCGCCGGACGGGGCCGACCACGGAACGCTCCGTGCAGATCACTTCCATGTACGAAATCAGGCAATCATCGGGCGCCCGGTGAGGATGACCTCCTTGCCCTGCGCCTTGCTGCTGCGCAGGAAGTAAACGAGCCCGTACATCCCCCATAGTGCCGCCACTCCCAAAGCGATATACGGCTCGCGCCAGCTCATGCCGCTGACCATGAACGGCCCAATTAGATAAAACAACATGCAGGCCAGGTTGGCGACCAGGCCGAACACCGGAATGACAATATGTTTGAAACCATGGAAAGCGTCATGCTCCTTGAAAGCGACGATGGTAATAAGACATGTCGTCATATAGAGCAGGAACGTGCCGAAGTTGCTGATGAGCGTGATGATGACGAGCGTATTGGGCAGTTTGGCGTACGTCTCGGGCGAGAAGATGCCGAAGCTATACCAGAAGTTATGATACTTCGGGTCGAGCGGCGCGGGAGTGGTCGTGCCGAGGTACACCGAGACGGTGATGATCCCGAGCACGGCCGAAATGACCGCCAGGGTCCAGATCGCGCGATGCGGAGAACCCGTCTTGCCGTGAAGAAGCCCGAAGTGCGTGCCGACCTCGCCTTCGCGGCCCATCGCGTAGGTCACGCGCGCGCCGGTGCTCAGGCAAGAAAGGGTGGTGCCGATGAGCGCGAGGAAAACGGTCGTCGCCTGGATCATCATGAACCACCAGCCCGCGCGGTAGGAGCCGAAGAGCCACGAGCCGACGATCACCATCTGATCGCCCAGGGGTGCGCCGGACGCCGCCGCCATCGGCAGCGTATATCCATTGTGAAGGAAGTAGTTGGCGGCGAAGTATTCCAGGAAATAACAGAAGCAACCCTGGATCAATAACGAGAGGAGCACCGCGCGGGGCACGTCGCGTTTCGCGTTCTTTGCTTCCTCGCCCATCGCGGTGACCGATTCGAAGCCGACGAGAATCAGGATCGCGATGCAGGCCTGGATGAAGATAAAGTTAAACGTGTGCGGCGCCACGACGGAAGCGGCGCTCGAATGGAAGTTGAAGGTGAGCGGGTTTTTCGCGTCGCCCTTTACGCCTGTGAGGGCGTCTTCCGGTTTGTAGCTCACCGTGAAAGGAACGGGAAGCGCGTGTCCGTCTTTGAGAGTCAGTTTGCCGTCTGCATCCTTTTGCAAGACGGGATACGGGTCGCCGACGGCAAGATCGGCGGGGAGCGGCACGTCCTTGTTCGCCAGGTCTTCCTTGGTGACGGCGCGATCGGCGGTCTTGTAAACAGGCAGTCCCTTGTCATCGACCTTGGGCGAGGCATCGGCGAAGGCGTCCTGGACGGGCTTGCCTTTGTCGTCGAGGACCGGGGTGGAATCGACTTGATAGGTGACCGCCGTGCCATTGGAAAGATGCCACCCCACCGAGTCCTGCGCGTGCTTCATGCGATAGGAAATGGCGATGCAGGTAAACGCGAGCAACGCGACGATCTGGATGATGTTGATCACGGCGTTGACGCCCGTGGTCCCGGTGACGCCGCGATAGGCGATGTACGCGACGCCCAATGCAAATACGATGGCGAAGCCGAACATGAAGACGGGGCTATTATAAGAGCCGCTGAAGGTGTCGGGAAAGATCTGCGAAACCATGTAGCCGCCGAGGATCGCCGTGACGCCCACCATGCAGCCGGGATACACCCAGTAATAAAGGTGGCTTGCCCAACCGGTGAAGAATTTCGCGATGCGGGCGAAGCGGAACGCTTTGGTGCGCGAGGCGAACGCCTGCTCGGCGTATAAATAAGAAGAACCGGCGCCGGGATAGATCTTCGATAATTCCGCATAGCTGTATGCGGTGGCCAGACAAAGCAGGAGCGCCAGGGCGATGCCGAACCACATCGCGCAACCGGCCAACGGAGCGCCGTAGAGTGATTGGATCTGAAACGTGAGCCAGAGAAAGGCGCCGGGCGCAATCAGCGCCATGGCGTTCATGGTCAGACCGGTCAGACCCAGGGTGGGCTTGGGCTTGGCAGCGGAGGCCAGGAGATTTGTCGGCATGATGTTTTTTTCGACTTTTTTTATGATTGTTGGGGTGGGAGCAGTCGACTTGCGCGCAAGAAAACGCGCAACTGCGTTGCCCAGCGCCCTTAGCAATTGAGGCGCCACTTGAATGACGCGACGCATAACGGCGCGCGTGATGCGTGGACGTTTGGCGCAATTGCGCCATGGTGTCCGCAACGTAACAGGCCGCTGCTGGAATAGTGTAGCGGTTCGACCAGAAACCGCTCAAAGAGGCGGGTTTAGCATTGGTATAGGCAATGCTATCGCCGCCGCCATGCCGAGTACTTTAACGGTGGATCAATCGACGAGACGCCAGGAGTGTTCGCCGTTGTTCCATTGGATGGCGTCTTCCTTGATCTTGCGGAATTCGGCCAACACCGGGCGCGCAATGGCGATGTGGCCATTGTCGTTTTGATAGAGGAACTGTTCGCCGAATTGCTCGGCGATCGCGCGGATCGCCGCCCTTTGATAAACCACTTCGTTTTCGGTGATCTCGTCAACCAGCCACTCTGCCACTTCCCGTACGGTCGCCATATGTATGTAGGCGCCTCCCTTAGCTAGCAGGATGCCAGCTACAGATGAAGGGAATACAACTTACGCAGCGCGTGTGACTTACGAGGCACGCGATCTCTCCGCGATCTGCGTTCCGAGGGCGCAACTCGTGCATTTTGCCCACCGGCAGAACACACAATTTGCATTCTGCACGACCCGCCGGATCGGAGTTTGCCCGTGCGCCAGAAAAGTCAGTAGGGCCCTTCGGCGACGCTCGCAAGCTCGCTGCTCAGGGTGACTTGATTTGGAGGCGGCCGCGAGAGTATTAGATCAATCCCACGCGCTTGAAATCGTGATTGGGCAGCACGGTCTTCAAGTTCGGATTGCCAAGATGGTTGCCGACGATCTCGCTTAACACGTCGCGGAAATCAGTGGTGTGCAACAGGTCGCGCTTCTCGTGCAGTTGCTCAGGGGCGAGGCCGGGCCAACTGCCGATCACGTTGCGCGCTCCGGCCCCGGAGGCCGCCAACACCGGGCCGCCAATCGCCAACATGCAATTGGCCCACCCGTGGTCGGTGCCGCCCGTGCCGTTCTCGGCGGCGGTGCGGCCGAAGTCGCTGAGCGTCACCACCAGCACGTCGTCCAGGCGGCTCTCGATGTCTTGCGTGAAGGCGGCCAGCGAGTCGGCCAACCCGCCGACGAGTCTCCCGTAATTGCCGCCGCCGTCGTTCAACGCGGCGCCCTGGTTCTGGTGCGTGTCCCAACTCCCGTAATCCAGCTCCACCACCTCCAGGCCGATGTCGGCCTTGATGAGGCGTGCGACCTGCGCCAGGCGCTTGCCGAGGTCGGAGTCGGGGTACTTCGCGGCCGGGGTGTACGGGCGGTTGGTGACGGCCTTGAGTTGCGTGATGCCTTCGAAAGTCGCTTGCGCCGTCTGCGAGAGGAGGTCGCGCGCGGAACGAATGTCGTCTTCGCCGGGCTGGGCAATGCTCGTGGCCGCGGCGGTGAGGCGGGGGTCGCAGCAGTAGGCGTGTTCGAGCGCGGCGGCGATGCGATCCTGCTGGGCGGGGTCGATGCCTTTTTTGCCTTCCGGGAACAGCCCGAGATCGGTGATGCCGCGCATGGCAAACGCCGGGGCGCGGCCGCGCAGGATGCGCGGCAGGTTGTCGCCCACGCTCACCGCGCGGATCGGGCCGTGGCCCTGGCTCGTCATGAGGTGGCGGTTGAGCCAGCCGTCGGAACTGATCGTGTTGCCGCTCACGCCCGTTTCCCAGGTGTCCTGCTCCTCGAAGTGCGAGCGGGTGTTGCGATCGTAGCCGACGGCCTGGAGCGCGACGGCCTGACCTTTGGCAAAAAGGGGGCCGAGCGCGGCGGCGCGCGGATGCAAGCCGAAGAAGCCGTTCAGATCGACGCAGCCGCCTTTCTTGCCCGGTTCCGGGATGGCGATGCCTTTGCGCAATCCGTAGTAAGCGGGGTCCTTGAAGGGGACGACAAAATTCAGACCGTCCATGCCGCCGCGCAGGAAGATGACGACGAGGGTTTTGCCGCGGGTCACTTTTTTGAGGTTGTCCGGGTCGAGGCCGGCCTCGGCCAGGACGCGGAGCGGGGAGACGCCGCAGTAGGCGACAAGCGCGGCGGAGGATTGCAGGAAGAAGCGGCGGGTGACGTTCATAAGGACGGTTTCAGGCAGGGGCGGGAAGAAGTGGGACGGGACGGAGCCCATCCCTCCAGCCAGTGTGGAGGGA
>CAXUAZ010000073.1:16331-17765 GCA_964249195.1 uncultured Chthoniobacterales bacterium
GTGGCGTCCGTGAAGGTCGGCAACGCAGTCATCGAAAAAACGCTACCGCAGGTTGACCTCGGGCAGCAGGCTGACGAACACCATCGTCTGGCGCATGTGATCGGGGGTGGGATCGCCCATCACGTCGATCGCGGCGCGGTTGGAATCAGGCGAGAGGAGGCGACCGGTAAGGCGCAACGCGGCGAGGTCGATGAAGCGCTGGGCAGCGTCGGCGCCCGGTGATTTGCGCCAGGGCGCGGGGGCCAGGCGGTTGAGCGGTTCGACGATGCCTTGCGTGTAGCGCCAACGCTGGAGCATGGCGTTGGAATCCGCGTAGGAGGCGCTGTTTTCCGGGTAGCCCTCGGGGCTGACGTGGTCGAACAGGCCCATGCCGCTTTTCTTGAGGAAATCTTCCACCGCATCGGCGCGCGCGGCCTGGTTGGGGTCGGCCCCGTCGTTGATCGCCGCCGCGCGGCAGAGGCGGCCGAGGCGCACCCCGAAGTCGAGCGGGGTGGCCAGCTTCGGCTCGGCCTGCCAGAACTCGGGCCGGGAGGCCATCGTGCGCAACACGGCGCGCATGTCGCCGGCGTTTTCCAGGAAGGTTTGCGCCATGGCGGTCACCAGTTTATCCGGCGCGGGCGCGGCCACGTAATGCTCGGCCAGCTTGCGGCAGACGTGCAGGGCCGTCTGCGGATGCGACGCGAGCATTTCAATGGCGATGCGGACCCGGTCGTAGCGAGCCGCCGGCGCCGCCTCCGGGAATTGCAGGCCGAAAATCCGGCGCGGCTTGCCGTCGTTGAGCGCGGGCGCGAACAGGAAATCGCGCGCGAGGCCGGCCTCGTTATCGCGCTCGTTGAAGGCCAGTTGTTCGGTGGCGCGGTCGGGCAGGGAGGCTTGATTGGCCAGGGTCCAGCCGTTGAGCACGCTCGCGAGCGCGGTGACGTCCGCCTGTTTGTAGCCGCCGTGCACGCCGAGGGTGTGCAACTCCATGATCTCGCGGGCGTAGTTTTCGTTGAGCTTGCTCGCGTAACTCTTTTCCTGGTCGAGGTAGGCGATCATCGCCGGGCTGTGCGCGCTGGCGTCCAGGAGATCGGCAAACGGGGCGATGCCGAGCCGACTGAAGTCGTAGTGTTCGTTCCACTTGGGGAGCGCCTTGGTTTTGCTGATCCAGGTGGTGAAATGGTTCTCGGCCCAGGCGGTGAAGCGCGCGCGGACGGGATTGTCGCTGGCCAGCCACTGTTGCAGGGCGCGCGCGGCAGTCTGGCGGGGGTCGTCGCCGTTGGGGAATTGCGCGCGGGCGGCGCGGAGCACGGCCTGCTCGGCGGGGGAGTCGAAGCTGCCGGCGAGGCGGTTGTTGAGCCAGGCGGTCTCGCCCAGGGTGAGCACGGCGGCCAGCTCGGCCCGCTCGGGGCCGAAGGCGAGGCGATCGAGCAGGCGGACGGCGCGATCGTAGGG
>CAXUAZ010000074.1:0-17762 GCA_964249195.1 uncultured Chthoniobacterales bacterium
AGTCAGAACAAGACTTCATGAGCAGCACGCGTAGGCGTAATTCTACACGACTCCGCCGGGGGGTGAAGTCAGAACCCCTGGGCGCTGGCGGCCGCGAACTCTAGGATTCTACACGACTCCGCCGGGGGGTGAAGTCAGAACTGGGTGACCATCTTCGTCGGCAGCGGATCGATTCTACACGACTCCGACGGGTCCTTTCGGGGTCATTCAACATATCTTGAAGGGTTTTCATCCCGCAATATCGAGCGCGTCAGGCGGGAACGTCTTGACGGGATGGGTCGTCCACGCCCCGGCTGCGCGCGTGGCAACACGGCAGGGATGCTGCCGAGAAGATCGCCCTCGGCCCCAGGCTGGATTTCAGTTGGGGGTTGGGAATCAATCACTCTGCGGATTGATCGATGCTTTTCTTCGAAGCATCCAACTTTGCCTTTTCGGCTTTGGCGTCATAGAAGGGCTCCCGGATGAGGTAGAGCAACCAATGGGCAAAGCTCGCCAGCGGGGAGTGATAGCCCAGCCAGGCCAGAAACGGACTGTTGAAACACGCGATGCCCGGCAGATCCGTCAAGAGGGGACGAAGGTAGAACTGCACCTTTTTAAAAGGTTCGATTGAGGTGTTCAGGCGGATGTCGTCGTAGTCGGTCCACCAACCTTGCTTCTGAAAATAACGCAGAAAGCGCACGCGCTTCTCCTCGATGCCCATGATGCGGCAGCAAACGCGATCGGCCGCCACCAGGTCGTTGGAAATCAAGAGCCAGTCGAGTTCGACCGGATCGCCGCGCATGGGTCCGCTGCGGTTGAGGCCGTAACGCCCGTCGATGATCGAATAGGCGTTAGGCAATTGCCGGTTGACCTCATACATCACCGGCGAAAAGAAGGGATGGAGGCGCAACCGTTCGGAAGGCTCCTGGATGCAGCCCCATTGGTTTTTGATCGACATGGACACGAGCGTGTTCAAATGAACCTTTGGGACCGGCAGCGTGATGAATGCCTGGACGCTGCCGTCGAAGAGCAGGCGCGGGACCGGCACCTCGAGCGTCCGGCGGCCGACCTTGACCACAAGGATTTTTGGCTCGGCGAACGAAATGTTGATGCAGCGCGCGCCGGTCTCCGCGCACAGCCGGTCGATGCCCAGCGCCTTGAAAACGGCGTCCATCGAAAATCGGTTGTAACCGCCGCCGTCCGCTTCTCCGATGATCACCTCGTATCCGCGCGCCCGCAGGAAGCGGGTCACCGCGCTGAGACATTCAAAGGACGTCATCACCCCCGCCCGGTACTCGGGAAAGGTCAGATTAGGCTTGAGGAAAACGGTGCTTCCGGGAGGCACTTTCTCCAAAAAGCCGGTTTGCGTCAGGCCCGCCGCGACCAGCGGATCGTACCCCGCGGCGAGGTCACCGAGAAAAGCAGTTGGCGATCTGGCGCTCATTGGCCGCATAGTAGACCGCGCTCAAGGGAAAATGCAAAATCTACGCAAACAAAGGATCGTGATCGCCGGCCAGATCCCGCCTCCTCCTGGGGGACAGGCCATGATGATCGCGCGGTTGATCGACGAACTCGCCGCCCGCTCGACGGCGCTCAGCGCGCACTGGGCGTTTTTTTTCACCAAAGAAGCGGGGCGAGCCCGTCGGCCGGGTCTCGGGAAGCTGCTGGCGCTGGCGGCGGCGCTAGCCCGGCTTGTGAAGTTGCGCGCCGCCGGGCCCATCGATCTCCTGGTTTACCCCTCCGGCGGTCCCCAGCTCGTGCCCGTGGTCCGCGACCTCTGCCTGCTGCCATTTGCCCTCCTGGCAAGTCGGCGGCTGGTGATCCATTTCCATGCTGGGGGCATCGCCGACGCCATGCCGAGTCTGCCGGCGATTCTCCGTTGGCCCCTGCGCGCGCTCTGCCGCCGGGCGGATGCGGCCCTGGTGATGAACGACTTTGGCCGAGCCGACCCGGCAAGTCTCGGCATCGGGCGGATCGAAAGCGTTCCCCACACGGTGAACGATTGCTTTGATCCTACACGCGTGCAGCGGGGCGAGGGAGTTCCGCGATTGCTCTACACCGGCCATCTTTGCGCGGACAAGGGGACCCCGGCACTCCTTCGCGCCGTCGCGGCGCTGCGGGCGGAGGGGAAGGACTGCCGGGTGGACCTCGTCGGCGAATGTCTTGCGCCGTTTACCGAAGGCAAATTGCAAGCGCTGATCGACGAACTGGGCCTCGGCGCCGCGGTGGATCGCCCCGGAGTGCTTTCTGGCGAGGCAAAATGGAACCGCTTCGCCGGCGCGGACCTCTTTGTTTTCCCTTCTCTCGCGCCGTATGAGTCTTTCGGGCTGGTCATCGTCGAGGCGATGATGTGGTCGTTGCCGGTGGTCGCGACCGACTGGCGCGGCAATCGCGAGGTTCTCGGCGGCGAATGTTTCCCTCCCGGCGCCGATCTGGCGCAATCGCTGAAGATGGCGCTTGCCGAGGCCTTTGCGCGGCGCAGCCATTGGCCGGCCGAAGGGACGCGCAACCGCCTGGCGTATGAGCGGCGCTTCAAAGCGGAGGCGTTTCCCGCCCGCCTCGCCCTTGCCGTGGAAGGGTTGCTTTAAAGCCCGTTATTTCGGCCAGGACCAACCCAGCTTGCTCTTGGCATAGACCCGCTCGCGGGCGCCCTGCTCCTTGGTGAACAGCCCGACCTCCAGCGAACGCCGGCGGTAGGCGCCGGCCCGCAGCTTGCGCAAACGATGATGAACCGCCAGCGCCCCGCTGAGAAGACGAACGCGGAGGGAAGGCGGCCAGCGCCGTTCATTTCGCAGGCGATGGCCTTCGGCCACGGCTTCGGCGCTCGTGCCAAGGTTATTCCCGGTGAAGGTGAAAGCCGCCAGCGGCTCCGGCAAAACCGCCATCTTGACTCCGGCCCGGAGCAGTCGAGAAATCCACAGGGCATCGGCCAACGTGCGCCATTGATCGTCAAAGTAGAACCCGCGATCCAACAGGGACCGGCGAAAAAACGTGGCGCACGTCAGGGTGCTGAGATGCACCAACTCAGTGTGCAGACGCCCCGGCAACACCATGCGCCGGTAGGAAACCGCCCGTCCCTGATCGTCCGCGAGCACCGCATCGCCAAAGACGACTTCCACTTCTGGCCGAGCCTCGAAAAGCCGGGCAACGGCGGCAAGTGCGCCTGGCAGATATTGCTCGTCGCAGTTCAGGTACGCGCAGATGTCGCCTTGGGCGCGGCGCAACCCGCGGTTGACGGCATCGTACATCCCCAAGTCGGGTTCGACAAAAATCCGCAGGCCGGGTTGCTCGCGAGCCCAGGCTTCGAGGGGCGGATCCCCCCCGGCATCCTGCACGATGTGTTCGACCTGCACCCCGGCCTGATCGGCCACCGATGCCGCACAGAGTTTGAGCCATTCGAGTTGGCGGAAGCTGGGCGTGATGATGGAAAAACTCACGGGGTATGCTTCATCTCCCGCCCGGCTAGGCTTGGGGGACGAGCCAATCGCGCGGGCGTCCCGCCGGGAGCGCTTCCCGCAGCCCGGGAATACGCGCGGGCCTTCTCTTTTGCTCGGCCTCTTCGGCGACCGCCGCTTTCTCCACCATGCGGATGCGGGCAAAGACGACAACCATCAGCCACGCTCCGGTAATATCGCCCAATCCGCCCGCAATCAGGTTCAACACGAAGCCGGGAGCGGCGGGGATCAGCAAAAACAACAGCATGTTTTTCGAGCCCCAATCAAGAGGAGCATGCCGGTACAGCCCCACGAGGAGCCGGATAGTTGTGAAGTAGGAAATAAAATACAGCACGGCGCCGACCAAACCGTAGGCCACCAGCAAGTCGGTCAGGAGGTTGTGAGTCGCCCCGCGGCGCAGAGAAGTGACTAGATCCGCCTCGCTGCTCTCAACCTGTCGCGCCATTTCATCACCCGCGCCATACCCGTACGTCGACCGGCCAAACCACAAGATGCGCGAATCCGACTTCCACTCCGCGATGGCGCGCTCGAACAATGAGTAGCGCCAGGCGCTCGAGCTCACGATATCACTGTCGACGGTCTCATTCTTGTCAATCAGCGCCCACTGCACCGAACGCTGCATAAAAACCGGCGCCTGGCTGTTGATGAAATCGCTCATCACGTTGACGGCGATAAAACCCGCAAAGCAAATCACGGCCAACAATGAGAGAATGGCGACCTTGCCGCGCACGCAAAACGTCAGGGCGCAGAAAACTAACCCGATGAAAACGGTGGCTCGTCCTCCGCTGAGCAACGATCCGACCACACCCAACAGACACAGCATTAGGCATAAGATTTTACCCGGCCCCTCTTTGCGCGGAGCTTTGGGGCCGGTGATAAACAGCGTGCCCGCCAGCATGGCGGCCGGACCCAACCCCCGCAACATGTACGGATTGATCGTGGCATTAATGCCGGGGATCAGCACGGTATCGGTGGCCTCTCCGAAGTCGCTCATTTGCACGTCCCGGCCCATGAAGACAAGGTAGAGGGCCATCGCAAGGTTCACCAGCAGTCCAAGCAGGATCAGGTTGGTGAGCACCCGGACGAAGCTGGCCCGCGGCTCGATCCCCATCGGGCGGTGCGTAAAGTACAGCAGCAACAGCGGCGGCGCCACGATGGAGAAATACGATTTTACCGCGTTCTTCAACTGGAAGTCGGGAATCGAATACGGGAACGCCCAGTTATACAGGAAGTGCCCGGCCAGATAGAGAAGAAGAGCGACCTGCGCGTAGGTGAAGGCGCGCAGCCCCGCCTTCTCGAGCGCGGGCGACGCCGTGAACGCCCGTTTCTGCCAGCCAAAGATCGCCGCCAGCGTCATCCCCATCCCGGCGGTGACGTGGATGGCGCCCATCTGGAAGCCAGTCGGGCTGTAGTTTAATCCCACATAACAGAGCAGGAGCGCGATCGGCCACGTGAATTGATAAAGATAAACCACCCAGACGATGGCGCCCCCGGCGCCCCAGATCAGCGCGAGCGTCTTGAGATCTTCCGATCCGATCAGGCTTCCCATCAGCAGCGCAATCATCAGCGCCACCCCGATGGCGAGGGGGATCTTTAGATTTGCAGTGGTTGCTTCAGAGATGTTCATGCTCGGTCGGCGGGCGAAACCATCGCCATCATGATGGAGAACGCCTTTGCTGGCAAGCCGTTCCCCATTCGGTCCGCTCCGGTCAGGCGTCCGCCCGGCGCGCCAGGATATTGTACTCGACCGGCCGCCACGGCTCCGCCCGCGAGAAGTAGGAGGGAATCAGATCAACCAAATGCAAGCCGCTCCTTTCCAGCAGTTCGAGCATGCGCAGCAGCGGCGCCAGATCGCCGCCGCCGTGACGGATCAAGGAAACCTCCACGATCAACGCCGTCGTCCTGGTCAGCATCTGCCGGGCGCCTTCCATGACGTCGAACTCAAAACCTTCCACGTCGATCTTCATTAAATCGATCCGCTCGATTCCCTGCGCGCGGCAGAACGCGTCGATCGTCTCGATGCGACTCTCGATCGAATTCGCCGCCGCTCCCGTCGGATTGGCCCCTTGGTAGGCGGCGCCAAAACCGACGAAGCTGCCGATGCTGTCGTCTCCTGCAGCCACCTGCAAGGCAAGCGTGCCAGGGGCGGCCCCGAGCGCAAACGGCTGGACGCTCCATCGCCCGGCGCGTTCCCGCACCTGGCGCTCGAGCAACGGCCAAAGCATCGGCAGCGGCTCGAAAAGCCAGACGTGCGCCGAGCCGACACACGCCGACGCCGCGCGCGAAAAGTCGCCGTGGTTGGCCCCGACATCGAAGATACAGGCCGTCGAGGAAGGAAGCTGCAACTGGTGGATCCAGGTCACGAACTCGTTGTACGATCCCCGGTTGTAAGGAGCGCGGCCGCCCAGAACGGCTTTTGGAAGGATGGGCAGTCCATCCAGATTCAGAGAGCGGGCCGCCAAAGCAGCGCGGGCATAAAGCCGCAACCTACGCAGGGATTCCATGATTCAGATCAGCGGTGAGATGCTCCGGTGGGTAACACGGCGGTGAGGTGTTCGGCCCGAACGGTGGAATATCGGAAATGATCGCGCAACGCCCGCCACACCAACTTTCCGGAACGCCTTCCCGAAAGGTAGAAGCGAACGAATAGCCAAAGCACAAACGCTTTGTTCCACAACCAGCCTCCGTTCGCGAGATATTCGCCGAACAAAAAACGATTGCGCATCGTGTTGTACTGGTATTCGGGCGTTGCCTTGGAGGACATGCCTACTTTATGCCAGATGCGCGCCCGCGGGCAAGCCACCACCCCAAAGCCGCCCCGCCGGGCCGCCAGGCAAAACTCGGCTTCTTCATAGGCCAGGAAGTATTTTTCCGGCATCAATCCCACGGCCTCAAGCGCCGCGTTGCGGATGAGAATGCACGCGCCCGGCAGATAATCGGTCGGGACGGGTTCGTTGCGCCCGGGCCGGACGGTCTTGGGGCCAACCGCCGCGTTCCACTTCGAGATAAACCCGCCGAAAGCCCAGATCCGCTCGGGCTCATCATGGAAGAAACTTAGCGGCCCCGCCATGGCAACCGAGGGGTCGGCATCCAGGGCCGCCCGCAACTCGAGCAGGAAGTCCGGCGCCACCGACACGTCGTTGTTGAGCAGCAGCGAGAAGTCAAATCCCTCGGCCAACGCAAGCTCCAGCCCCACGTTATTGCCCCCGGCAAAACCGCGATTGCGCTCCAACCCGAGAAAACGCACGGCCGGGTATTGGGCGGATAAGATCGACCCGAGGTCGGAGCCGCTGCCGTTGTCGATGACCAGCGTCTGAAAGGGGGCTTTCGCGCGATCGACATTCGCGAGTGACGCCAGCGTTTCCAGCGTGTCCTCGATCTTGCCGTAGTGCAAGATGATGATCAGAGTGTCCGGCGCACTCATGCCTGGAACGATCGGCCGCGCAGCCAGAGGAGACCGTTGCTCGCATCGATCGGCAACTCCCCGTGAACCGTGAAATGCGCGCCCAAACTCGTCAGCAGACCCTGGCGGATCGCCTGGGAATGATACTCGACTACGATCCAACCGATCCGCCGGGCCACCGCCTCGGGCATGGAGCCGAGCACGTCGCTTTCCGCGCCTTCGATGTCGCATTTGAGGAGATCGATCCGATCCATGCCCTGGAGCAATTGCTCCAATCCGATGGATTCCACCTCCACGCGATCTCCCCCGCCCTCCGCCGGCGCTTGCAACGAGTGCGAAGCCGGGCTGGAAGCGCGGTAGAAGGCTACCGGACCTTTAACCCCTGCTCCCACCGCGGCCCGGCACAAGGCCGTCGCGGCCGGAGAATTGCGGCGAAGATTTTGTTCGAGAAACCCGAAGTTGACTCGGTCCGCCTCGACGCAATGCAGCCGCGCCTCGGGGAACCGCAACCCAATGTAGGCGGCAAATCCGCCGATGTTGGCCCCGAGATCCACCACCTCGCCGAGCTGCCGCAACTCGTCCGGCAGGCGATATTGCTCCTCGCCAAAGATTTCGCGCAGCGCCGCCAGGTGGCCCGGGTCGTCCTGGCAACGCAAGGTCCAGCGCCGCGCGCCGAGCTTCAAAGTTACTTCCGCTTCCCGCCCCGACCATTCCCACGCGATGCCGATCTTCTTGAGGTGATGCCGGAGGCTATATTTCAACAACAGCCGTTTATCGCTCCAGCGCGCTCCGAGAACGAATAAACGCCACTTCACCCGCAAACCGTCGCCAAGAACGGAACGCATCATGGGAGGCGGCGGAGGGCGAGGAAAGCTTGCATCCTCTCTGCGGTGCCAGACCAGGCCATTGAAGTCAAGACGGCAACGCCGCGCGGCTATAACGGTGATCCCAGTGGCGCACCTCCAGAAAATGCCGGTTGGGCGGCGCCGGGTTGAAGATGCGGAAATGCTCCAGGAGCCAGCCCGTGGCGGCGCTCTCCCGCGGCCCGGTAAAGCTGTCGCGGCCATGGAGGCGCCTCGCCGAAGCCCTGACGTGGGCGATCTGGGCGGCGTTGAGAACAAAGGCGCCGCTGTGCGGATTCACGTTTTCCGCGAAATGAAACTCCCCGAGGTGAAACTCCGACAGCGCGCTCCAATGATCGCCGAGGTCGATGTAGTTCTTGCGTCGTTGATAGTACTCGAACCGGTTGGGCATGAGCAGCCAGTTGGCCTGTTTCACCGCCGCCTGAAACGCCGCGATTTTTTCCAGGAACATCGCGTCTTCGATGACGATGTCGTCTTCCAGAAAGAGATAGAACTGGTATTCGCCCGCGGCGTCCAACATCCACTCGACCGCTCGAAACCCGAGGTACATGGGAGCATCGGTCGGGAGCATCCGCCACTCGACGGAGTCCCGGAGCGCCGGGGCGATCTCGTCGCGCACGTGGCGGTCGGGCGTCGTGTTGACGACGATTTTCAGGTCGCAATGCGACAGGCTTTGCTGGGCGCCGTCCAAGCAAGCGGTGAGCTTGTCGGCCTTGCCGCTGGCGTGGAGCGGGTCCGGCTCCGCGTAGTGGGTGACCACCACCAGGACCTTCGGCCGGTTTTCCCCCGCCGGCAGCGCCGCCGAGAACAGCGGGAACGTCATCTCCCGCCCTTTGATTTGCCACGTCTTCCACCGTGCCCACATTTGGCCGGGCGCCTCTTGGATAATCGCCGCCGTCCAGCACACCGCGCGACCGATAAATCGTCTCATAAGTCGGGCGACACCTCCTTCGCTACGGCTGGCGCGTCAGCATCTTTCTGAGAAGCGCCGCCGCCCGCTGCCGCGGCCGGATAGCGCTCATCACCTCGCCCCACAAAGTTAAAGCCGCGTTGATGCACCGCACCTTTCGGGAGGCGAACGGATTGCCCACCCGCCGGCGAAAGGCCAGCGAATCGCGGTATTGATGGCGCATTCGATTGCAGATCCGTTCACCGGAGTTTAGCCGCGCATATTGATAGGGCCAGAGACTGCTCTGGTTTCCGCCATTTGCAACGAGAGCCTCCCGATAGCCATCGTACATCGGCTGCAGGTCCGGCCGATCGGCAAACGTGAAGCGCGAACCGAGTCCCGACAACACATTGGGCCGGCTTAACTTGAAGTTGCTGAAATGGTAGAAGTACAACGGGGCGCCGTTGCAGAGCCACCGGCCACTCTCCCGAGTAAGGCGCCGGCTATGGAGATTCCACGGCGCCATGTTGTAACCGATTCCTCGTTCGATGTGGATCGAGGGGAACAGCGTGACCGCCACGTCGAAGAATTTCTGGTCGTAGAAGTAGCCGTCCCTCCAGCTCACGACGCAACTCGTCTCGGTCTTGGACTGCAACCATTCCAGGAGCCGGTTGCCTTCGGGGGAATTCCTGACGCCCAGAAACCCAAGATTGTATGCCCCAGTCAGCAGCATCGACGAGGTGTTGGGAGTTTTGCCGTCGTCAGGGAAATCGGTGTCCAGGTGAGGCGTGAGGATCGCGTCGGCGGTTTCCAGGCGCGCGAAAAGGGCGTCCAGCGGCGCCGTCACCAGGATATCCGGGTCAAGATACAAGACGTTTTCCAGATGGCGCTTGGAAAACAAATGGCGCAAGAAGTTCGGTTTCACCGCGGTTGCCACCTCGGTGACATCGTATTTGAAGCAGAGGCTTTCCACTTCTTCGCGCAGGTTGATATCTCGCAGGGAGAACGTCTCGAAGCGCTCCGCGGCCGCCGTGAAGAATCCCTCGTGCTCGTCGATCAGAAGCACGCAACACTTTCCGTTTGGATGATGCTCCAAAAATGAGGCGCAGAGGCTCCGGGCGTGCGCCAAATAGTTCTTGGCGATGATCGTGCAGATTGTGGGAGCAGCCATGAGCAAAGGACCCGGATCGACGTTCGGCGTAAAGTTTTTTTTAATGGCCGATGAACGCGGGGTCGAAACGGTGGAGGCTCACGGCGGAATTTCCTAGGGCTTGCCGGTTTCGGAAAGTTCGCGTTCGAGTCGAAGGGTTGCGCCGTCAATGGCCCACTTCTCCTCCGCGATTTTACGCGCTTGTTGGCGCATGCGTTCCGCAAGATCCGGCTGCTCGATCAGTTTCAACAGCGCGGCGGCGATCTCCTCCGGATTGGTGGTTTGGACAAGGAAGCCATTGACCCCGTCTTCCACGGTTTCCCGGATGCCGCCTTCAGCAATTCCAATCACGGGCAAGCCGCAGCAATTGGCCTCGAGCGGCGCGTAACCAAAGGGTTCGAGGCGCGCCAGGTAAATGCTCGCGAAAGATTCCTGGAGGGATCGAACAAGTTCGGCGTCAGACACCATCTCGCGAAACACGAAGGAAACTCCCTTTTCAAGCGCGAGTCGTTCAACATCCTCACGGTACTTGGGGTCACTGGCGTTGCCTATCCAGAGGAGCGACGGACGCTTCTCCGGCGAAATGCAAGCCAGCGCCCGGATGACTCGATCAGCGCCCTTGGCATAACCGAGAATCCCGACGCTGATAACCTGCTTCTTCCGCGGGGCATCACTCCAGGGGAATCGATGGGCATCCACGCCCAGATAGCATACTTTGCTGTCGATGCCATACGCTCGCGCCACGCTTTCGCGGCTGAAGACAGAATTGACCAATATTCGCCGATAAGCTTTGGCGTTATTAATTTCCTCCCGGACCAGCAGGCGCCGTCCCGCGCACAAGCGGGCGTCTTTGAGCCGAAGCGCGGCTTGCCGCAGCGAAAAGTGCTTCCAGCCGAATGCAGGCAGAGCGGCCCACGGCGAGTTGGGCATTGCTTCGTAAAGACGGCGAAAAGGCTCTTGCAGGTACAAGACCCCCGGCGCCGAGACGAAGCGCGCGATCGCGGTCGTCCCAAACATCCAGCATGAATTCGCGAAGAGAACGTCAAATGATCCTTCCTCAATCTGTTTTGCGCAGGCGCGGCAATGTTCGTCCATCGCGCCCAGGCTGGGAGCAACCGGATCAAGCGTTGCCCGAATTCGGGCTGACAGTTTGCGGGCCGGCGGAGTTACCTTGAGCGGAACGATGTGCTCGGAGACCAGGTTGCCGAGGGGAAGGTAGCTTTGGTCAGCGGTCGGCGGACACCACGACTCAATCAGGTGCCCGCGCTCCACGAGTCCCTTGACGTGATGGTAGAGCGCGCGTTTGCCGCCACCGCTCGGGAGATTATGCCAGACCGCGATTTTCATCGGAGGGTAATGCTTAAGCTCCTTCGAAAGGGCGCGCGGCCTCTTTCGCTCGCGCCATCGCAGCCTGGAAATCACTTGGGAGCAGAGAACGACGTCGGAAAAGAAAGTTGATGGCGCGCAATACCCTAGAACGGGTGGCCAGACGAAAGCGCGTCTCGGACAGGTTCCTCCGGCTAAGCAAATGGAACCCGTTGCAACCTTCGAAGTAACGGGCGCCAAATTGCGCGGCCAGCCGTCGCAGAGCCTCCGGAGTGTAGAACGCAACATGCTGGCCATGTTCGGGGCCGAAGTACCACCATTCATCGAGCCGGGGCGGCGGGTCGGGGATCAGATCTGTCGTGAACAAGATCGAGTCGGACAGTTGGAAGATGGATTCGATCGCCGGGATGGGTTCCGCCAAATGCTCGAAGACCTCGAAGGCCGTAGCGAGTTCGTAGTGAGCAGCCCCAGAAGTGTCCGCGTCGAACCCGTTGGCGAACAAATTCTGGCAATGCTTGTCGTAGTGCCAGAAGTCGTAGCCAAGATCGCGCATCCACCGGGTGAGCACTCCGTATCCGCCTCCAAAATCCAGGCCGCGGCCGGCCGGATCGAAGCAGGCGGTCAAAACTGAACGCACGACTTGTGAATTTTGCGTGGGCCGCGAGATGCCTCCGAGATCGTACGAAGTCATCGGATTGGCGTAGCTCTCGGACAGCCAAAAAGGCGTTTCAGTTTGGATAAAGCCGCAGGTTTTGCAGCGATGGTAGGCTGCGCGGTATTTGCCCAGGACGCGCGCATGGCCAAAAACCTCCGTGTCGTTTCCACAGCAGCGACAGGATTGCCTGGGCGGATTACTCATGATGCTACGGTCCCGCGGGATCAACTGCTGGCTCCGCTGCGGGGAGATGTTCCCAAGGCAGGCGCGGGTTGACGACTCCCAGCCGGCCGTCGCGCATCGAGGACGCCTGGGGTCCAAGCTCCTCGATGGTAATTTGGATGGGCCCGTCAATCACATCGAAGAGTATCTGCCCGGGGATGAGCGCCGCGATGAGCAGGGTGTAGGTTCCCCCGGCGAGCAAATACGGTGGGATGTGGGCGCGCAAAACATGGCGGCCCCGGCCGATCACCGGAAAACGGTCGAAGCAATCTCCGTTGGCCGTGCTGAACGCGGGGAACCCCTCGTGATTGGTGAAGCGCACGGCAATCTCGGCATGAGTGTAGTCGGCAAACGAAACTACCGCCATCTCCACTACGATCGCTTCCTCAGTGCTGATCTGGGCGGGAGCGATCTCACCTTTGATCATGACTTTGGCCTCGAGGAAATAGATGCCTTCCTTTTCTCCAACGGGCATATCCCGCTTCCAAACCGCCGGAGCGCCTCCTACTTCGAAGTAGCGCCGGGTCACTCGCCCTGGGGAGTCATCCAGCAGCAACGAGCCGCTTTGCAAGAGAAGCGCGCGACTGCAGATCACGTTCACGGCCCCAATGTTGTGGCTGACGAACAGCACCGTGCGTCCATCCTGTTTGGCAACGTCGTTCATTTTGCCCAGGCACTTCTTCTGAAACTCCGCGTCTCCCACCGCCAGCACTTCATCCACGATGAGAATCTCCGGCTCCAGGTGCGCCGCGACGGCGAACGCCAGCCGCACGTACATGCCGCTGCTGTAGCGTTTAACCGGGGTATCCAGAAACCTCTCCACCTCCGCGAAAGCCACGATTTCGTCGAACTTGGCTTTGATCTCGCGGCGATGCATCCCGAGGATCGCGCCGTTAAGGTAGATGTTTTCCCGGCCCGTCAACTCCGGGTGAAACCCCGTGCCCACCTCCAGCAGGCTCGCCACCCGGCCCGCGATGCTGATCCTCCCCTGGGTCGGCTCGGTGATGCGGCTGAGCACCTTAAGGAGGGTGCTCTTGCCCGCCCCGTTGCGCCCGATGATGCCGACCACCTCCCCCGGCTTCACCTCGAACGACACATCCCGCAACGCCCAGAATTCCTGCGGATCGGCCGTCGGTTCCCGCCCGGCCCCAAAGCGGCGCACCACGCGGGCCGCGGTGTCGGCCAGGGTGTCGCGCAACGTGCGATACTTGCCGTTGTCGCCTCTTTGCGCGCCCAGCAGGTAACGTTTCCCAAGACCCTCGACGCGGATGATCGGCTCGGAACTCATGCCATCTTCGCCCGACAGGCCTCCACCATCCGGCGCACCACTTCGTTCATCTTGCACTCCGCGCCCCAGCCGAGTTCGCGCCGGGCCTTGCCGGGATTGCCCCAGCCCTTTTGCAGATCGGTTGGGCGCAACAGGGTTTGATCCACCTCCACGTGTTCGCGCCAGTCCAGCCCCACGCACTCGAACGCTTGCGTCACGAAATCCTCCAGCGGGCGGCTCTCGCCCGTCGCGATCACGTAGTCGTCGGCCGCGGGCTGCTGGAGCATTCGGTGCATCGCGTCGACAAACTCCGGCGCCCAGCCCCAATCGCGCTCCACCGACAAATTACCCAGTTTCAGCTTCCCTTCGCCCCCGGCGGCGGCGATCCGGCACGCGCCAGCGACGATCTTCTGCGTCACGAACCGCTCGGGCCGCAGGGGCGATTCGTGGTTGAACAAGATCCCGGAGCACGCGTACAGCCCGTACGCCTCCCGGTAATTTGCCACCGCCCAGAACGCCGTACACTTGGCAACCGCGTACGGGCTGCGCGGGGTGAAGGGCGTGCGCTCGTCGGCGGGTTCCGAGCCCGCCTCGCCGAAGCATTCACTCGAGCAGGCGTTGTAGAATTTCGTGGGCCGCCCGAGGAACCGCAATGCCTCCAGGATGTTCAACGTGCCGATCGCCACGCTCTCGAGCGTCTCGACCGGTTGCTCGAAGGACAACCCGACGCTCGTCTGGCCCGCGAGGTTGTACACTTCGTCGGGCTGGGTTTTGGCGAGCGTTTGGAGTGTGCTGCGGAAATCGTTGATTGCCGCCGACTCCAGCCGCACCCGCTCGCGGATGCCCAATCGCGCCAGATTGCCGAAGGATGAGATCTGCGCGTCGCGCGACGTGCCGACGACCTCGTAGCCGCGCTCCAGCAGCAACTGCGCGAGGTACGCGCCGTCCTGGCCGGAGACGCCGAAGATGAGGGCTTTAGGCATGGGGTTAGATCACGTCCGCAAACGTGCGCTCCATTTTCCGGAAGTACCACACGCCCAACCACAAAAAGAACCCCGTCAGCGCGGCCGACACCGCCAATCCTGGCCAGTACAGCGGCTCGGCATTCCCGGCGATCGCCCAACGAAAACCGTCGATCACGCCCACAATGGGATTCATCGAATAGAGCGCGCGGGAGATGTGCAGCCGGTTGGCCAGCGTGGCGCTCGAGAACCCGACCGGCGACACGTACAGCCCAAATTGCACGATGAACGGAATTACGTAACGAAAATCCCGGTATTTGACGTTGAGCGCCGTGATGTAGAGGCCCGGCCCGAGCGCCGCCAGGAACGCCCATGCCGTCCAGAGCGGCAGCGTCAGGAATTGCCAGCCAGGCACGAACCGGTACCAGGCCATCAATCCCAGCAGGATCGCGAAGGAAATGGCGAAATCCACGAGGCTCGTGATCACCGCGCTGGCCGGCACGATCAGCCGGGGGAAATAGACCTTCGAGATCAGGTTGGCATTGCCGATGAGACTGTTGCTCGCCTCCGCAAGGGACGTGGCGAAGAACTGCCAGGGCAACAGCGCCGCGAAAACCAGGATCGCATAAGGGATCACGGAGGTCAGCCCCGCGACCTTGCTGTAGATCACGGTGAACACCAGCATCGTCAGCAGCGGGCGAATGAGAGCCCACGCGACGCCGATCGCCGTCTGCTTGTAGCGCACCAGGATGTCGCGCCAGGCCAGGAAGTAGAAAAGCTCGCGATACCGGTAGAGATCGCGCCAATACTGACGATCGGCGCGCCCTGCCTCAATGATCAATGTTTCGGTGGCCATGGAGCGTGGGGCGGAATCTGCCCGAACCGACGCCGGCCGGCAATCCAAATCCTCAGACCGCCGCCGCGCTCTCTGCCGCCTCCGAGCGCGGGGCCGGGGCGGAGGCCAGCGAACGCGTCACCGCGTGCAGGTAAGCGCGCGCGCTGGCTTCGATCACATCCGTGCTCGCGCCCTTGCCGGTGATGAGCTTGCCGTCGCCGAAGTCGACTTTGAGCGTCACTTCCCCCAACGCGTCCTTGCCGCCGGTGACGCCCTGCACGTGGTACTCGACCAAATGGCCCTGGCGGCCGAGGAGACGGTCGATCGTCTTCATGGCGGCGTCCACGGCGCCGTTGCCGGGCGAGGAGTCTTGCAATGTCTCGGGCTCGCCGTCCGTCGTCGCGGATCCGCGGCGCAGGCGGATGGTGGCCGTCGGGACCGTCGTGGTGCCGCTGGTCACGTGGAGGTAATCGAGTTCAAAGGTGTCCGGCGCACCGAGGATGCTGTCTTCCACCAAGGCCGCGAGGTCGTCGTCGTACACGAACTTCTTGCGGTCGCCGATCTCCTTGAAACGCCGGAAAACTTGCTCCACTTCGGCGTCCTCGAGGGTGTGCCCGAGGTGCTCCAGGCGTCGCACCACCGCGTGGCGCCCGCTGTGTTTGGTGAGCGGCAACTCCGTCTCGCCCCAGCCGACGTCCGCCGGGTCCATGATCTCGTACGTCTCGCGTTTCTTGAGGATGCCGTCCTGATGGATCCCCGCCCCGTGGGCGAACGCGTTCTCGCCCACGATCGCCTTGGAGCGCGGCACGAGCATCCCGCTCATGCGGCTGACCAGGCGCGACGTCTTGACGATCTCGCGCGTCTCCGCCCGGGTGGTCACCTGCCCGAAGAACTCCGGCCGCGTCCGCAACGCCATGATGACCTCTTCGAGCGACGCGTTGCCCGCGCGTTCGCCGATCCCGTTGATGGTCCCCTCCACCTGCCGCGCCCCGGCCCGGATCGCGGCCAGCGAATTGGCCACCGCGAGCCCGAGGTCGTTATGGCAATGCACGCTGATAATGGCGTCGTGGATATTGGAAACGTTGGCGAAAAGGTAGCCGATCAATTCGCCGAATTGCTCCGGCACCGCGTAACCGACGGTGTCCGGGATATTGATCGTGGTGGCGCCGGCTTCGATCGCGGTCTTGACGACTTGGGCGAGGAACTCAGGTTCGGTGCGGGAGGCATCCTCAGGGCTGAATTCGATGTCGCGCACGAACCCCCGCGCGCGTTTGATTCCTTCGGTGGCGAGCTGGAGGATTTGCTCCTGCGCCTTCTTGAGCTTGAACTCGCGATGGATCTTGGAAGTGGCGAGGAAAATATGGATGCGGCCCCGCTCCCCGGCCGGCGCGACGGCGGCGCCGGCGGCGTCGATGTCGGCGTTTACGCAACGCGCGAGGCCGGCGATGATCGGCCCTTTGACCTCGGCGGCGATCTGTTGGACCGCATGGAAATCGCCGTCGCTGATCACCGGGAAGCCGGCTTCGATGACGTCGACGTTGAGCCGCGCCAGTTGTCGGGCGACCTCCATTTTCTCGCGGAAGTTCATGGAAGCGCCGGGGCATTGCTCGCCGTCGCGCAGGGTGGTGTCGAAAAGAATGATGTTGTCAGGCATGGTCAATTAAAATGGCTGGAGGTCGCTGGCGCCGCGAAACGGCGGAAGGCTGGCCCGCGATGCGCGGGCGGCCGATGAAAACAGGGCAGGTGGGAAGTAAAGGTTAGCGGGAGGCCAACCCTAGCGTGCATAGCAGTCCCGCCCGGCCGAGGAGGCCGCTGACGTTGCGAGGGATCTGGAAAAACGCTGACACTGCACGCTATAATAACGAGCAAAATCGCCCGCGCAAGAAGTTTTCCCGCCCCCAAAACCGGTCATCCCCAGCAGCGAGCTTGCGAGCGTCGCCGAGGGACCTTACTGACTTTCCTCCAGCGCACTCCCGATCGGAGTCCAACGCTTTTCTCTCGACGCATCCGCCCGCCGTTTGCACGATTGCTGCTGTTTCGACCCAGTCAATGCCTCCTCTCTCACCCGACGAACGGCAGATCCTGGGCATTCGCTTTTTCGTGGGCAGCGTGGATCAGGCGGTCGAACGCGCGTCCCGGGGCGGGCTCATCGTCGCGCCCTCGGCCCCGAACATGGTCGACCCGATCCTCGATCCCGGCTCGCGCGAGGCGCTCACGACCGCCGACCTGGCGATCACCGACAGCGGCTTGATGGTGCTCCTGTGGCGCCTCTTGGAATACGAATCGCTCGAGCGCGTCTCCGGTTACCGTTACATTCAGCGGCTGTTGCGGGAGCCGGCGTTTGCCCAGGAAGGCGGCGTCTTCTGGGTGATGCCCAACGAAGCCGCGCAATCGCGTAACATCGCCTGGCTGCGCGCGCAGGGTCTCGCCGCGCGCGAGGAGGATTGCCACGTGGCGCCCATGTACGGCACAGCCGTCACCGATCCCGCGTTGCTCGAGCGCATCCGCGAGCGCCGCCCGGAGCACATCGTGATCGCCCTCGGCGCCGGCAAACAGGAGAAACTCGGCTATTACCTGCGCGAAGGCGCGGGTTACCGGCCGGCGATTCATTGCATCGGCGCGGCGATCGGATTCCTCACCGGCGACCAGGGCCGCATCCCCGATTGGGCGGATCGTTTTTACCTGGGTTGGCTGGTGCGGCTGTGGGGCAACCCGCGCCTGTACCTGCCCCGATTTCTCAAAGCCCTGCGCCTGAT
>CAXUAZ010000075.1:0-17516 GCA_964249195.1 uncultured Chthoniobacterales bacterium
CCCGCACGATGCGGCGCCCCGCGAACTGGCTGACCACGCTGGAGTGCGCGCCGGCCAGCAGCTTCTTGAAGAGCGAACTCTCGGCCTCGCCTTCCCGCGCGAGCCGGTAGATGAAGCCTTCCTGCGCCTGGTAATCGAGCGACAAATACGCGTCCTCCTGGAACACGCGGATCTTGCGCAAGGATTCCGGCGAGCTGCGGCTCGCGGTGATGTTCGCGACGCAGCCGTCGGCAAAGCGCAGCCGCGCATTGGCGATATCCTCGCCCCGGCTCAAGACCGGCACGCCCACCGCGTCGATGCTGGCCACCGGCGCCCGCACCAGGTGCAGGATGATCTCCAGATCATGGATCATGAGATCGAGCACGACCCCGATCTCCGTGCTGCGTTTGGGGTAAGGCGAAAGCCGGTGCGCCTCGATGAACTTCGGCCGCGTGAGCAGCGCCTCCAGCGCGCCAAACGCCGGATTAAACCGCTCGATGTGACCCACCTGCAATACGCACCCCATTTGCTGCGCGAGCGCGGAGAGTTCCTGCGCCTGCGCGGTGTTGTCGGTGATCGGCTTTTCGATCAGCACATGCTTGCCTCGCTCAAGCAAAAACTTCGCGATCTCAAAATGAGTTGGCGTCGGCGTGGCAATGGTCGCCGCATCGACCCGCCCCGCAAAATCCTCCAGCGACTCCGCCCCGTACGCCCCGTGCTGAGCCGCGATCTCCTCGACAGTCGCCCGATCCACGTCAAACACCGCACCAAGCTGCGCGTTCACGGCTTCCGCCAGCTCGGCATAAACCCGCGCATGACTCTTGCCAATATGCCCGGCGCCGATCACGCCGACTTTGATTGCTGCTGAAGAGGATGACATGGGTTTCAGAGGCTAACACGGACCCATCCCAAACTCGACCACCGCCTCCGTGACAGGAGGCATCCACTTGAGGATGATGGTCGTTTTGCGGGCATGTTTACGACATCCATATATCTGGTAAGCTGTGTCGACTTAGGTTTGAGCCTGCCTCGTCCATGCCCGTGACTCGCGATTCCATTTTGACCCGCCTGCGGGAAGCGAAGGGAGATCTGCAGGCCGAGTTCCCGATCAAGCGCCTGGCCCTGTTTGGTTCGTACGCGCGCGGCAGCCAATCCCCGGGCAAGAGCGACATCGATATCCTAGTGGAGGTCGAGCCCTCGATCGGCCTGGGCTTCGTCACGTTAGCCGAGAGATTGGAGCGCCTGTTGGGAGAACGCGTCGACCTGGTCTCGCGCCGGTCGATCAAGACGTCGCTCTGGGCGTTGATCGAGCCGGAACTGATCGATGCCTAAGCGCCGCGAAGAACTATTGCTGGAGGATATCGAGGCCGCGCTGGCGAGGATCGGTCGGTACACTGCCGGCATTGATCGCGCGACTTTCCTTTCCGACGAGAAGACGATTGATGCGGCAGTCCGCAATCAATTGTCCACGACTACTTTGGACTGGACCTGGAAATCATCTGGCAAGTCTTGGAAACCTTCGTCCCAGAGTTTCGAGCGCAAATCACTCAACTGCGATCCAAGCCATGACTCACCAAGGCAGGTCCCTCTGCATTCGAGGCCTATCCACATCAGGGACTAGAAACAGCCGGCGCCGTTTCGCCATTGCATCTGCCAGCCATAACCACATCCGATAAACGAACATTCCATCGCCGCCCAAAAGTCAGCAGAGAAGTCACTAAAATGCCGTGCCAAGCCGGTTAACTTCATGAGATCTCACGAGGCGAAGACGATGAATTGCTCGATCTCTCCGTTAGGCAGGATATACGTGATGACCGTGAGCGTCTTTTTAGCGAACTGAACATCATACGAGCGCATGGTCATGCCGCCGCGCTGCTTTTGCGTCGCGAAGGTGAAGCTGCGGGGAGCGCCTAGTGGGCCGAGGCTGGCGGCCAGGTCTTGCAGGGCTTCGTCGGTGAAGTAGGCGTTGGCGTTGGCGGTGAAGCGGGCGCGGTCGATCTTGCCGTGTTGCAGACCGGCGAATATCTTCCTGGCTTCGGCCAATTCGGCTTCGCCGCCGGAGGGTGCAAAGAGGAGGTTGGCGATCCTGGTCACGATCTGGCCGGGGGCTTCGGTGGCGTCGAGGTTGGTCAGCGCCACGATGGCGGCGCGGTCGTCGGGGTAGACGTTGTTCTGCGCGCAGAAGCCCGATACCTCGCCACCGTGGGAGAGCACGCGGCGGCCGTTCACCACGTTGACGCCCATCCCCAGGCCGTACTTCGCCCCGACGCCGCTGTTGAGGGGCGCATCCCGCTCCATCTCGCGGTACGACGCCGGCTGCAGGATCGTCTGGTCGATGAGCGAGACATCCCATTTGGCCAGATCGGTCGCCGTCATCGCCAGCTCGCCCATGGCGAAGAGCCAGCCCTTGCCCTCCTTGGGCGCGAACCGGAGGGGGCCGAGCCCAAAGCGTTGATACCCTTTTGGCTCTCCATCGGGGAGCGGAGCGGCATCCGTGTCGAAGACGTTCTTCATTTCCAAGGGCCCGAAGACGTGTTGTTGCAGGAAATCGACCAGCGGAACGCCGGCCGCCTTTTCTGCCATCGTGCCGGCCATGACGTAGTTGGTATTGCTATACTGCCACTTCGCCCCGGGCTCGAAATCGAGCGGCTTGTGCGCCCAACCCGTCATAATTGCCTGGGCGTCGGTTGGCTGGCGCATCATGGGCATCACGTAATCCTGCGGCCAGTAATCCTGATAGCCGGAGGTCATGGAAAGCATTTGGCGCACGGTGACTTCCCCGGCGCGGGTGGCGTCGGGCAACCAGCGCGCGACCTTGTCATCGAGCGACAGTTTGCCTTCCTCGGCCAGGAGCAGGACGGCGGCGGCGGTGAATTGCTTGCTGATCGAGCCGATGCTATAACGCATTGCCGTCGTCGCCGGCTGGTGAGCCTGGGCATCCGCGAATCCGTAGGCATGGGCGTAGGCGAGTTGGCCGTCCTTGACGACCGCGATCGAGGCGCTCGGCGCGCCAGTCTTGCCGAGGATGTCGGCCACGGCTTTGTCGATCGCGCGTTGGGTATCCGGGGAGAGCAAGCCCGTCGAGACGGCGTCAACGGCGGGAGTTGCGGATGATGAGGCGACCAGCGCGAAGACCGCGGTGATAAGCGCGAGAAAAAGAGACCGTGGACGGGTCATAGGATGGGTGCGGTCAGCGCGGCAGGTTGTTCTGACAAACACGTTATTATCAGAGCGGGAGCGGGAACGCCAGGCGGTCGTCGGAGACTGATTGGTGAGGCGCCGTAAATCTGCCGCTTTACGTCGTCCGCAAACTTTGCTAATTCTCCCGGGAATGGCTACGAACAACCTCCATCTTGCCGTCCAGTTCTTCCTGCAACTCGCGGTGATCCTCCTCTTTTGCCGGCTCGTCGGCTCGGTCGCGGCGCGTTTCGGTCAGCCGCAGGTCGTCGCCGAGATGCTCGCCGGCGTGTTGCTCGGGCCGTCGCTCTTCGGGTTGGTCGCGCCGACGTGGCAACACTGGCTCTTTCCCTGGGACCCCACCCAGAAGCTGCGCGACACGCAGAGTTACCTGTTTCCCGCGTCGCAACTCGGCTTGGCGCTTTACATGTTCGTCGTGGGCCTCGAGTTCCGCATCGACATCGTGCGACGCAAGCTGCGCAGCTCCGTGGCGGTGTCGGCCGCGGGCATGATCGTGCCGTTCGCGCTGGGCGCGGGATTGGGCTGGGTCTTCTTTCATTACACGAAACTGTTTCCCGCCCGGACATCGCTTCTGGAGGCAATGCTCTTCCTGGGCGCCTCCATGTGCATCACGGCCTTCCCGATGCTGGCGCGCATCATTCAATTCAAGAAGCTCGCCGGCACCACCATGGGGACGGTCGCGCTTGGGGCCGGCGCGCTCGACGACGCCACCGCCTGGTGCCTGCTCGCGGTGGTGCTCGCCAGTTTTGATAAAGACTGGAGCCACGCCTGGCTCAACATCGGCGGCGGCGCGGCTTACGTGGCTCTCGTTCTCCTGGTGATCCGCCCGCTGCTCGCGCGCTCGAAGGCCTGGCTGGTCAAGAACAGCACGCTCACCGAGGCTGGCCTGGTCACCGCGCTGGCGCTGATGTTCCTCGGCGCGTGGTGGACGGATTTCATCGGCCTGCACGCGGTCTTCGGCGCGTTTGTGATGGGCGCGGCGATGCCGCGCGGCGTCGTGGCGCGCGATCTGGTCGGGCGCATCCAGCCGCTCACGGTGGCGGTGTTGCTGCCGTTGTTCTTCACTTACTCCGGGTTGAACACCAAGATTGCCGTGCTCGACTCCGGGTTCCTGTGGCTGTGCTGCGGCGCGGTGCTGGCCGCGGCAATATTGGGCAAGGGCGTGGCGTGCTGGCTGGCGGCGCGCGCGACCGGCATTTCGCAGCGCGAATCGCTCGGGATCGGGACGTTGATGAACGCCCGCGGGCTGATGGAGTTGATCATTATCAACATCGGGCTCCAGCGCGGGATCATCTCCGAAGGTCTCTTTGCCACCCTGGTGATCATGGCCGTCGTGACGACCCTGATGACGTCCCCCATCTTCGAGTGGCTCGTGGGTTCCGGCGCGCAATTGCAAGCCGCCGAGCCCGACCCGGCGGAGGCGGGCTTGCAGGCGACGCACTAGGCATCGCCCGGTGAGCGTGGTCGTCCTCAAGCCCGATCACCTCGGCGACTTCGCGGTCGCGCTGCCGGGCTTGTGGGAGGCCTCGCGGCGGTTCAAAAACGCCGGCGACCTGTGCGTCCTGGCGTCGATGGCGAACGCGGAGTGGGGTCACATCCTGCCGTGGCTGCCGAACGTGCACGGTATCTATTATCCAAAGTACGCGCGGCCTCCGGGGATCGACCGCCGGCGGCTCGTGGGCGCGTTTCGCGAGGCGTGGAAGATCGGGCGGGCGCACCGCAATTTCGAGTGGGGCATAGAGCTGACCAGTTGGGACGCCGCCCCGTGGGGCAAGCTCCTCCTGCGCGCCACCGGCGCCGAGCGCCTGCGCGGAACCGCCGTCCGCGGCCAAAGCTGGCTCATGGATGAAACTGTGAACTCCCGCGACGCCCGGGGGCATCAAAGCGTGCGCCTGGCCGCGCGTTTCCCCGTCGCGTGGGGGATCTCCGGGACGGCGTCGCCGGCGGACTTCATGCCGGGCGATTTGCGGTGGAAACCGTCCGCGGCGCCGCGCCCGATCGTCGTGATGCCGTGGGCGGGCGAGGCGTTCAAGGAGTGGCCGATAGAGCAATGGCAGGCGCTGCGGAAAACCGACGCAACCCCCTGGCGCCTTCTCGCGCCGCCCGAGCGCGTCGCCGAAGCTCAGGCCTGGCGGCAAATCGTAAACCCTGCCGCCGGCCTCATTGAGATCGTGCCGGTCGCGTCGATCCGCGAGACCCTGGCGGCGTTGCGCGATTGCTCGCTGGCGATCTCGGTCGACACGGCGGCGGCGCATTACGCCTGGCTGGCCGGCGCCCCGCTCGTGGAATTGTTCTCGGCGGCGGCCGACCCGGAACAATGGGGCAGCCTCGCGGCGGGCGAGATCATCGCGCCGGAGCGCAGCGTCGCGAGCCAGACGCTGGAAGCCAAGCGCGTTGCCGGCGGGGAGTTGATGGCGCATGTGACGCCCGAGCGCGTGGCAGAAGCGGTGCGCCGCGTCTCCAACATCGGTAGATCGTGCTCTCCGAGCGCGATGGCAAATCAATAGCGGCGAAGCCGCTCTCGAACAAAGAGAAGTGAGCAACGTGCCGCTGCTACGGTCACCCATCGCGCTCGGAGATCGCGATCCACCTTGATTCGCGCTGGACGCGCCGGGAACTTGGCCCAAATGTTACCCTTATGAAGCGTTCCAAGCATCTCGTCTTCCTCCTCGTCTCGATCGCCGCGGCCTTTTGCGCCTCCGCCTCCGCTCGCACGGTCGGCTCCGGCAAGGTCGTCACCGAAGCTCGGGCGCTTACCGGCGTCCAAAGCATCGATCTCGCCGGCTCGGGCGATTTAACGATCATCCAGGGCGATGCCGAAGACTTCTCGGTCGATGGCGAGGATAACATCCTGCCGCTGCTCGAGACGACCGTCGACAAAGGCGCCCTGCGCATCGGCCTCAAGCCCGACGCCGCGCCGACCGTCAAGCTCAAGATGAAGCTGACCGTCAAAACTCTGGACACCGTGAAGCTGTCCGGCTCCGGCAAGATCCACACCGAGAAATTGACCGCCGCCGGGCCTCTGGAAGTGGATCTCATCGGCTCCGGGATGATTGATCTCAAAGGCATCGAGTGTTCCAAGTGGAACCTGTCGATTATTGGGTCGGGCGACGTGAAGGCGGCTGGCCATGCAAAAGAGCAGAAGGTCACGGTGGTCGGCTCAGGGGATTACGAAGGCTTCGGATTGGAAACGGGCGTGGCGGAGGTGACCGTGAGCGGCTCGGGCGATTGCGAGATCAACGCGACCGAGAAGCTGACGGCAACGATCAGCGGCAGCGGCGACATCGATTACACCGGCCCGGCGACCGTCACCCGGAAGGTCACCGGCTCCGGCGCGGTGACGCAGGTGGAAAACCCGAAGAAAGGGTAATTTTCCGCGCGTCGCGCGCCCCTTCCCTCATGTCCGTTCCCCCCTTCATCTTCGCCACCGGCATCGAGAACAGCAACCCCACCATCCATGGCGGCCGGACGCGCGTCGATGAGATGGAGAAATGCGGGCACTACCAACACTGGCGCGAGGACTTCGATTGCGTCGATCAACTCGGCCTGCGCTTCCTGCGCTACGGCCCGCCCCTCCCGCGCACGCACCTTGGGGCTGGGCGCTACGATTGGTCGTTTGCGGATGAAACTTTCGCCGATCTGCACCGGCGTGGAATTATGCCGATCGTCGATCTGTGCCACTTCGGCGTGCCGGATTGGATCGGCAATTTCCAGAACCCGGATTTCCCCGCGCTCTTCGGCGAATACTGTGGCGAGTTCGCGCGGCGGTTTCCATGGGTGCAGCTCTACACGCCGGTCAACGAGATGTTTGTGTGCGCGGTGTTCTCCGGGCGTTACGGCTGGTGGAACGAGCAGCTCATGAGCGACCGCGGGTTCGTCACGGCGCTCAAGCACGTCGTCAAGGCCAACGTGCTCGCGATGCTGGCGATCCTCGAGTCGCGGCCCGATGCGATCTTCATCCAAAGCGAGTCGAGCGAGTATTTCCATGCGGACAGCCCGTCGGCGATCAAGCCCGCCGAGTACATGAACTCGCAGCGTTTCCTCTCGCTCGACCTCAACTACGGCCGCCGCGTGGACAGCGAAATGTACGAGTACCTCCTGGATAACGGTCTCACGCGCGCGGAGTACGATTTCTTTCTCAACAACCGGCTCAAGCGCCATTGCGTGCTCGGCAATGACTACTACGTCACCAACGAGCACCGCGTCGCGCCCGACGGCAGCACCCGGCCGGCGGGCGAAGTCTTCGGCTACAGCGAGATCACGCGGCAATATCACGAGCGTTACCTGATGCCAGTGATGCACACGGAGACGAATTGCTGGCAAGGCCCGCGCGGCGACGAGGCCGTGTACTGGCTGTGGAAGGAATGGGCCAACGTGCTGCGCCTGCGCAACGACGGCGTGCCGATGGTGGGCTTCACGTGGTACTCGCTGACGGATCAGGTGGATTGGGACTCGGCGTTGCGGGAGGAGAACGGCACGCTGAACCCGCTCGGCCTCTTCGATCTGGACCGCAAGATTCGCCCGGTCGGCGAGGCGTACCGGGAGTTGATCACGGCGTGGTCCGCGGTGCTGCCGACGCAGAGCGTGGCGTTGACGCTGCCCCTCGACATGCCCGAGCGCGCACGACCGTTGATGTGACGCGCAAACCGCCGAATATGCGGTGCGCGAAGCGCCAAATGCGCGGCGAAACATCAACCGCGGCGCAACCGCATCTCGAAGATGCGCTTCCGCACTGCCCGGCCATCGTGCGGGCTTCCGTGGCAACTACCCGCGGTCCGGAAAAAAAAGAAGGCGATTATGCGCATAATTGCGTCACTCTCCCCCTCAAAGAAAGCGCTTGAATTATCAAAGAACAGCCATCGGACGGAAATCCGGGCAAAGCAGCGGAACGTACCATAGCGAGACCCACATGTCAATACTTTTTTTTCATCAAAATGTAAAAATATTCTCATCCAGCCCGCCCGTGGAGGGCGCCGCTCCGTCGTCGCCGCGGCTCGGATGTTACCGCGAAGCGCCCACTCAAAGCTGAAAGCAGCGACGACGGAGCGTCGCCCTCCGCGGCGTGTAGTGTGACCAACTGTTATTGGGTATGCTTTAGTACCCCAAAGACGCCATGCTCCTTCCCCTATCCGTCCTCGACCTCTCGCCGATCAGCGCCGGCTCCTCCGGCGTGAAGGCGCTGCGCAACACGCTCGACCTCGCGCAGCTCGCCGACCGCCTCGGCTACCAACGCTATTGGGTTGCCGAACACCACAACATCGCGAGCGTCGCCAGCACCGCGCCGGAGGTCATGATCGCCCAGATCGCCAGTGTCACGAAGCGGCTGCGCGTGGGCTCCGGCGGCATCATGTTGCCCAACCACGCGCCGCTCCACGTGGCGGAAGTCTTCCGCGTGCTTGAAGCGCTCCACCCCGGCCGGATCGACCTCGGCCTCGGCCGCGCGCCGGGGTCGGACACCGTCACCGCCCTCGCCATGCGCCGCACCAAGGATCGGCTCGGCGCGGACGACTTCGCCGCGCAATTGGAAGAACTCTTCTCCTTTGGCAGCGGACGCTTCCCGCCGGGCCACCCATTCCGCACGGTGCATGCGATGCCCGAGGAGGCGCCGTTGCCGCCGGTGTGGATCCTGGGGTCGAGCGATTACGGCGCGCGGCTGGCGGCGGAGCAAGGATTGCCGTTTGGGTTCGCGCACCATTTCAGCCCCAAATGGGTGTTGCCGGCGATGCGGGCGTACCGGGAGGGGTTCAAGCCATCGGAGCATCTTGCAAAACCGCACAGTCTCCTGGTCCTCTCGGTGATCTGCGCCGGGACGGACGCCGAGGCGGATCGGCTGGCGACTTCGCTGGATTTGGCGTGGTTGCGGCGCGCGCAAGGCGAGTTCGCCCCGCTGCCGAGCGTGGAGGAGGCGGCGGCTCATCCGTACACGCCGTGGGACCGCGAATTCATGCGCAACAACCGCGCCCAACACTTTATCGGGTCCCCGCGGACGGTGCGCGCCGGGATCGAGGCGTTGGTCCGCGAGACGGCGGCGGACGAAGTGATGGTGAACACGATGATCCACGGCCACGCCGAGCGCCGGCGTTCGTACGAATTGCTGGCCAAGGAGTTTGATTTGCCTGGCGGCGCCAATTAAAGGGCCCGCGAAAAATCTCGTCATCGTCGAGGGAGATTGCCTCCCCGCTTTTGAATGCAAATCGCGCTTTTTTTTAATTCTGTTAAATTCTGTAATTCTGTCCAAATTTCGGTCTGATGCCGCGTTGCCTTCTCCTTTGGCTGGTCGCGCTGCTGACCTTGGCATCCGCGCGGGCGACCGACCTCCACGCCGTCGAATCTTTCCACATGCCGGGCGGGGCGGATTGCGTCGCGGCCACGCCGATTCATTCCAACGGGAAGTTGCTCCTCATCGCGCACGGCTTCATCCCCGCCGCGCGCCCGCTTGGCACGAGCCTGCGCCTCGATGACCCCGTTTACCGCCGCCTGATCGACGCGGGCTGGACGGTTGCCGCGACCAGTTATCGCCGCAACGGGATGATCCTGGCCGACGGCGCGGCGGATGTGGAGGCGTTGCGCCAGGAAGTCGCCCGCCGCCATGGCCCGTTCCCGACCGTCGTCGTCGAAGGCACGTCGATGGGCGGCTACATCGCCGCGATGCTGGCGGAAAACCCGCCCGATCCCAGCTACAGCGGCGCGCTTGCCTTGAGCGCGGCGCTCGAGATCAAGGCGCCCGAAGACGTCGCTCTCCCACTCAACGGCAAGCCGAGGTTCCCCGTTCTCTTCCTCTCGACCCAAGATGAAATCGCTGGCCCGGCCGACTACGCGCGCCGCGCCGGGGACCGGGCCGCCGTCTGGAAAGTGACCCGGGACGGCCACGTGAACTTCAACCGCGCGGAAGTCGGCGCCGCCTACGACGCCCTGTTGGCGTGGATTGACGGCACGCCGATTGCCCGGGCCAAAGACGCCACCCTGCCGCCCCCTTCATTGCAGCTGACCGCGACCTTCTCGCCGGATGGCCGTTCGCTCACCGGACGCGTGACCGACCTCGATCCGGTCTACGGCAACCTCACAATCGACATCCGCCCCGAGGACGCCGACAAGGTGGGCTGGCGCAAAGGCGATTGGGCCTCCCTGCGGATCGGCGACGCCAAGGAATCGACGCCCATCCTCCACGGCTCGACCTTCGCCGACGTCAAAGAAGGCGCCTGGGTGTGTTTCCCCACTGCTGAAGGCCAGATGCTGATCTGCCGCAACTTCGCCGACGCCGCGGCCAGTTCCGGCGCAAAGATCGGCACGCCCGTCGTGGTCACGCGCCCGCCCACGGATTGATTCTCGTTAACTCAGCTTCTCGGTGTGCTACAAATGGAAGCAGGATTACGCGCAAGTCCAAAATGCTATTGCAAATACTCCCGAACATCATGTGAATCGATGTCGGTTCCAAATGGGTACACGGGCTTCTGTTCTGGGGAATCCTTCGGGTACTTGCTGCGAAAAACGCCCGCAAAGATCGGATGCAAACACAGCTTGTCCGAATGACCAACATATAGACGGTGAGGAGCACAATATTCGAAAAGTCCGTGGACATACTCTGCCGTTTCTCCCGTAACCACGCCCACTACTCCGGTTTCGATCAACATTTCTCGGAATTCATGATGATCCCTAGATCCGAATGCGGGTCTCCCGTACCGTCTAAACACCTCCTCGAGCTGCCTTACAGAAAATGTGAGCTCGAGCTCTGGAATACAACGTTTGCAAACCTCTCTCGCCGTTTCGTGTCGATACTTAAACGCGCTAAAGATCTGTTCGACCAATCTTCCCTCCACTTGAGATATTCCTTTGACGAGATGCGTTTCGGAAAGGTCTCGAATGCTGCGAGCTTCGTCCTCAAACGATCGAGTCAAAACGTTGTTCAGAAGCTCCAGGATTTGCCTAGGAAGTAGTTGCGTGTGCCTGAACAGATAGGTGAGTGTTTGTTCTGTGCGTCCGCGCCCATTTTTCACTTTGGTTGGAAGGCAACTGTGGAAAAGCGCTCGCGCCCCTTTCGGGCTGTCAAAGCTCACATCTCTAAATTCCGCAAACGAGGGTTCGTCATATAATCGATAGTATAGCTTTATCCTTTGTGCGATGATGAAGAGCAACTCCCGAGAATGCCAGTGAAGGAGAACCTCTTTCTCAAAATCCTTGGAAGGGTTGGAAGAAATGCTTAAAAAAGAAGGATAAAGCTCGGCAGGCAGACAAAATCGGAGATGGAATGGCCTACCCGCTCGATTGAACATCCCCACACACTTTAAAAGTCCCGCAATAGCCTTTCCGACGGCAAGATCATCGAGAAGATAATCATCAAGTGAGTCGATTAACACGATTGCTCGTTGTTCATGGCGGTTGAGAAAATTTGTAACTTCTTCTTCCGCATCTTCGTAGGTGATAGAGTCGAAATCCCGCAACGCTCTTGCGGCGGCGCGAATTCCCTTTCCTTCGCCATCGTCCGACAACGTGTTAACGACTCGCCACATTGTCTCCTCCGGGCCTTTGCTTATGGGCACCCCGATTCTTGCCAGATAGTCTCGTGTTTGCTTCAGTTCCCCAGCATTAGACCGCTTTGTCCTCACGATCGCCGCGAAAATAGCGGTCATCAGACTGCGCCGCCACTTCTCGGCGATGGACTCCACCAGCGTTCCCGCAACCGAGGCATTCTGAATGCCAATAACAATCTTTCCGAATTCTTCAGGAGAGTCGAACGGAACTACGTAGGTATAGTTACTGTCGTGATGGAGACTGTTTAGGTACGATGTTTTGCCGGCGCCACGTCTTCCCACCACCACGACGGGATTTTTCTTCATCGCTTGATGAAGCTTATTGTCGCGTTCGAAGAGGATGTCGCCTACCTCTAGATCATCAATTTTAGCAGCATTTATTGGTCCGAGCGGCTGGTCGGGAGTGACGTAATCCTTAAGGCGAGAAACTAGTCGTGCTGAAATACGCTCCATACTCGCTGCTAATTTGGCTGACGTGTTATTTTACCCGGTGTCTGACCTTGTACTTGGTGTCCGCCGCTCCTAGATACCGGCGTGGGTCACGGAAATAGAATGCGGCGACTTTAGAATTTGTCCATTATTTTGTTCTGGAAATCGTTCGCGCAAGCTCATCAGCGATGGTTTGGTGTTCATCCAACCTTCTGCCAAATGATCTTAAGCCCGAGGGTCTGCGGCTCGCCGCAGTCAGTGAGGTCTTGGATTGGTTGATCGTGCGCGCAGTGACGAACAAGTTCTCGCCCCCCGGGCAGCGCGGCAGTTCTAGCCGCGAAGATCGGTTCTGGACACGCAGCCAATGTTTACGGCATGTTTGTCTGCGCGCGCCGGCAGCCGTGGGGAATAGAAGGATGAATGCTCCGGACCGCCTGAACCCTTTTTACGTGAGTCCCGACCCTAAATTCATGCGCGAAGCGATCCGTCTTTCCCGCGAGGGGATTGAGTCCGGACGCGGCGGACCCTTCGGCGCCGTCATCGTGCGGGACGGCGAGATCATCGCCCGCGGCAACAACCAGGTCACCACCGCGCTCGATCCCACCGCCCACGCGGAGATCGTCGCCATCCGCGCGGCGGCGCAGGCGTTGCAAGATTTCAGCCTCGCCGGGTGCGACGTCTACACCAGTTGCGAGCCGTGCCCCATGTGTCTGGCCGCCATCTACTGGGCCCGGCTCGACCGCGTCTTCTACGCCAACGACCGCCTCGACGCCGCCGGCGCCGGGTTCGACGACGACCACATTTACCGCGAATTCACCGTGCCGATCGACCAACGCGCCGTGCCCATTGCCGCTCTCCTGCGCGAAGAGGCGCTGCCCGTCTTCCACGAATGGAAGGCCCTCGCCGATAAAATCCCTTACTAATTCACATGCCCTTGACCCGCTTTTCCGTCGCCCCGCTTCACACGCTCACCCGCCAACTCGCCGCGGTCGCCATGGGACGGTCCGCGCCGGATCTGGTCATCACCGGGGGGCGCGTGCTCTCCACCTACACCGAGCGCATCCTCGCCGATCGCGAGGTCTGGATCTCCGCCGGGCGCATCGCGGCGGTGAAGCCCGCGGGCGAGGCGAAACGGCTGAGCTTGGGCGGCGCGTTTTACGATGCGCGGGGCGGCATCATCGCGCCGGGGCTGGTCGATCCCCACGTGCACATCGAGAGCAGCATGATGACCGCCTGCGCTTACGCGGAAGGCGCGCTCCTCAACGGCACGACCACCGTGTTTTGCGACAGTCATGAAATCGGCAACGTCCTCGACGCGGATGGCATCGAGATGATGCTCGAAGACGCCCGCCTGGCGCCGCTCTCGGTTTACCTCACCGTCCCCAGCACCGTCCCGGCCACCAACCCCGAACTCGAAACCGCCGGCGGCGACCTCACGGCGGACAAGATCGGCGCGCTCTTCGACCGCTGGCCGGAAGCCGTCGCGCTAGGGGAGAAAATGGATTTTGTGCCCGTCGCGATGGGCGATCCGCGCAGCCACGCAATCCTGGCCGCGGCGCTCTCGCGGGGACGCCCCGTGTGCGGGCACATCTACGGGCGGGAATTTGTCGCCGCCGGCGCGGCCAGCGGGATCACCGACACGCACGAAGCCATTGACCGCGACATCGCCGACGACTTCCTGGAGGCGGGCCTCTGGATTTTCCTGCGCGGCGGCCCGCCGACCACGCCCTGGCATTCGCTGCCCGAAGCGATCAAGACCGTCACCGAACTCGGCGCCAACCCCAAACGCGTCTGCGTCTGCACCGATGATCGCGATGCCGACGATGTGTTCCTCTTCGGTCTGGATTGGGTGACGCGCCAGGCGGTCGTCGCCGGGCTGTCGCCGGTGCAGGCGTGGAGCCTGGGTTCGCTGCATCCCGCCACGCGCTACGGGCTGGATGGCGAGTTCGGCGGTCTCGGCGCCGGGCGCCGGGCGGACCTCGTCTTGCTCAACGACGCGCTGGAGCCGCAATCGACTTGGTACGGCGGCGAACTCGTCGTGGAAAACCGCCAGATCACCCCCGTGCTCGACGCCGCGCTCTCGAGCCGTTACCAGTACCCGCCGCGCGCGTACACGACCGTGCATTGTGCGCCGGCCGCCGAGTTGGCGCTCGTGCCGCCGTTGCCGGCCGAGCCGGTGATCGCCAACGTGATCCGCACGCCGCTGCCGGGCATCGTCCTGGCCCACGAGCGGGTGGAGCTGCCGCTGGCCGGCTCCTGGGCCGAAGCGCTCGTCCCGCGCGGGATGTGTCACGTGGCGGTGATCGAGCGGCACGGGAAATCGCCGGGAAATGTCGCGCACGGGTTCCTCATGGATTTCGGCCTGCGGGACGGCGCGGTGGCCAGCAGCGTGGGGCACGATTCGCACAATTTGCTGGTCGCCGGCACGAACGAGGGCGACATGCGGGTCGCCATCGATGCGATCCGCGACCAGCAGGGCGGTGTGTGCGTGGTGCAAGGCGGCAAGGTCATCGCGATGGTGGACCTCCCCATCGCCGGGTTGCTCTCGGACAAACGCGCGATGGTCGTTGCCGAGGAGACCGCGCGCCTAAAGGCGGCCTGGAACGCGGCGGGTTGCGTGCTGCCGTTCATGGGCTTTAACCTGATCCCACTCTCCGTGATCCCGCCGATCCGGCTGACCGACAAGGGGCTCGTGTTGGTCCCGGAAATGGTGCTCGTGCCGTTGTTCGAAGCAATTCCGTGATCCCAGCTTATGTCGTTTAGGTCCCTTTGGTCGTTTACGTCCCTTCAAAGGACCTAAGGGACAGAAGGGACTCAAAGGACCAGCAGCCAACTTACCTACTTCTATGAAACGCACCGCCTGCCTGCTCGCCCTCGCCCTTTTCACCGGGCGCCTCTCCGCCAAAGATGACGCCCCGCCGTGCATCGCGGTGATGGCGTCCTTCCCCGAGGAACTCACCGCCATCGAGCAAATGCTCGCCCTCGATCCCGCCAAGCTCCAGAAAACGGAGATCAACGGCATCACGTTCACCGCGGCCGACGTCGAGGGCAAACACTGCGTGTTTTTCCTCACCGGCATGAGCGAGGTCAACGCTGCCAGCTCCACCCAACTCGTCATCGACCGGCTCAACGCCCAGGCCGTGTTCTTCACCGGCATCGCCGGCGGGGTCAACCCGGCGTTGAGCCCCGGCGATGTCGTCATCCCCGCCCAATGGTGCTACCACGGCGAGGGCGCTTACTTCAACGAAACCGCGCCGGGGAAGTACAACATCCCGGGTTGGTTCCCAAATAAATATCCGAACTTCGGCATGATCCATCCCGACGAGGTGCAGGTGATCCGCGAGGGTTGGAAAGACTATTACCGGGTCACCTCTTTCCCGGCCGATCCCGCGTTGCTGGCGATCGCGCAAAAAGCCGTGGCCGGGATGCCGCCGATGAAAACCGGCGACAAACCGAGCAAGGTGACCGTCGGCGGCGTGGGCGTGATCGGCACGGTGTTTTGCGATAACGCCGAGTACCGTAAGTGGGTCTATCAGGTTTGGAAAGCCGATTGCCTCGACATGGAGTCGACCGCGATCGCGCAGGTCTGCTGGCAAAACAAAACGCCTTGTCTGATTGTGCGCGGCCTGAGCGATCTCGCGGGCGGCCAGACGGGCGCCAACCAAATGGAAACCTACCTCAAGGCGGCGGCGGAGCATTCCGCGGCGGTGCTGGTGCAAATCCTCACGAGTTATCAGCCGCCCGCGGGGAAATAACGCGCCGATGGAGGATCCCAAACCGACCAGCCTCCTCTACGGCCTCGACGACACGCCGCCCTGGAGCACCGCGCTGCTCGTCGGCGCGCAACACGTGCTCGCGATGTTCGTCGGCGTTATCAGCGTTCCGCTGCTCGTCGCGCAGATCCTCAAGATGCCGGCGGACCAAACGGCGTACCTCGTCAGCATGGGGCTCGTGGCCTCGGGACTTTCCACGCTCGTCCAAAGCGGGGGCATCGGACCCTTCGGCTCACGGTTGCTCGCGGTGCAGGGCACGAGCTTCGCGTTTCTCGCGCCGCTGTTGCAGGCGGGCAACGCCGGAGGCATCGCGCTCATGCTGGGGATGTCGCTTGCCTGCGCGCCCGTGGAAATCGTGCTTGCGCAATTCCTGCACCGGCTCCGGCATGTGTTCACGCCGCTGGTGGCGGGCGTCGTGGTGCTCTTGATCGGCCTGTCGCTGATCCCTGTCGGCATGGCGGGGGTGGCTGCTCCGCTCGGCGGGGGCGCCCCGGCCTGGGCCGGGCTGGCGATTGCGGGGCTGGTGCTGGCGACGGTCGTCGCGTTCAACGCCGTGCGCTCGAAGAGAGAGAGACCCTTGGCCATTACTTCTTCTTCCCTTCCTTGCGGAAGATGAACTCGCCGGCGTATTTGATGCCCTTGCCCTTATAGGGCTCGGGCTTGCGCCAGCGACGGATTTCCGCAGCCACCTGGCCGACCTTCTGCTTGTCGATGCCGGTGATGTTGACCGTGGTCTGATCGGGCGTGACGATCGTGATCCCCTCGGGGATCGCGAAATCGACATCGTGGCTGTAGCCGAGCTGCAGCTTCAGATTCTTGCCCTGGACGTTGGCACGATAGCCGACACCGGTGATCAGCAGTTGCTTGGAGAAACCTTCGGTCACGCCGGTGATCAGATTCGCGATCATCGTGCGCTGCATGCCCCAGAAGGAGCGCGCGCGCTTGGTGTCGTTGATCGGGGTCACCGAGACGCCGCCGTCGCCGAGCTCGTAGGTCACGAGATCGGACTTCGGCATGGTGAGCGTACCCTTGGGACCCTTCACCGAGACTTCGGCGCCGTCGAGGCTGGCGGTGACGCCGGCCGGGACGGGAACCGGCTTCTTGCCGATGCGGCTCATCAGAACACCTCCGCGAGCACTTCGCCGCCGACGTTCTGGTCGCGCGCTTCGGCATCCGAGAGTACGCCACGCGGCGTCGAGACGATGATCATGCCAAGGCCGTTGCGGACGCGCGGCAGATCGGTGGAACCCGAATAGACGCGGCGGCCCGGCTTCGAGACGCGCGCGACATGCTGGATGGCGGGCTGGCCCTCGAAATACTTCAGCTCGATGCGCAGACCGGGATGGTCGCCGAGCGCCTCTTCCGAATAGCCACGGATGTAGCCTTCGCGCTGAAGCACGTCGAGGACGCGGGCGCGCAGCTTGGACGCGGGGGAAACCACGCTGTCCTTGCGGGCACGCTGGCCGTTGCGGATGCGGGTGAGCAGATCACCCAGGGGATCGTTGATCATATCCTGCCCTTACCAGCTCGACTTGACGACGCCGGGGATCATGCCCCGCGTGGCAAGCTGCCGAAGCATGACGCGGCCGAGGCCGAACTTGCGATAGAC
>CAXUAZ010000076.1:0-17406 GCA_964249195.1 uncultured Chthoniobacterales bacterium
CTTTAAGCAACAAATCTCAACCACTTACGACATCTGTTCATTAGCAGCAGCGAGCCTGCGAGCGTCGCCGAAGGACCCAACTGACTTCTTCGGGCGCGCGGGCAGTTCCAATCGGAGTCCACCGCCCCCAAGCCAGAGTCAGTAGGGTGTTTCGGCTGCGCTCGTTCCTCGCTCCGCTCAACATGACAAATTTGGAAAGGAGCAAGGCCTCGGCAGCTAACTAACTCACCCGCCGAGGTACGCCTCCCGCACTTGCGCGTTTTGCTTTAGCGCGGCCGACTCGTCTTGCAAAATAATCTTCCCCGTTTCCAGCACATAACCATAACTGGAAACCTCGAGCGCCAGATTCGCGTTCTGTTCAACGAGAAGAATGGTCATCCCAAGCTCTTTATTGATCTCCACGATCTTGCTGAAGATCGTCTTCACCAAAATAGGCGCGATGCCCAACGACGGCTCGTCGAGCATCAGACACTTTGGCGCCCCGGTGAGCGCGCGGCCAATCGCCAGCATCTGTTGTTCGCCGCCGGATAACGTCCCTGCCGCCTGCTTCTCGCGCTCCTTCAAACGCGGGAAAACGTTATACACATAGTCGAGATCCTTCTTCCACCGCGCCGCATCCTTCTTGAGCCGATAGGCGCCCATGCGGAGATTCTCCAGCACCGTCAGGCTCGCAAAAATCATCCGACCCTCCGGCACGTGCGAGATGCCGCGCGCCACCACCTGATGCGCTGGCAAATTCGTGATCGCCTCGCCCTCGTAATGAATGGACCCGCTCGCCGCCGGCACCAACCCGGAAATAGCCCGCAGCGTCGTCGATTTGCCGGCCCCGTTGGCGCCGATCAAGGTCACGATGGACCCTGTTTCCACCCGCAGCGAAATGCCGTGGAGCGCGCCGATGGAGCCGTAGCTCACCTGGAGATCTTTGATTTCCAGCATAACCTATTCGGGCGCCTGACCCAGGTAAGCCTCGATCACCTTGGGATCGCGCATGATCTCCTGCGGCGCCCCCTCGGCGATCTTCGTGCCGTGATCCAACACGACGATGCGCTCGCAGATTCCCATCACCACCTTCATGTCGTGCTCCACGAGCAGCACCGCGATCTGAAACTTCTCTTTGATAAAACGGATCAACCGCGTGAGCTCCTCTTTTTCCACCGGATTCATGCCGGCGGCGGGCTCATCAAGGAGCAGCAGCTTCGGCTGCGTGGCCAGCGCGCGGACGATTTCCAGCCTTCGCTGATCGCCATACGCCAGGTTGCCGCACATCACGTCCTTCAAGCGCCCGAGATCGAAGATGTCGAGCAACGCGACCACCTGCTCGACGATTTCGGCCTCCTCCCGGTAGAAGGCCCGCGTGCGGGTAAGCGCATGCAGCATCCGGTGCTTGATCCGCAGGTTGAAAGCCGCGCGCACGTTGTCGAAGACCGTCAGCGTGGGAAAGAGCCGGATATTTTGAAACGTGCGCGCGATGCCGCAGCCCGCGATGCGATTGCACTTCAGCCCCGCGATCGGCTTGCCGTCAAAGGCGATGCTGCCGCTGGTGGGGCAATACACGCCCGTAATGATGTTAAACACCGTCGTTTTACCCGCCCCGTTAGGCCCGATCAATCCGATCAAATCGTTCGCGCCGATTTGCAGATCGAACGCCGAGACCGCCGTCAGCCCGCCGAACTGCACGGTGCATTGATTGACCTCGAGAAGCGAAGGCATGCGGGCAGTAAAAGTTAGGCGGTCTTCGGCTTGCGGCTCACCCCTGCCCTCGGCAGCGACCCAAACAGCCCTTGCGGACGCAATAGCATCAGCCCGATCAGCACAAAGGCATAAATGATGGTTCGATTCTGCGCGAGTTCCCGCACGGCGTGCGGCAGCCATTCGTAGCCGGCCACAAAGCGCAGGTATTCCAGCAACAGCGTCAGCAAGACGGCCGCAAACGCCACGCCCGCCGTGCTGCCCATGCCGCCCAGGATCACCATGATCACGATCTCGATCGAACGCTGAAAATCGAACCCGCCCGGATTGATGTACGTGGTCGTATGCGCATACAGTCCGCCCGCAATCCCGGCAAAGAACGCGCCCAGCACAAAAGCGGTGACCTTGTAGCGAGTGGTGTTAATCCCGATGGCTTCCGCCGCGATCTCGTCGTCCCGCACGGTGAGAAAGCCGCGGCCATACGTCGAGTCGATGAGGCTCACCACCACGTAGATCGTAATCGCGGCAATCGACCAGGACCAGAAAAGGCTAGTATAGCCCGCGATGCCGCCGTAGCCGCGAGGCCCTCCCACGACATCGAAGTTTTGAATCAACACGACGATGATCTGATTGAACCCGAGCGTCACAATCGCCAGATAATCGCCCTTTAACCGCAGCGAGGGCACTCCGACCATCAGCCCCGCGACCGCCGCTGCCAGCCCGCCTAATAGCAGAACGCCGACGAATAACAGTGTCACCGAAAACACGTTCACTCCGCCGAACGCCTTGAGGAACCCGGCCGCGTGCGCCGTCGAGAGGTAGGCCGATACATACGCGCCGATCGCCATGAACCCCGCGTGCCCCAACGAGAACTGACCCGTGTACCCATTGATCAGATTCAGACTGACCGCCAGGGTGACATTCACCCCGATGAAAATGATGATCTGGAGATAGTACGCGTTGAATTCACCCGAAAATCGCGACACGATCGCGCTCAAGATCAACGCGGCCACGAGCCCTGCTTGTTTGACGTGGCGGCGCTTCATCTCGGGGGCTTCAGACTTTTTCCACCTGCGAACGCCCAAAGAGACCGGCCGGCCGGAACAGCAGGATGGCGATCAACACGGCAAACGCGATCGCCTCCTTGTAAGTGGACCACGCCGAGCCCGCGACGAACGTCTCGACCACGCCAAGAATCAAGCCGCCGGCCGCCGCGCCCGGGATGTTGCCGATCCCGCCCAGCACGGCCGCAACAAACGCCTTGATGCCCGGGAATACGCCCATGAGCGGATCGATGGAGGGATTATTGATCGACCACAAAATACCCGCCGCTCCCGCCAGCGCCGAACCAAGGCCGAAGGTAAACGAGATCACGGTATCGATATTTACGCCCATCAACGCGGCGGCGGTGGCGTTGTTCGACACCGCGCGCATGGCCATGCCGAGCTTCGTGCGTTTGACGATGAACGTGAGGGCAATCAACAAAAAGATGGTAACGCCAAACGCGAGCACCTGACTGCGCGTGATTGTCAACGGCCCGGTGCCTTCGATCGCGCTGTCCACGATCAAATCGGGAAACGACTTCGGATCCGGCCCGAACACAAATTGACCGCCGTATTCCAATAATAAGGACACGCCGATGGCGGTGATCAGCACCGTCAACTTCGGCCGGCTGCGCAACGGACGGTAAGCGAGCTTCTCTATGATAATACCCGCCAGCGCGCACGCGGCCATGGTCACCAGCAGCACCACCGCCACGCCCACCGGCGCCATCGCGCCGGGGAAATGCGGCATCACGTGCGGCGTAAGATAATAGCCGGAAAATGCGCCGAGCATGAAGAGGTCACCATGCGCAAAATTAATGAAGCGCAAGATGCCGTAGACCATCGTGTAGCCCAGAGCGATCAGCGCGTAAAACGCGCCCAGCGACAAGCCGTTGATGAGCTGTTGGAAAAACTCGATCAGGCGCGGAAGTCGGTTAAAAGGTTGCGGACGGGCAGCCACTTCAGGGAGCGACCGTGGCGACGAATTTGTTTTCCTTGCCGGCAACCTGCAGCACGACGGCGGATTTGGTCGCGTTGCGCTTCGGGTCGATCGTGATGTTGCCGGTGACGGCATGGTAATCTTTGACCTGCGTCAACGCGTCCCGCACCTTCGCCCCATCGGTCGAGCCGGCGCGCTTGATGGCGTCGCCGAGGATCATCATCGCATCGTAGCCGAGAGGGGCCATGCCGTCGGGCATCGCGCTGTATTTGGCCGAGTATTTTTTGACGAACTCCTGCACCTCGGGCGACTTCGCGGCCGGCGAAAAATGGGTGGAAAAATAGCAGCCGTCCAGCGCGCTGCCGGCGATCTCCGCCAGCTTCGGGCTGTCCCAGCCGTCGCCGCCCAGCAGCGGCGCCTTCAGGCCGAGCGTGCGAGCTTGTTTGCCGATCAGACCCACCTCGGTGTAGTACCCGGGGACGAAGATCGCCTCGGGCGACGACGCCTTGATGGAGGTGATCTGCGCGCGGAAATCCTTGTCCTTGCCGCCTCCGCTGTAAGAACGCTCCGAGACAATCTCGCCGCCGTGCGCCTTGAAGTATTCCTCGAAGTACTGCGCGAGACCTTTGGAATAGTCGCTCGTCACATCGGTCAGCACCGCGACCTTCTTGGCGTGCAGCGTATCCAACGCGAACTTGGCCATCACCGTCCCCTGAAACGGATCGATGAAGCACACGCGGAAAATGTAATCGCCCTTCTCGGTCACGAGCGGGTTGGTCGACCCGGGGGAGATCATCGGGATGCCGGCCGCCTGGCACACGGGCGCCGCCTCCATCGAGCGGGAGCTGGCGATCTCGCCGATAATGGCGACGGCCTTGTCGTTGGAGATCAGCTTCTTGACGGCGGAGATGGATTGACCGGGCTTCGACTGGTCATCCTCGACGATGAGGTGGATTTTGCGGCCATCCAGGAGCCCGCCAGCGGCGTTGATCTCCTCGGCGGCGAGTTGCACGCCGTTGTTGGAATTGACCCCGAAGGTGGCCTCGGTGCCGGTGAGCGAGGCGAAGCTGCCGACGATGATGTCATCCGCCGCGAGCGCGGGCGAGACCGCGAGGAAAGTGGCTGCGAGGGCGAGCAGACGGCGTTTGGGGATGGACATGCGGTGTTTTTAGTTTTTCTCCCGCCCGATTGCAACCGCTTTAGCCTGAAAATACCGCGCGCAGCAATCGCTTGAGCATCGCGGCGCAACGGGATAATAAAAGACATGCCCGCCGCCCTCGAGGATGTGACCATCGACCGCCGCCTGCTCGCGTTGCCGTACCGGATCGAGGTGACCCCGAATGGATGCCTCTTCATGACGCCGCTGGAAGAGCCGGCGCTCACCTGGGAACAGTTAGCCACCACCCATCCGATCTTCCCCAACCTCCACTGGAAGCTCGAGACCAACGCGCGCAACCAAATCTTCTTGAGCCCTCCTCCCAATCTGGAGCATCAGGAATACGGCGCGGCAATTCTCGTTCTTTTATTCGAGTTGATGAAAGGCGGGAAGCCCATTTACGAGGCGGGCGTCAAAACCTCCGATGGCACAAGAATACCTGACATCGTCTGGATCTCGACTGAAAAGCGAGCACAACGCAAAGGCCGCCCCAGCCTGCCGTCCTCGCCGGAGCTTTGCGTCGAGATCCTTTCGCCAAGCAACACGAAGCTGGAAATCGAACAGAAGAAATCCCTCTACTTCGAGGGTGGCGCGCAGGAGGTCTGGATTTGTGATCGACGGGGCAAGATGACGTTCTACGCCAAATCCGTGCTCCTCCGGAAATCGCGACTCTGCCCCGGTTTTCCCGGGCAGATCAATCCGCGGGATTAGAGGGGCATGTCGCGCACCTACACGCTCAAGCGGTCGCTGGCCGCTGCTCCCGGGCCAGGCATCGATTTCGCCAAGGAACTAAATCCGCAACAGTTCGATGCGGTCACCTCCCCGCCGGGGCCCGTGCTGGTCATCGCCGGCGCCGGCAGCGGAAAGACGCGCACGCTCATCTACCGCGTTGCCTACCTGCTCGAGAACGGCGTCGACCCCACGAACATCCTCCTGCTGACCTTCACCAACAAAGCCTCGCGCGAGATGCTCGACCGCGTCGCGACGCTGCTGCCGGACAGCACCTCCGGCCTTTGGGGCGGGACGTTCCATTCCATCGGCAACCGCATTCTGCGCCGCCACGCCGAGGCGCTCGGATTTCGGCGCGGGTTCTCCATCATGGATCGCGAGGATCAGGACGACCTCATGAAAACGGTGATCGCCGCCGCTGGGATCAACGTGAAGGAAAAGCGCTTCCCCAAGGCCGAGGTGGTCGCCGATATTTTCAGCATGTCGATCAACACCGGGCGCTCGATCGAGCAGGTGGTCGACGAAAAATATCCGTACTTCAACGATCAAGCCGACCAATTGCGCCACGTGCATGCGCGTTACGAGGCCAAGAAGAAATCCACGAACGCGATGGATTTCGACGATCTGCTCGAGAAGACGCTGCGCCTCCTGCGCGATCACGACGACATCGCGGAGATTTACCAACGCCAGTTCCAGTTCGTGCTCGTCGACGAGTACCAGGACACCAACCGCATCCAGGCCGACTTCGTCGATCTGCTGGCGGCGAAACATCGCAACATCATGGTGGTCGGCGACGACGCGCAATCCATCTACTCGTGGCGCGGCGCGGACTTCAAAAATATCCTGCAATTCCCGACGCGCTACCCCGGCGCGCAGACGTTCAAGATCGAAACGAACTACCGCAGCGTGCCGGAGATCCTGTCCGTCGCCAACGCGTCGATCGAGGCAAACATCCAGCAGTTCCCGAAGAACCTCCACGCCGCCCGCGAAGGTCGCGAGGCCCGGCCCGCGCTCATCGAGCTGAACGACGGCAACCAGCAAGCGCAATTCGTCACCCAACGCATCCTCGAGTTGCGCGAAGAAGGGACGGAGTTGCGCGATATCGCCGTACTCTATAGGGCGCACTTCCATTCGATGGAATTGCAGTTAGAGCTAACCCGCCACGGGGTGCCATTTCAGATCACGAGCGGGCTGCGGTTCTTCGAGCAAGCGCACATCAAGGACGTGGCGTCGTTCATCAAGTTCGCATCGAATCATCGCGACGAAGTGGCGTTCAAACGGATCGTGCGTCTGCTGCCCGGCGTAGGCGGCGCGGCGGCGAACAAGCTGTGGGAGCACTTCGAGAAAACGCTCGGCGAACACGAAGGCGTGGATTCATTTGCGAACGCCTTCGCGGGCGCGAAGATCGGCGCAAAGAGCGAGAAGATGTGGAAACAATTCGTCCACACGCTGGAAGAGATTGCGCCGGGAGGAAAAGCGATCCCGCCTTCCGCCGCCATCGAGAGCGTGGTCGAGGCGGTGTACGAAGATTACGCAAAGGCGAAGTTTCCCAACTACGAGGCGCGCCGCGAAGATCTGAATGTATTGGCAAATTACGCGCGTCAATATTCCGACCCGGCCGAGTTCCTCTCGCAGCTTGCGCTGGTCACCGCGCTGGAGACCGAGACCGCCATCCGCGCCGACGATAAAGATGACGAACAGGTCGTTCTCTCCAGCGTTCACCAGGCAAAAGGCCTGGAGTGGAAAGTGGTGTTTGTCATCGGGCTGACGGAAGGTTCGTTCCCCAGCCATCGCTCATTGGAATCAGCGGATGCGATCGAAGAAGAGCGCCGGCTGTTTTACGTGGCGGTGACCCGCGCGTGTGACGAGTTGTACCTGACGTTCCCGTACATGCGTTTGAACGCCGGCCACGGCGACATGTTCCAGCGCCCCTCCCGCTTCCTCTCCGAAGTGCCGGCGCAGTTGATGGAAAAATGGGAGATCGAGCGCGGCTGGTAAAGCCAAGCCCGGTCATCCTGAGCGGAGTGCAACGAAGCCGAAGGACCCTACTGACTTTCCCGCTGTGAAAGCTTCCGGTTATTATTTCGTGTATATCATCAGCAACGCCACGCACACCACGATCTATATCGGCATCACGAACGACCTGGAGCGCCGACTATACGAACACCGAAGCAAAGAAGTGAAAGGTTTCAGTGCGCGTTATCGCTTAACCGACCTCGTGTATTACGAGAGCTTTCCCGATCCGGTATCAGCCATTGCGAGGGAGAAACAACTGAAAGGTTGGCGACGTGAGAAAAAAGAGAAACTGATTGAGCGCTTGAACCCCGGCTGGCACGATCTCAGCGCAAGCTGGAATGAGCCCCCGTCGGTATCCTGAACGAAGCGCGACACAAGCGCGGTGGAGGAACCTACCTTCTTAAAAACGGGCCGGGCCGTTCACGCTGCCCGCGCCCAAGCCAAGTCTGTAGGGTCCTTCGGCTGCGTTGCACTCCGCTCAGGATGACCCGGCGGGGTAGCTGCCCAGGATCTTTACGAACGAGCACCGTGCCTCCAGCGCCCGCAGCGCGGACACGATCTTCGCATCCTCCCGGTGCCCCTCGACATCCACGAAGAACACATATTCCCACGGTTTGCGCTTCGAGGGCCGGCTCTCGATCTTACTCATGCTGATGCCCCCCGTTTGCAGCGGCTCCAACGCGGAAAACAATGCCCCGGCTTTGTCCGGCACGCCGAACATCAACGACGTGCGATCCTGACCCGTCGCCGGGCAATCCCGCGCGCCGATCACCAGGAAACGCGTCGTGTTGCTCGCGCTGTCCTGCACGCTTTCTTCCACGATCGGCAACCCGTGGAACTCGCCCACCATCCGCCCGGCGAGCGCGGCGCCATCCGGGGCGTTGGCGGCCATCTCGCCGGCTCGCGACGTACTCGAGACCTCCACCAGATCGGTATGGGGAAAATGTTGCCGCAACCAATGCCGGCATTGCCCGAACACCTGCGGATGACTGAAGATCTTGCGGATCTCCTCGCGCGGGATCCGCGCCAGCAAGTGATGCTCGATCTTGAGCGTGATCTGCGCGCAAATCATCAACTCACTGTCGATGAACGTATCCAGCGTGTGATTGACCGCGCCTTCGGTCGAGTTCTCGATCGGCACCACGCCGTAGTCCGCATTGCCGCGCGCCACCGCGTCGAACACGTCGCCGATGCTCGGCTGCGAAATATACCGCACGCTCGCGCCGAATTTGCTCCGCGCCGCCTGATGCGTCCACGTCGCCTCGGGGCCGAAGTACGCGATGGCGAGATCCTTTTCCAGCGCCAGCGACGCCGACATGATCTCCCGAAAAATCGCGCGCAACCCCAGCGCGGGCAGACGCCCCCCGCCTTCCAGATTCTTCGCCGCCAACGCATTGAGCAACTGCTCCTCCCGTTGCGGCGCGTAAATTTCCAGGCCCTCGGCGCGCTTGATCTCGCCGACTTCGTGCACGAGGTCCGCCCGCTCGTTGAGCAGGCGGATCAGCTCGGAGTCGAGCGCGTCAATCCGGGCGCGGAGTTCGTTGAGATCCATGGCTGGGTTAGGCGAAAGTCTGTTGCTCGTCCGCCGGCGCGGCGGCCTCGGCGGTGAGGAGCGTCTTGCGCAGTTCGTCAAAGGCCGGCAACTCACTTAACGATTTCAGATTAAAATGCTCCAGAAAGAATTGCGTGGTCGCATACAACAGCGGGCGCCCGGGGAGTTCCGCCCGCCCGGCGATCCGCACGAGCCCGCGATCCAACAGCGTTTGGACAACTCCCCCGGCGTCCACGCCACGGACGGCTTCCACGTCGGCGCGCGTGATCGGCTGCCGGTACGCGATGATCGCCATCGTCTCCAACGCCGGCGCGCTCAGCTTGGTCGGCCGATTCTCCGGGAAGAGCTGCCGCACCCACGGGGCGCATGCTCCGGCGCTGGTGAGTCGCCAGCCGCCGGCCGCCTCGCTGAGTTCAAAGGCGTGGCCGCCCTGCCGGTAACGCACCGCGAGGCCCGCCAGCGCGTCGAGGATCTCCTGATCCCGGCTGCGCGCGAGCAACTCCGCGACGGGTTCTTCGCTGAATTCCGCCGCGGCGTTGAGCACGGTCCGGATTTCGGCGAGCGCCAACGGCTTGGGGGAAGCGAAAAGCAGGGCTTCGAGAACTTGCGGGAGAGTCATCTAGAGAAGCGGACTTTACGCCGGTTCCGCCGCCGGGGAAACCTCCGCGACGCGTTCCATGATTTCGATCTCGGCAAACGGCGCCGCTTGCACAATGCGCAAGCTCTTGAGCCGCACCAATTCCAACAGCGCGAGAAACGTCACGACCAGTTCCACGCGCGAAACCGCCTTCTCGAAGAGCGCGGTGAACGCAACCGGCCGCCCGCCCGCCTCCGCGAGCATCCGCCGCACGGCGTCGATCTTGTCGGCGACGGTGAAGTTTTCGGTGAAGATGGTGCGTTCTTCCGGCGCCTGTTTTTCTTCGGCGAAGCGCTTCAGCACGCGTTGGAAGGCATTGAGCAGATCGAGGAGACCCACGTCGCCGAGCGCCAGCGTGCCGGCGGCCTCGTCGGCGAGAAGGTCGGGCGGGAGTTCCGATGGCTGCCGCGGGAACAGGTTGGCGTTGGCGAGCTCCGCCAACTGCAGCCGGCCGGCCGCCTCCTTGAATTTCTTGTACTCGATCAATTGCCGGATGAGCTCCCAGCGCGGATCGCCGTCCTCCGCGTCGTTCTCGGCCGGCGGCTGCTGGTCGACGGGCAGGAGCCGGCGGCTCTTGAGGTAAATCAGGTGCGCGGCCATCGCGATGAAATCGCCCGCGACATCGAGGTCAGGCAACTCAATGGCGCCCAGGTATTCGAGGTATTGCCGGGTCAGAAGCTCCAGCGACAAGTCGTAGAGTTCCACCTCGTCCTTGCGCACAAGGTAGAGCAGCAGGTCGAGGGGACCTTCAAATATATCGAGCCTGACCTGGTATTCAGCCATTGCGAGGGGAGACGATCATCGCCGAGGAGGCCGCCTGAAGACAAGCACAGCCTCCGACGATTGCGGCGGGCGCCGCTGCATCTCCGTTGACTTGTGCTAACTTTGGCGCGCCATGCCGACGGAACCAACCGACGAAGCCCTGGCCGTGCGCGCCGTGCGCCGACACGTGCGGCGTCATAACTGGCAGGCGTTGCTGCTGGCGACCTTCTCCCTCGTGGCCGCGGTGATCCTTTGGGCGATCCTTTATTTGTTCGTCTACTGGATCGCGCTGGTGGTGGCCACGCTGTCGCTGAGCTTCAATCCCAACACGATCCTGGAGATCAACAATCCGCAACTTCTCGGGCGCTATTTCCCGGCGGAGTTTGCGGGAGGCGGGTTGGCGGCGCTGCTGCTCGCGAGGTTCCTTGGGCGGCGGATCAACCCGGCCAAGCTGCGCGAGCGGCGTTTCTACGTTTTGTGGATTGGATTCGAGTTGTTCATGGCGATCCCGAACGTGACCTTCTCGGTGTGGGGCAACCTGCGTGCGATCATCCGCCTGCGGCGCGGTGAAGCGCTGGGCGCCTGGCGCTTGCTGGAGCGGGTGCGGGCGTTGGGCGGGCGGCTCGCCATTGCCAACGTCGCCAGCCAGCTCGACGATCAGGAGAACCTCCCGCGCCTGCTGGTGATCCTGCAGATCGCGGAGCTGCTGGGCGTGCGCGAAAACGAAGACGGCTGGTTTTATTACCTCCAGAATCCCGAAGCGCTCGCCCGCTTGATGCCCGCGGCGGCCAGTCAGGTCAGCAACTCGTAGGACAGCACGCTCATGCAATAAATCGCGGCGGTCTCGGTGCGCAGGACAATCGGCCCCAGCGTGATCGGGTGGCAACCCGCAGTGAGAGCCTGCGCAATCTCGGCGGGAGTAAAATCCCCCTCGGGTCCGACGAGGACCAGGGCGCTCGCGGGACGTTTCCCGGCGTGGGCGGCGGAGAATTGATCCAGCCAGGCGCGGAGATTTCGCGCGCCGGATTGGAGCGATGCCACCAGCATCAGGTCGTAGGCGTCGCGCGAGAGGGCCGCGAAGAAGGTCTTCGGCGTGACCGGAGCAGACACCTCGGGCAGCCAATTCTGCCCGCACTGTTTGGCGGCTTCGATCGCGATGGCCTGCCACTTGGCTTGCTTGGCGTGGGCGTCATCGTCGTCCTCCAGCCGGGCGATCGTGCGTTCGGAGAGCAGCGGGGCAATGGCGGCGGCGCCTAGTTCCGTCGCTTTCTGGACGATTAGGTCCATATTTTTGCCCTTCGGGACCGCCTGCGCGAGAGTGATGCGGCACGGCAACGGAGGGGTCCGGGCGGTTTGCAGCGCGGTCAGGTGGACGGCCTTCCGGGTTGTCCCTTCGGCGATCTGCGCGGTCGTTTCGATTCCGCGCCCGTTGAAAACGACGACCTTCGCGCCCGCCGCGAGCCGCAGCACGTTGGCGCAGTGATGCGACTGCGCCTCATCGAGGCAAAGCGCGTCGAGGTTCCAATCGGCCGGCGGGATGTAGAAGCGGTGCATGGGGGTGTTTAATCTGGAGGGATGCCCTCCGTGGCGTCCCAAATTTAAAGATTGGCGCTACGGTCCAAAAGCAGTCACCACCGTAGATGATGGAGCTCGCCCTGATGCGGCCAGGCTTCCGATCTTGAAGCCAGTCCCGCTCGCACCGGGTTGTTTACAACGTAATGCCATTTGTCGTCATAGCTCTCGGATCGACGCAATTGCGTGTCCCAGAAATCGCGTTGCCACAACTTTACCCTGCGATCTGGCCACGCAGTTGCGACCACCGACTTCCAGTAATTTACCCAGCTTTGCAACAAGCATGGCTCTTCATCTGCCGGCGCGCAGAAAAGATGCAGGTGGTCGGGCATGATGACATACCGACCGACCATCCAACGATGAGCTCGCGTCCAGGCGGCGCGAAGACTGGCGTGGGCCGACTCGTTCGCCAGGATTGGTTGGCGGTCTTTCGTGCAAACCGTCAGGAAAATGATGATCGGAGTGTTAAACGACTCAACGGGCGGTTTGTGCACCGGGTGTTTGCGGCCGGGTTCCGTCATCGCCGTTCAGGAAAAAAGAAATGGGACGGCGCGGAGGCCATCCCTCCAGGCAGCCGCAGCTAACCGAAGAACTCCTTGGCCTTCTCGAAAAACCCCTTATGGATCGGCGCGTTCTCCTCGCCGCACAGAGCCGCGAATTCTTCCAGCTTCGCGCGTTGCTCCGCGTTCAGCTTGCTCGGGACTTCCACCACCACGCGGGTCAACAAATCGCCGCGCACCTTCGTGTTCATCTCCGCGATGCCCTTCCCGCGCAACTTAAACACCGAGCCGCTCTGCGTGCCGGCCGGGATCTTCAACGCCGCCTGGCCCCCCAGCGTCGGCACCTTGATCTCGCCGCCCAACGTCGCGGTGACAAAAGAAATCGGCACGTCGCAATATAGGTTGTCCTCCTCGCGCTGAAACACCGGGTGCTCCGCCACGTGAATCACGACATACAAATCCCCCGGCGGCCCCCCGCGAATGCCCGCCTCGCCGTTGCGCGTGGAGCGCAGCCGCGCGCCATCCTCGATGCCGGCGGGAATTTTGAGCTTGATGCGCGATGTCTTCTCGACTCGTCCCTCGCCGCTGCACGTGCGGCAAGGCTTCTCGATGATCGTCCCCGTCCCGCGGCAACGCGGGCACGTCTGCGAAACCTGAAAAAATCCTCGCGACGTGATGACCTGTCCGCGCCCCTGACACGTCTTGCAGGTGACCGCCTGACTGCCTGCCTCCGCGCCCGCGCCGCTGCAGACGTCACAGACCGCGAGCTTGGTGATCTCGATCTCTTTCTCGACGCCGATGGCGGCTTCTTCGAGCTTGATTTGCAGATCGTACCGAAGGTCGGATCCGCGCTGGCGGCCTTCGCGATCCACGGAGCGCCCGCCGCCGCCGAAGATCTGGTCAAATATTCCCCCGCCTCCGCTGTCGCCGCCGGACATTCCGCCAAAGACCTCGCGGAACAGGTCGAACGGATCAGCGCCCCGGGCTGCGCCGCCGCCCTGAGCAAAGGCGGCGTGGCCGTACCGGTCATAGGCGGCCCGCTTGTCGGGGTCGCTGAGGACATCGTACGCCTCGCCGAGTTCCTTGAACTGCTCTTCCGCCTTGGCGTCGCCGGGGTTTTTGTCGGGGTGGTGTTTGACCGCGAGTTTGCGGTAGGATTTTTTGAGTTCGTCTGCGGTGACGGTGCGCGTCACCTCCAACACCTCGTAATAATCGCGTTTTGTCGTAGCCATGCGGTTCGCAGCAAGCGGCCTTCTCCCTACCACAGAAGGCGTGAAGTTCAAACTCTGGCTCTCACCTGCATACCAAACTCCGGAATAATCTCACGCAGAGGCGCAGAGACGCAGAGGCAGAAGCAATCCATGCCTTTGTCTTCTCCCCCCTTTGCGGCTTTGCGACCTTTGCGCGAGGCCCTACTGCCGCTTCCTCTTGGGCGAAGGCGCCGCAGGACCATCAGACGAAGAAGAGCCTCGCGCTAAGGTCGCAAAGCCGCAAAGGGGGAAAAGGCAGAGACAATGCATTCTTGTCTTTCCTCTGCGTCTCTGCGTCTCTGCGTGAGACCTTCTGCTGACCGGGACGCCACGGAGGGCATCCCTCCAGTTATGCCTGGCCTTTGGAAACAAAGACGTTCGCCGCCCGGAGAAGCCGATCTTTGAGCTTGTACCCTTTGCGCAACTGGCGAACCACATGCCCCTCCGGCACGTCCGGCGCGGCTTCCTCGCCCAGCGCCTCGTGCTGATTGGGGTCGAATTTTTGCCCGACCGCATCGATCGGCTGCAATCCCTGCTCGCGTAAAAAATCTTCCAACTGCTTCTGCACCATCGACATGCCACTGACAATCGCAGAATCTCCCGCCGACTGCCGGGCTGCGCTAAGACCCAGCTCAAAATTGTCGAGCACCGGCAGCAATCGCTCCAGCAGACGCGAATTTGCAAAGCCAATCGCCTCCTCCTTATCCCGCTGGAGACGCTTGCGCGTGTTGTCGAACTCGGCGCGCTCCCGGAGGGACTGGTCGCGCAATTGCTTCACCTCCTCCTGCAGCTTGGCGATCGGATCTTCCGGCTCGGACTCTTGGCTCGGCTGCTCGACAAACGGCGTGTCGCCTTCGCCTTCTGGCGCCACCGGCTTGCCGTCGATCTGCGTGGTCGTATTCTCGGGAGTGTTCATAGCTTGTGGATGACGATCAAGGTGATGTCATCATTCTGAGGTTGCGCGCCGGAAAAGGCGCGCAGGTCGTCGGTGAGCCGCTTGATGATCGCGGCGGCGCCCTCCGGGGCGCCCGCGATGATGTTCGCCGTCATGCGCTCCACGCCAAATTCCAGTCCGTTCTTGTCCAAGGCTTCCGTCACGCCGTCGGTGTACAACACGAGACAGTCGTCCTGCTGCAACTCGACCGTGCGATTTCCGGTGAGTCTATCGAACACCCCCCCGCTGTCAACGCCCAGCGCCATCCCGGGCGGGCTGATCTTTGTCACCTTCTTGGTCGCCGCCGAGTACAGGTACGGCGCGTCGTGACCCGCCCGCGCGAGCGTCACCTGGCCGTTGACGTGATCGAGAATGACATAGGCCATGCTGATGAACATGTCCTCCTTCATGTCGGGAAAGAGCTGGCGGTTGACCTTGCTCAACACGTCGGCCGGGCTCGCGTTGTTGGGCGCCTGGCTGCGCAGCACGCTGCGGCACATCGCCATGATCAGCGATGCCGGTACGCCCTTGCCCGACACGTCCGCGATCACGATCCCGAAATGCTCTGGATCGACCGTGATATAATCGAAATAATCACCGCTGACCTGCCGCGCCGGAATGTTGATCCCGCTGATCTCAAAGCCTTTGACCTCGGGCGAGGTCGACGGCAACAGGATGCGCTGGATGTCCCGCGCGATTTCCAGATCGCGGTCGAGCCGTTTTTTCTCGTGGACCTCGGAGTACACGATGGCGTTGTACAACGCGAAGGCCGATTGCTCCGCGATGGCTTTGAAAACCTCGAAGTCCGTCCGGGTAAACGGGCTGCTCATCGGGCCGTTGGCGAGCGCGAGCACGCCAAGATTCATCCCCGCGTACATGAGTGGCGCAGCGATGGCGGATTCGGTCCGCAGCGCCGTGTCTTTCAACGCCGAAAGCCGCGGATCCTGATCGGCCGCCGGCAAAAAGAGCGGCTGCTTGTTCTTCCAGACGCTGCTCAGGATGCCATCCTCGCCCTGGAGCGGGAGCGGGTGCAATCGCAGGTAACTGTCGAGCGCCTGCGGGGTCGTCTCGGCCTGCTTGAGGATGTGATCGGGCACCGCCACCAGCGGCGGGCAGCCTTTGGAAATGAAGGTCGGGATCAGCATCGCCTGGGTGCGATCCGCGAGGTAAAGCGCCCCGCCGTGCGCCTCCAGGATGCGCGAGGCGCCTTCGACGATTAACCGGTGCAACTCCGTGGTGCGCACCGCATCCACGAACGCCGAGCCCAACCCGTGCAGGAAATCGAAGACGCGCGTTTCCTCGATGGTCAAATCGTCGAGCTTTTTCTGCAGCGAACGCCGCCCGCGCTTCTGGCGCCGGTAGTACCAATAAAAGCTCGCTGCCGTCAGGACCCACAGCCCCAGGATCACGTTGACCAGCATGGCTGCCTAATCGAGGGATTCCCCCTGTTTTAGATCCTGTTTGAGGTACTCGATCACGTCCTTGAACTTGGTGAAATTCTGCCGGTCGGCATCGACGAGCGCCTGGTGGGCGGCGATCATGTTTTCCGTCATTTCCCGTTTCCCGAGCGGCTCGACCAGCAGCGCTATTTCATCCTCGGAGTGCGGCCCGGCTTCTTCGCAATTGGGTTCGGCGCCATTTAGCTCCAGGGAGAGAATTTGGTCCAGCCCCAATCCTTGCAAAAGATCGACGTTGCGTTCGTTCGAGTTGACCACGTGCAAGCCGCCGTGCCCCAGTTCGCGCAAGCGCAGGGCCACGCCCGTGAGCGTCCCCATGAAGGTGGAGTCCATCACCGGGCAGGCGCCGAGATCGACGACGAATTCCCGATGGCCCCGGTTGATCATCGCCGTGGCGAAGGTTTTCACGCCCGGGCTATTCTGGAACGAGCCTTTGCCCTGGACGCGGATACAGACAACTTTCTGGTTACAACCGACCAGGATCGAAGGAGAAGGATTCACGTCTGCGGGGGAGAGGAAGTTAGCGTCGGAAGGGGGCCGGGTCAATATTCGGGCGGTTTCGGAGCCGGTGAAGGAGCGGCCCGGTCCTATCGCCAAAGGTAAGACTGGGAGAACGCGACGATTGTTCGATGATTCTCAATCAGTAGCACACGCCAGGCCGTGATCTGCCCTTGCTGGAGATAATCGTCGCCCGTCACGCACAGGCTGGTTTTGCGAGCGCCCTTGACCCCGGGGTACTCCACTTCGCGCGCCTGGACGTAAGCGGCGATGTTTTGCTGGCGGTATTCGAGGCGCAGAGTCAGATCCGCCTGCCGTTTGGCCCGCCAGAAGAAGGTAAAATAGTCGCCGTAACGGCTGCGGACGTCGTTGCCGGTGATCGCGCCATAAAGAAGGCGTTTGCGCTCGAAGGCGAGGGTGGCTTCCTCGGTTTGCTTGGCCTTGGCGTTGCGCTCGGCCCCAAGGAAGAATTGTTTTACCTTGCGGATCTGGAAGTCGGGATCGATCGCAAGCGGGAGGACGTTGGCGTTGGTGAGGAGTTGGGTTTCCGGTTGCGGAGTTGCCGCGTGGAGGCCGCAGAGGCCGAACATCGTGATCAGGAAGACGCGCGAAAAGATGGTCATTGGGGCAGCGGGGCTTTATTGAGAGACAAGGAACGGGTTGCGGTCAAG
>CAXUAZ010000077.1:0-17327 GCA_964249195.1 uncultured Chthoniobacterales bacterium
TTCCCGCGCCGCCCGCCCTGACCGCGTGAAGATCGACGCGCCATTGCCGTAGGCGGACTGGTTAGCCGCCTCGATGGCCGCGTCGAGATCGTCGAAGCGCATGACGTTGAGCACCGGCCCGAACACTTCCTCCCGCGAAATCTGCGAGCCGGGCTGCACCTCGTCGAGAATCGTGGCGCCGAGGAAAAATCCGTTAGGCGCATCTGCGATTTTGACGCCGCGCCCGTCTGTCGCGAGCCTGGCTCCGCCTTTGACCCCGATCTCGATCAACTCTTGCACGCGATCACAGTGCGCGCGAGTGATGACGGGCCCCATCTGCGGCTGCGCCGCAACGTCCGTCGGCCCGACCTGAATCGTGCGCGCCGTGTCGATGAGCGGCGGCAGGAACGTCTTCGCCGCGCCGCCGATCACGACCGCCGTCGACCCCGCCATGCAACGCTCGCCCGCACAACCGAAAGCCGCTTCCGTCACCCCGCGCACGCTTTGGTCGACATCGGCGTCCGGCATGATGAACACGAAATTCTTCGCCCCGCCGTTGGATTGCACGCGTTTGCCGTTCTTCGTGCCGGTCTCATAGATATAGCGGGCAATCGGCGTGGACCCGACAAACGAAATTGCGCGCACCTTCTTGTGCGTCAGCAGGGCGTCGACGACCTCCCGCCCGCCGTGAACCAGGTTAAACACCCCCTTGGGCAACCCCGCCTGGTCGAGCAACTCCGCGATGCGAATCGCCGAGAGCGGCACCTTCTCGCTGGGCTTGAGCACGAAGGTATTGCCGCACGCGATCGCCACTGGATACATCCAGAGCGGCACCATCGCGGGAAAATTAAACGGGGTGATGCCCGCGCAAACGCCCAGCGGCAATTTCACCGCTTCGCAGTCGATCCCGCGCGCGATGTTGGGCAACAGCTCGCCCATCAGGAGCGACGGCACGCCGCAGGCAAACTCCACCATCTCAATCCCGCGCCGGATGCTCCCCCGCGCCTCGACGAGCGTCTTGCCGTGCTCGCGCGTGACCAGCTTTGCCAATTCATCGAACGCATCCTCGAGCAACATCTTGAAACGAAACAGCACCCGCGCGCGCTCGGTGGGCGGCGTCTCCGCCCATGTCGGGAATGCGGCGGCGGCGGCTTCGACCGCCTCATCGACGGTCGCCGCGTCGCAAAGCGGCGTCTCGGCGATCACCTCGCCGCGCGACGGGTTGAACACGGGCGTCGTCTCCCGGCCGGAAACGGCGCGCCATTCGCCGGCAATGAAATTAGGAACGGGAACGAGGGAGGAGGTCATGGCGTGGTCATTCATGCGGCCATGCGCCCTGACGCGCAAGTGCCTGCGTCGAGGAGAAGCGCTGAGGTCCGTGCGCAGGCTGATTTTTTCAAAAAAAAGAGGGTCTGGTTACGTATCGTAATACTGTCTCCAGATCGGTTTGGGAAGGCCGGGAAACAAGGGAGAAAGGCGGGCATCGCTGGGGATGTGGCACTTACAACGAATAATTCCCGGCGCGTGGCTTTGGGGTGGGTGTTGAGGCCAATAAGCCATTTCCGAGAGGTTTGGGACGGGTATCCACGCGAAGGCAGATGCATTGCAGCCGCTCTGCAAGCGAGAAATCTTCGCCAGGCACACTTTCTCCCGTTGCCGCTGGATTACCGGGTGACACGCTGCTCTGCGTGACCACTTCCACCCTTATCAGCGCGCGGCCGCAACCCCACCCGCGGGTTGACTGAAGCGCCCTGCATCATCCCCGCGCCATCCGTCGCGGCAACAATCGGCCAGAAAACCCTCGGCAGCCTCTTTGCCGGTATCGGCGGCTTTGACCTTGGATTCGAGCAGGGCAGGGTGGCGAACCGCCTGGCAAGTCGAAATCAACCCCACCAACCGGGCTCTGCTTGCTTACCGATTTCCCGGCGCCCAGCTCTTCGCCGACGTGCGGGACTGCGGCGCTCACAACCTCGCCGGGGTCGATTGCATCGCGGCCGGGTTCCCGTGCCAGGACATCAGCAACGCGGGCGGCCGCGGGCGCAACAAGCGGCCCCACGGCCTTGACGGAGCCCGCTCCGGGCTCTTTTTCGAGGCCATCCGCATCGTTCGGGAAGTACAGCCCGCTTGGCTGGTGTTTGAGAACGTCGAGGCGCTGCTCCATTCGCAGGGTGGCCGCGACTTTGAGCGTGTCCTCGCTGAGCTTGCCGACAGCGGGTATCTGGGATTCTGGCGAGTGCTTGATGCTCAGCATTTCGGCCTCCCCCAGAGACGCCGGCGGATTTTCCTGGTCGCCGGTCGTGGACGTTACCCCTCACTGGAGTACCTGGCTGATGCCGAGCCAGTGGAGGCAATACCTAGCTCGCTTGCTCCGGTCGAGCAGTCACGCCCGGCAGATCGGTGGCCTGGCTACACTCTATTGGCGCTCAACGCAGCGTGCCGAATGCAACTCGGCGGTGAGAATTTCGTCGCTCACCCGGACGGATGGCGTGAGATGGCTGAGCGGCAGAGAAGGATTGAGGTACTCGGGCTTCCCTGGGGACTGGATGGACCCAATCTTGCCCGCCGATACTCTGCCGGAAACGCCGTCTGCCCGCCGGTGGCGCGCTGGATCGCTGAAAAGCTGAGTCGCTCTTAGTCGTCGGGCAGGTTGCACTCGATGCCGCGAGCCCGCAGGATGCGGCGGGCGGCACGGATCACCATCAGGCGAATCGTGGGCTCCTGCTTTAGCGACTTAGCTTGCTCCGTGAGGTCGAGAAACTTGCCGCGGTGCTCACGAGTGAGTTGAAGGCTGTCGACCCACCGCTGCGCTTGCTTTTGCGCATCGTGCCAACTCAGGGACTTCTGGCGTTGCGCTCCAGCGCTGTACGACCGCGAATTTTCATCAAACGGGCAGAAGACTCAGATTTACCCATTCGTTGAGCTGCGCATCAAAGTAAAAGTCCTCAACTGATAAATGGCCGCTTCTAGCAAGTCGGCTGCGAAGTAGGTTCCGTGATGAATCGGCACGGCCGACGAATCAACCATACAGATCAGGCCAGATTCTTCGTCCAACGCAATCGACCGGTTAAGGTCGCGACCAAACCAGCGGTGGGTGATCTTAAAATCACGTAGATTGTCAAAGTACATCCGAATTCCAAGAGCCTTTGCTTCGGCATCGCTCTTTGCTTGGGAGGCGAGCTGCCCCTGCCGGGCGGAGTTAAAGGCACCAGAGATCAATCCAACGATCAAGGCGACCGGAAGGATCATCAAGAAAATGAGGCATCCCATAATTTGTGTAAGTTCCCCCGAGAACGATCAAGGCGAAAGTTTGCCGATGACCACGCCTTGAATGATTAAATCGTGCATGGGGGTGATCATGCCGAAGGATGGATCGGTGGACTCGCTTACCAAATGGGCCGGTTGATCTCCGTTAATCAGCCGCTTCAACGTTGTTCCACCATCGATCAAAGCGGCGACAATGTCGCGGCTTCTGGGTTCTCGTTTTTCCGGGCTGACGAGCACCACCACGTCACCATCGCAGATCGGCTCCGGCTTGGCCGCGTTCATGGAATCTCCGCGGACCTCCAACCCAAAGGCGCCTTTGGGGTATTTGCCGGCCGGAACTTTAACTTTCCGGGTAGGCTGCTGAGTCGCCTCGCGATCCTGGGGCCAGCCGGCGGGGAGGTTGCCGTAGATGGAGAGGCTCACCTCCTTGATGTCGCGGCTTTTGCGGCGCGAGGTCTGTGGAGAACTCAGTGGGTCCGGATGTTCGGTAAACTCAGCAAGGACGGAGGCAATGGCGGCCTGAAATCGCCTCAGCCGCTTGGTTGCTTCTAAGGCTCGCTGCTCCCATGCCTCGCGAGACGCTTCATGGAGGAAGACTTCTTGCCGTTCGTCATCTGATCCTTGATGAGCTTTGGCGGTTTTCGCGGCGCGCTTCAGCGAGTCGAGCGGATCGCGACCGTGAAAGAGTTCATCGATCGAGACCTCAAAGAAGCGAGCAAGCCTGCTCAGGACATCGGCCTGTGGGAGCCGACCCTTACGGTACTTTCCAATCGCGGTGTGGGAAACCTTCACAACCCGCCCCAACTCGACATCATTCACGCCACGGAGCGTCATCAGACGCCGGAGGTTGGCTGAAAATGAGCCAATCGCTTCATTATTATTTGACATGAGCCAAGAGTTTCATTAACCGTATGGCTCATGTTCTCTCGCGAATTAGCCAAAGTCACGCTCAAAGCGCGCGGGTGGAGTAACCGCCGCGCCGCCAAGAGGCTCAACGTCTGCTACCAGCACCTCAACGCTGTTCTCAACGGCCACCGCATCAGCGCGCGGCTCCTGCGGGACATCGAGCAAATCCCCACGGCGGAGGCGAAGCGTTGAAACCCCGCATCCTCCGCCTCTTTTTGAACCCCGATAACTGGGCTCAGCCGTTCATCGATTTTCCCGGCGACTTCACCGTGGAGGAATTTGACGAAACGATGCGCACCGAGATCGCCGACGACACTGGGGTAATCTTCCACGTATCCGTGCTCACCAGTCGGCCGCACGTGATTTTCTTTGGCGCCGAGAGTGACTGCATTGTCGCCGAGTATGTGCATAAGTTTCTCGCCGCAACGTGTCGGCGGCATTTGCGCGAGTTCGAGAAAGCCCGATCGAGGAAGGCTTCCGAAGCGATCCGAAAAAACTTCGTCGCAGGCTGGTTTTACGGAATCCATCACCAACTCGACGGCGCAGAAGAGCAATTGATTCTTGAGGACAGCCGGCTTGCCATCGTGGCTGCCGATCAAGAACGCCGCCGCGAAGAGTTCAGGGATTTACGGTACAAAACGAAGCGCGTTGTCCTGGCCAAAGTGCGTCGCAACGAAGGCGCGCTGATGAGCGGTTTTCGACGTGGTCGCGAAACGCAGATTCGCCCCGCTGTAAATGATGCGCAGCGTCCGCTGCGGTTGACCTAAAGCTAATGGACTCCCAACTCGCCTTGCCGCTCCGCGAGAGCATCGACCCGCCGCGCATCAGCGCGGAGGATGTCGAGTGGCTTTGCCTGTTGTTGAGCGAGGCGGCCGATCCGGGGTGGATGAGTTCGGGCGAGCTGGCGCGGCTGGCGGCCGAGAACGGATTGCCGGGATGGAACGAGCGCCGAATCCGCGCGATTGCTGAGGCAGCGGATGGCGCCGTGCTCTCCTGGCCAGGCAGTCCGGGATACAAACTTTTCGACACGGCAACGGAGGCAGAAGCGGCCCGCTGCGATGCCGCCTGGGGCAGTCAGATCGAGCGCATGACCGCTCGCCGCACCGCCTACCGCCGCCGTCATCACGGGAGGGAGCTGGTCAAGGCATGATCCGATCAATCTGGCTCTGCACGCCGGCGCGGCCGGCACGCGCCTGGTGCGGGTCAACGTCAACGTCGTCCAGGATGACGAGCTCATCCCGGCCGCCAACGCCCGCGCCGGCAAGCTCGCCGGCGCCGCGCCTGGCACCTACTACCCCTTCGGCCGCGTGCTGACGAGCTGCGCGGCTGGCGGTGTCGCCGAGTACGCGCCGTGCCCGCCCATTCCGCGCGTCCTCACCTAATCGGATCGCCCCACCATAACCAACCGCCAACCACCATCCTTTAGTCGCCCCAATCCCATGAAAAGAAGTCCCTCGAAAACTGCGGCCGCCGTGAATCTGCTCGGCCTCCTCACCGCACCGCTTGTCGGCGATCCCGGCCACGGCGCAACGCAATCCGGCATCATCTATGCCGCCAACGATTCGCGGTTTATCGCGAACAATTATTCCACGCCGCTGACTGCGTACACGCAGGGCTGGAGCGACCCGGATAATCTCGATGCGCTGCTCGAACAAATCGCGCCGTCGATCGACAGCCCGGAGCGGTTCACGTTCAAGGCGGCCGACAACGCGGAAGCGTTCTTATCGGAACTGGATGACATCCGCCCGATCGGCAGCGCCTTCAAGCGCGTGGAATACACCGGCCGCGAGGTGGACGGCCGTGTGTTCAACAAAGGGCTCACGATGCGCGTCGATAATGACGATCAGCTCGGGACCGATTGGCAGGAGCGGTACACCGGCTATCTGATGGCGCGGCTCACGCGCAACGATCTTCGCCGCGCGGTGGCGGGGCTCTCGGCTGCCGCGACCCAGGCGAACCTCGTCTGGAATCCAGGCACGAACCCGGACGGCGATCTCCGCGCCCAGCTCCGCGCCGCCAAGGCCGATAGCGGCCTGCGGCCCAACATCATGGTCATGGGCGGCACCGCGTGGGATGACCGCGCGCAGGCGTACGAAGCCAACGCCGGCAACGCGGCCGCCTTCATGCGCGGAGCGGATACCTCGGAGCAGGTCCGCATGCGCCTGATGCTCGACGCGCTGGTTGTCAGCGAGGCGGTGTACGGCAACGGCGTGGGCCCGAAGGCGGACATCCTGGGCGCCATCGTGTTGGTCTACAACGCGAGGAAGGGTCAGATGAAAGACGATCCTTCTAACATTAAGCGCTTCGTCTATAAGACGGCGCAAGGCTACTACCGGGTCTACGTTCAGGAGTTCAACAAGTTCGTTGAAATCACGGTCGAGCACTACTCGCGCGAGTACATCATTGGCAGCCTCGGCCTGCGCCAGCTCAACATCGCCACGGCCTAATTCACTTCAAGCCTCTGCTATTTATTATGAAAATCGTCCTCTATGTTCCTCTGATCGACGAAGGCAGTCAGACCTTCGTCTCGCAACGTCCCGCCACTCCGGCCATTGCCGGCGTCGCGGCCGTCATCACCCGGCCTCTCACCGGCCAGGTGCGGCCGGCTATCATCCTGAGCGTTGACCAGACGCCTCACGGCACGTTGGCGAATCTCGTCGTGTTTACGGATTTCGGAGATCCGTTCCGCGGCGCCACGCCGGACGCCGCCGTGCGCGTCGCGCGTGTTCCGTTCTCTTCCACCAAAGAGCCCGGCACGTTCCACAATCCCGACCTGCAGCCGGCGCTGCGTGAGTACGTCGCGCCCGGCGCGCTGAGCGTCTTGGAGTCGATGTCCACGCGGCTCGCAATTGCCCTGCGCCTCAGCGACGAACAGAAGCGCCAGGCGGATCGCGCGGAGTCGGAACTCAACCAGGTCATGCGCGGCGATCTCAAGGTGAGCATGCCCAACGATCCGCTCGGAGTTGAGACGGTACAGCAAGGCGGCCCGATCTCACTTGTCACCGCAGGCCGCACCCTCACCGGCGCATCACTCGACGGCGTTTAAGAGCGAGCCCTATGACAATACCAATCCTTTCACGCTTGGTCGCCCGCGTGCGTCGTTGCCGCAAGCGTTACTTTCCGACCGCAAGCGAGACGCTTCAGGACTTCGAGGCAAGGTTCCCCGGCGTGTGTCCACTCTGCTCCTTTCACCGCTTCGGTCTGCGGGAGGGTTTCACGAATGTAGTTCACCCTGCCGAGCACCATTGCCCGGAACGGCCCCGCTTTTCTCAGCAATGATCTTCGGAGCTCCAGTCACGTTTGCAGAGGCGGTGCAAAGCCGGGCGGCTCGGCACGTCCTGCCCACGTCGATGACCTCGGCGCAGCTCGCTCGCGTGGGCGTGCAGTTGCGCGAGCGGTCGCACTTTAGCGCTCAGACCACCAACGCCGATTATTTGCAATACGGCGCCGGCCTCTTTGACGAGATGCTCGCCGGCCACACCGATGCGGCCACGGTGCGCGCGAAGTTGGGCGCCTACCTCGATAGCATTGACTACGCGCCGGAAGATCCCGACGAGGAAGGCACGTTGACCGATCTGCGCAGTGATGCGCGCTTGAATCTGCGCATCAACATGGAGAACCAAGCCGCGCAAGGTTATGGCTCGTGGAAGCAAGGCCAGGACCCGGCAATTCTTGACCAGTGGCCCGCCCAGGAACTCTATCGCGCTGAGTCCCGCGCGGTGCCTCGCGACTGGATCGCTCGCTGGCAGGATGCGGGCGGAACACTCAGCGCCGGCGGTCGCATGATCGCGCTGAAGAACGATCCAATCTGGGAAGCGATCTCGCGATTCGGTACGCCTTATCCACCGTTCGACTACAACAGCGGGATGGACGTGCGCGACGTGGATCGCGCCGAAGCGATGGCCCTCGGCCTCATTGATCGCGACACGCAGATTGCACCGCAGGACCGCAACTTTGCCAAGGACGCCGGCGCCCGCTCCGATCAGTTCGACGCGGCGCTTTTGGAGGAGCTCCAGCGCGAGGGTTGTTACCTGGACGACGAGGGGGTTTTGCATCCCTCCGCGAGCAACACGCGTCCTTACCTGGGAGGGCGCAACTAGCCATGGCAAATAGCGGCCTCAGCATCAATCTCCGGGACGAAGTCACACCCGCCAATGAGCGCGTTCTCGATGCGCTCGGCCGCCGCGACGTGCGCACGGTCATGGGCCGCGCCGTAGTCGGCGTGCTCAAGGCTCACTTCGTGGAATTGGATGCGTCGCGCCATCGTTCCTCAGTGGGCGTTCACTACTACGGAATGGCCTCGCGGTCGGTGCAACAACCGAACATTGCAGAGGACGGTTTCACCGTGGGCATCGCGCAAGCGGGCATCGCGCAAAGGTACTACGGCGGCACGATCACCGCGGGCTCCAGCGGCAGCGGGAAGAAGTTCCTGACGATCCCGGCCGTGCCGCAAGCGATGGGTCGCCGCGCGAGCGAATTCACGAATTTGCGCTTCATTTTCTTTCCGAAGCTGGACTACGGCGCGCTCGTCGAAGCAAAGCCTGGCGCGGTCACCTACAAGGGAAGTCCGCGCGCAAAAAAGGTGCGCTCGTTGCGGACCGTGCCGCGCGAGGATGGACGGCCGCAAGTGGTCTTCTGGCTAAAGCGCAGCGTCACGCAAAAGGCAGACCCGAGCGTGATCCCGGAAGAAGAGAAGATGACCGCGCCGGCGCTTGCGGCCGCGGGCGACTACCTGCAGCGCGAGTGGGAGCGAAAGGAGGGCGCCGCGCCATGAGCGATGACGAATTTGTGCAGCTCCAGGACAACGCGGCCGCGTTCTTGCAGGCCGACGCCGCCTTCACTCCGCCCGCGCCCAAAAAGGCCGTCACGGTGCTGACAGAGCGCATCGGCAACATCGAAAGCAAAATCGAGACGGCGCTTGCCCAGCTCGGCATTTCGGCGGTCATCGTAACGCCAGTCGGAAAGCTGCCGGACCCGGTGACGCCTGTTCTTGATCTCGTTCTGCCGATCGTCGTGCAGATCAGCGAAAACGTGACGCTCAACCAAGGCGCGACTGGTTCCAAAATTTCCGCGCTCCAATTGGTGAAGGCGACAATGCGCATCCTCCACCTGCGGCCGCACGCCGTTGGAAACGGCAAGGGCTCCATCGCTCGTTTCCAGCTCACTGAAACGCCCTTCACGCTCGTCTCCACCGACCCGCAACTTGTTTATCACGTCAACCTCGAAGCCCGTCTCGCATTCAACATCCAAGCCTAATTTCTATGAGTTTCTTCCTACGTCCCGATTCCGACTGTCAGGCCATCATCTTGTCTAACGATTACGCGTCCATTCTCGCTTTGCGCAAGACGCAGCTTTATGGCCAGCTTTTGAGCGCGCAATTTGAGCTGGATGTCATCCTGCCCATCAAAATCTCGCAGGCGCAGACCCCGCTCGAAGCGCAGTTCATTCGCGCGCTGGTTATCGACAGCGACGCCGCGCCTGGCAGCGACCCGGTTGCGACTTCCACAGGCGGAGGCGGCATAACCTTCGCGCTTGAAGGCAACGTGATCGCCGGTCAATCGCTCGGCAAATACACGGCGCCCGGCGCGACAACGTGGACGGGTTTGGAAATGGACGTGCAAGCGCCCGATCCCGGCTCGGAAATCATCGTGGCTTTGTACGACGGCGGCGGGGTGGAACGCCCCGGCACCGCCATCACGGTCGCCGCGGCTTCAACGTCCGGTCAGTTAACGTTCCCCAGCGTGCTTGCGCTCTCCTCCGGAGACGTGGTGGAACCGAAGGTCAAGACGTACGCCCCCAGCGATGATCGCCACCAACGAGCAGGGCGTCGTCCTGCGCTACTTCGCCGGCATTCAGCGGTTCGCGCTGACGTGGCTGGGGCCGGCTTATCGGCAGGTCTCCAAAGAGGTGAAAACGGGCGCAGGAAAGGGCGGCAAAGAGACCGTCAGCGGCCACAAGTATTACGCCGACTGTGCGGGTTTGCTCTGCGTCGGCATGGTCGATGCAATCACTCAAATTTGGATGGATAACAACCTCGTGTGGAGCGGAAATCTGACGCGCACCGAGGGCAGCGACAGCACCCCCATCGACATCGACGGCCGCGGCTCTGCGATCCTCTATTGGGGCACCGAGACGCAGCCCATTGATCCGATCCTCGGCGCTCACAGCCACCCGGCTTATCGAGGGCAGTGCTACATCGTTTTCAATCAGCTTTACTTCGGACAGGACACGACCACGGCGCCCAACGTGGAGGTCGTCTTGTTTCGCAGGCCAAAGAACACCGGGCTGGCCACCGTGGCCGATTGGGACAGCGACTGCAATCCGGCGCACGCCATGATCGAGCTCCTCACGGATGAGCGAACCGGCCTTGGCTGGAATGCCGCCGATGCACTGGACGTGGCCGGCTGGGATGCCGCCGCCGCGCAGCTCCGCGGAGAGATCGTCGCCTTCAGTCCGTTGATTGATCGCGAGTCGGATGCCCGCGAGATAATGGCGCACTTTTGCGAATACTTCGACGGATGGTTAGCCCCGGACCCAGCCAACGGCGGCCGCCTCGTGCTGCGCCTGGCTCGGCAGTTTACCGGCGATCCTAATTCGCTTCCGCTTCTCGGCGAGTACGAGCTTCTGGACCCGCCGGACCCGGTCTCGCAAAGCTGGCGCGACACCGTCAATGAGATCACCGTGAATTACACGGACCGCGATAACGATTTTGCCGACAACTCGGAGCTCTTCATTGACCAGGCAAACCGGCGCATCGTCGGCGAACCTCTGACAACTTCGCTCGACCGGCCCTGGGTGACCAAGCGCGACTACGCGCTGCAAATGGCGACCTACGCAGCTCGCTTGCAAAGCGTGCCTTGGATGGAGGCCAAAGACATCAATATCCGCAAGGAAGCGGGCGCGGGAATTGAGCCTGGCGACTTCGTTCGATTGACCTACGCGGACTATCTTGAGACCACGATTGCACGCGTCATTAGCCGCAAGGTGGAAAGCGACCGAAGCCAGGCCGTGCAACTGAGTTTGCGCGCCGATGGCTACTACAGCAACATCCTGCCGTACACCCCGGATTATCCGCCCCGGCCCGATGAACCGGAAATCTCCCCGCTGCCGCCGCTTTACCAGCGTTTCATCGAGCTGCCGTTCCCCTTGGTGCCATCAGGCGCCGACAAATCCCAGCCGCACCTTGCGCCGCTGATTGCGCGCGCAAGCGGTCTTGACGTGCGGATGCTCGTCTATTCGTCGGAGGACGGTGAGACGTACGACGAGGTGACTCATTCTCGCAAATTCTGCATCTATGGCACCCTTGCGGCGCCCGTTGGCTTGAAGCGCACGCTGGACGATGACGGCGCTGGGATGTTGGTCACCTTTCCCGGACCCGATGGGCCGCTCGACCTCGAAGTAACCAACGAACACGGCCGCGAGAAAATGCGCCTTCTCGTGTTCGTGGATGACGAGATCATTGCCTACCAGGATGCGCAGATCGTGAGCCCGACGCAGGCGCGTCTGGTCGGCCTTCGGCGTGGCTGCTACGACACCGTCACCGCCCTGCACAACGCCGGCGCAGAGGTGGCAATCATCCCGCGCAAGAACCTCAAGGCTTTCACCGACGAAAGTTACGACCGGGGCGACACGATCCGCTTCAAGGTTGCCACGACCACCGCCAAGGCAACGCTTGACCTGGCCGAGTCGGCAGAGGTGGACGTGGTGCTCGTTAATCGGACGGCGCGGCCGCTGCCGCCGATCAATCTCAAGATCAACGACGATGGCACCTCGCCGACTTATAGCGCCGGCGCTGACGTGGTGATTGCCTGGAAGGCTGCCTCGTGGCGGCGGCACGGCTTTTTTGAGAGCTGGGAGGATGTCTACTATGACGACAAGCTCAGCCACAAGGTGAAGATGCTCACGGCCGCAGGCGTCGTGGTGCGCAAGATCAACGTGGATCCGGGCGCCAACAGCGCGACTTACGCAGCCGCGGACCTCGCGGCAGACTTCGGGGGTCACCCGGCCACGTTCCGCGTTCAGGTTTTCGGACGCCGGCGCGGCTTAAAATCGCTGGCATGGCTTGAACAGACCGTTACCCTTGCCTGAACCATGGTCGCAAACTGGATGGCCCCCTCGCAATTGAGCCAGATTTACGGCGCGTGTGACCCGGCGTCGCTTTGTGATCGCAATTTCGGTCTGATCGCCGCCCGATTCAATCTCAGCCTCCCGCCGACCAACGTGCCCGCGGTGGATGAGGACGCCGCTCCAGGAGCCTTGCAGGCCAATTTCAGCGTCATTGCAAGCGCGCTGGGGATTGCCCTGTTCGACCTATCCACCGCGGCCGATCCAGAGGCCGCGGCTCAGACGAACTTCGAGCTGATCAACGCCGCATGGTGACGATTCATCCCAAACCAATCGGAAATCGTCTCAAACCAAACCGCGCGCTACTGTAACGCCTTGTTGCGGGTCCCGCGGCGGATGGCGAGGCGTCCGATTAGCAGGGGAAATCAGGAGAGCGGCCATGGACAGTCGAGGAGTTAAATCAGAAGTTGCCGGAAATGTCAATGACATTATAACTTTTTCATGAAAAAGACCGCCGCTGGCCAAGCAATCGAGCCTTGAACTCCGCGTTGTCAGGATGGCGCCGCTCCGCCTCAAGTCGCGCGTCCTGCCAATCCTCATCGCTTCCGGCGACATAAGTCATCCACCTCCGCCCGATGGGTCAGGTAATAGGCAATCGTGGCATACACGGCGGACAAGCCCAGCGACGGAAACTGCTCAACGATGCTCTCCGCCGAAGCCCCCCCGCGAAACGCCATAATGACCCTCTCCAGGGGAATGCGCGTGCCTTCGATTCGCCACCCGCCGTTGTCTGTCCTCGTCAAGGGGACCGGCTGAATATCCGTCTCCGTAAGGGTCGCCATCAAGGCAAACTTACCGCGGCGGTCTTGAGAGAAAAGCAAAAACGCGCATCTCTCAGCGGCTAAACCTTCCGGGTAGCGGGGGTCTTTGCCATGGGAAGATGCCGGCGTAACGAGGAAGCTCTCTGTCTGAGGTTCGTATTTAGGGAATACGCTGTTTAATCGTTATCTTTCGCCAAAGGGTGTGACGGACGGATAAAATTGTAGGGCGACCGCCTCGGTTGCCAGAGTGAGCGTCCCGCCGCGACAACCGAGGCGGTCGTCCTACAATCGCCCGAATCGTGAACATGCCGTTTTAATCAGTGTTTCCTTAGCAGCCTGTTGAAATACTCAGCCATGCCGCGTTGCTCTCGCTTTTCGGCTTCTCCAAGGCGCGAGGAAGGCGCATACCCGCAGTGGTCTGCAACTGACGAGCAACGCAGGAGAAGCCGAAAAGCGACGCAACCCGGAGGGCGCGAGCGCAGTGGGCCATCTGGCGGCGTTGCACGCTCCTTACAGCCCGCTGCGGGGCTGCGCGTCGCACGCGCCTTGCCATCCAGCCCACTGAGCTCTCGCGCGGCATGGCTGAGTATTTCAACAGGCTGTTAGGCGGGTGGTAATTGGACATGGCGATGAACTTCTGCCGCCTGTAGCGATGAGCTTCGCATTAAGAGGCTACCATGAAATTCTGGCATCCTGCGCCTGAATTTCATGGTGACCTCCCTCAAATGGCTGGTCGAGAAACCGCCATATCGGCCAGCGGGGACGTGCTTCGCCGCAGCCGGGTTGTTCTCTCATGGGGCCGCCCCAAAGTGGGAAAATGCAGGCCGCTGGCGGAGCCCTCCGCCCGCTCGGGATTTTCTAGCGCGGCCACAGCTCCAGGTTTTTAGGGCGCCTTTTCATTCGCTCGACAGTTTCACGGGCGCGGCATTACGATATTCCCCGTGGATTCTCATCGTGAAGTCCTTCCTCCCGAACTGGAAATATTCTGGCGCACGGACGACGGCCGCACCGCCTGCGAGAGGGCGGCCGCGTTTGGGATCGATCTCTCGTTGCTCGATGAAAACCTGCGGCTGACGCCCGGCGAACGTCTTGATCAAAACGAAGGCGCCCTCCGCCTGATTCGCGCGCTCCAGGAAGGCCAACGCAATGCCGGGACTTAAAGACCTGGTTTTTCGCCTGCACGAAGGCGGGGTGGAGTTTGTGCTGATCGGGGGCTTCGGGGCGATGGCTCACGGCAGCAGCCTGGTAACGTACGAAATGTGGAAATGACGTTCAACTTCATCGCACAAAGCCCCGAGGGCGCCAGCTGTAACTTCCGGCGAGTTCCCTGCCGTTGAGAACAACAAAAGAGCCGATCCCCCGGTTAGGAGGATCGGCTCTCGAAGAGTTTAACGAACCTTAGGCGGTCTTTTTGCGCAAACGAAGAGCCGTGATCAGTGCGCCGATGCCGCCGATCATGGCGACAGCCGTTGAGGGCTCAGGAACGTTGAGCGAACCTGGGGTCGGAGGGCTGGCGGCGAAGTCGAGATTGTTGTTGTTTGTGTCAACACCGTCCACGATGCGCGATGCAGACGTCGTGTTGCTAATGATAGGTGCGGGACCTGCGCCTTCGTAAGCGCTAGCTCCAGGACCGACGCCCAGCAGATCGAGCACCGTGCCAGCTGCGGTGGACGTATTCACCAGCTCCAGCTTGAATGTCGTCCCGCTCAGCGCAATCGGAGTCGTATCAACAAGATTCGGCGAGGGCAGCGCAGTCGTGCCGGCTGTGCCTTTTGCTTCCTGGATCAAGTACAGGGCGCCGGCGGCGAGGGTCGTGCCTGCCGGGATGATCGTTACAAAGGCCGTATCCGTGCCAGTGGTCGTCGGCGAAAATGCGCCGGTAGAAGATGCGTAAGCCAGTTGGTACCCAGAGATATCAATCGATGCAGTGCTGTTGTTAAACAGTTCGATGAAGTCGTTGGTGTAAGTGGAGCCCGAGTTGCCGCCACCGCCGTATGCCTCGTTAATCACGATTTGGGCGTTGGTTGTAGACAGCATGCACGCGCAAGCTCCAGCCAGTAGAAGGGACGTTTTGATCATATTATGGTTAAGTGTCTTCTTAGAATTCTTTTGTTTCTGCCGCTCGAACCGAACTTGTGACGTTTCGCTGCAAGCTGATCAAGAGAGTAAGGAAGGACCTCGTGCCTTCAACAGACTTCGGGAAACGTTTTCGTCACCCTCGTAAAGCTTTCCCTGCCTCCCTGAACAACAGCACCTCGCCTATTGAACTGTGGGTTTTTAGACGCGTCTGCCGTGAGCGTCAAGTGAAAACCCGCGAATATTCAAAAATCACGTGTCCATCCCCTTCTCTCCCGCCGTCAGTATTTTTTTGCTCGATACGGAAAATCCAGTTGGTAGAGCTGGAGCCGATCCCCGATTGCCACCGCAAGCGATTGCTGGTTCGCGGCCTGTGCGGCCGCAAGCGCCTTCCTGGCAGTCCCAGCGGCTTCGATGAACTGCCCATTTTCGGCTTGAGCTGCCGCCACCGCATCCAGGATTTCCGGCTTTGGCGGGTCCGTCAGCCTCGCCGCACGTCTTGCCAACTGGAGGGCCTCTCCTCCGTTTCGCCATCGCGCATCACTGCACGTGGCGCGGACCCACGCAAGGTTTCTCAGTGTGTCAACCGAATCTGGATCGATTTGTAACGCTTGCTCGAGATGTTCGACACCCTCCGCGATTTTGCCTTCATGCAAGAGGAGCTTTGCCAGATTTGCGTGGGCAAGGAGGTAGGTCGGCTTGATCTGCAACGCCACCTGGCCCTCGGCAGCCGCCTCGTCGACCCGGCCCTGCAGAGCAAACGCCACGCTGAGCGTCGTGTGCGCCAGGAGGTATTTTGGCTCTAGTGCGAGGGCCTTTTCACAATGGTTGACTGCTGAGGCAACTTTCCCCTGGGTAATCAAAAAAGCCCCTAGGTTTGCGTACGCGGCCGCAGAAGGCGCAACTTTGAGCGAGTGCTCGAATAGCGAAACCGTGTCATGCCAGTAGGCGATCTGGCGTCTGGTTTGGGCAGCGCATAACGAAAGCAGAACCGCCGCCGCACAGACGTTGAACGCCCTTGCACCTCGCCACCGAACCCAAAGCTCAGGCGCGCCCCAGGCGATTACGAGGAAAATCCCAACGAGGGGAACGTACGAATACCGGTCCGCGCTGGCTTGCAGGCCTACTTGAATCAAGCCAATCACGGGAACCAACGTGCCCAGATACCAAAGCCAGCCGACCAGCAACCAAGGCGCTCGCCGCCTGGCGCCAAATGCCAGCGCAGTGATGATCGCAAGGAAAGCGACGGCGGTGACGATTTCAGCAAACCCGATCTGCGTGCGATATGGGTAGACCGCCGTGAGATCAGCCGGCCAAATCGCCTTCTTTAGATACCCCGTGTACCCCAAAGCCGCGTTTTCCAGCCGCAAAGACATCGGCGCCTTGCTGAACGATTGCACGGAGCCGCCACTGCTTTGCGCACAGTACGTGATGACGCATGATGCTCCGGCGACGATGAAGAGAGGCGCCTTCTCCCGCATCAGCGAAAGCCACCGGGCAGGCGACGAAGGTTGACGCAGGCGCCCCAAGGGCCAGTAATCGAGGAGGAGCAGCACGAAGGGCAAGGTCACCAACATCGGTTTGGCGAGAAGGCCCAGGCTGTAACATCCGGCGACGGTCAGCTTTCTCCGCCAACTTGGCCGCCGCGTGCACCAGATGTAGGCGGCGATCGTCGCAAAGCCCAAGAAAGTGCTCAAGACATCCTTGCGCTCAGCCGCCCAAGCGACCGACTCGACGTGCAATGGGTGAACGGCAAAAAGCGCCGCGACAAACGCACTGCGCCAGAGCGCGCCGGTGAGAGCGTAAAGCACCATCAAAAGCAACAATCCATTGGCTGAATGCCAGGCCACGTTTTCCAGGTGATGCGCTTGGGGATTAAGTCCCCAGAGCTGACAATCTACCATGTGTGAAACCCACGTGAGGGGGTGCCAGTTCGCGGCGTCGAAGCTTGTGAACGCCCACTTGAGACTTGAATACGTCACACCCTTCTGAACGTGCAGATTGTTGGTGATGTAATCCGGGTCATCCCATTGCACGAAGCCGTTGTGACGCACCGGGGCATAAACCCCTGCGGTGATGATCACCAGCCATAAGCCGACGAAGATCAGAGGCCGGTGGAATTTTCCCCTGCTGGGAACGGGAGAATTCGATGCGAGAATGTTTGTTTGCAGAGTTCGCCCAGCGTAACGCAGCGGGCGCGTGACGCCAATTATCAGG
>CAXUAZ010000078.1:0-17300 GCA_964249195.1 uncultured Chthoniobacterales bacterium
GAATCCCCCCGTGGCAGGTGACTTCCACCACGTCCTCACCCGTGTAGCTGGCCGGCGCGCGGTGCACCGTCACCAATCCCTCATCCAGCCGGCGCCCCTCGGCATCGCGGATCTCCGCGAGCCGCTGTTGCCGCGCGGGAAAGGACGACGGCCGCGCCGGGCCGCAAACCCGATCCGCCACTTCCAGCGCCCGCGGTCCAGACACCCGCACCATGGCGATGGCCCCCTCTCCAAACGGCGTCGCCGCCGCCGCGATCGTCTCTCCGTCCGTCATCGATGCGGGGAGCAGGGATTCAGGCGCCCGGCAACGCCCCGGGCAACGCCTCGAGAAAGCGCCTATTCTGTTCCTCCGTGCCGATGGAAACCCGAATCCACGCCGGCAGTTTGTAGCTGCCCATCGCCCGCACGATGATGCCTTGCTTTAACAGCGCCTTGAACACCGCCGCCGCGTCCCCCACGTCCACGAGAACGAAGTTCGCGTAGCTGGGAATGTACGGCAGCCCCATCCCCGCAAACGCCTCCTGCAGCAGCGTCCGGCCCTCGTCGGTCACGGCCTTGGTGCGCGCCATGTGGTCGGAGTCGGCAAGCGCGGCGAGCGCCCCGGCCTGGGCGATGCCGTTGGCGTTGAACGGCTGCCGCGTCTTCTCGAGCAGGCGCGCCATGGCCGGCGTCGCGATCCCGTACCCAATCCGCAGATTGGCCAGCCCCTGGATCTTGGAGAACGTCCGCAGAATGACGACGTGATCCCGCCCCTCGCGCACGTAACGCAGCGTATCCGGCGGATCGTCGAGGAACTCGTGGTACGCCTCGTCGAACACCACGACCACCCTCTCCGGCACGCGCGCCATGAACGCGTCGATCTCCTCCGCGGAAACGATGGTCCCGGTGGGGTTGTTCGGGTTGGCGATAAACACCTGCTTGGTCCGCGGGGTGATCGCCGCCGCCATGGCGGGCAGGTCGTGCCGCAGGCCGGGCAACTCCGGGACCTCGATGGTATGGGCCCCGAAGAGCTGGGCCATGAGCCGGTAAACGGCAAACGCGTGATCGGCCGTGACCACCTCATCGCCCGGCCTCAAGAACGCGTGCCCGAGGAACTCGATGATCTCGTTAGACCCGTTGCCGAGGATGATATTCTCCCGCTGGACCCCATGTTTGGCAGCGAGCGCCTCCCGGAGATAATAGCCGCCGCCATCGGGGTAAAAGTGGGCCCGTTCGATCATCGTCCGCATGGCCTCCATGGCCTTGTGGGAGGGCCCGAGCGGGTTCTCGTTGGACGCGAGCTTGATGATCTCCCCCGGCGCGATGCCAAGCTCCCGCGCGAGATCTTCGACCGGTTTTCCCGGCTCATAGCTGACGAGATCCTGGAGGGCAGGATTGGCGTGTTCCCAGAGCGACATGCCCCCAGATTCAGACGGATTCGGTCCCCCGCAAAGCAGAATCTTCCTCCGGTCCTTTTCCCCTTTACCTGTTTCCCGTCCGGCCCGCGAGGCTGGCAACCAGCGCCAGGAGTTCTCCCGCCTCCACCGGCTTGGCCAGGTGCAGTTGGAAACCGGCGATGATCACCTTCTGCCGATCCTCCGAACGCGCATACGCCGTCAACGCCATCGCTGGCGTCGCGCCGCCTTGATCCCGCGGCAACGCGCGGACCCGGCGGATAAGCGCATAGCCGTCCTCGCCCGGCATGCCGATGTCGCTGACCAATACGTCCGGCCGTTCCGCCAGCAAAAGATCGAATGCTTCCTTGGCGCTCCCGGCGGTCCACACCGTGGCGTCTCGGTCTTCCAACAGACGCTTGACGAGGTTGCGCGCGTCCAATTCGTCGTCCACCACGAGCACCTTGACCCCGTCCAGGTTCAGCGGCTCGGAGGAAATGGGCGCCGCGGCCGGCCCGGCGTGAGGATGGCGGCGCTCCAACTCGTGGGGGTGATCGGCGGGGCGGATCGCCGTGAGCGGCAGCATCACGCGCACCGCCGTGCCTTCACCCAACCCGGCGCTGTCGACGTGGATGCTGCCGCCGTGGAGTTCCACCAGTTGCTTGACGATCGCCAGCCCCAGCCCCAACCCGCCGTGCCGCCGCGTGGTGGACGCATCCTGCTGGCGGAACCGGTCGAACACGTTCGGCAAAAACTCCGGCGCGATGCCTTCCCCGGAATCGATCACGTGGACCTCCAGGTGCGAATTCACCCGCTCGAGGATGACCTGCACGCTGCCCCCCTTGGGGGTGAACTTGATGGCGTTGGAAAGGAGATTCCAGAAGACCTGCTGCAAGCGGTTGGGGTCGCCGGCCACGGTGCGGGCTTGCGGGTCGATGACCGGCCGCAGGCGGATGCCCTTCGCGTTGGCGGCCGGGCGCACGGTGTCCACGGCCGCCTCGATCACGCTGACCAGGTCGAGACGCTGCACGTCCAGGCGCACCTTGCCCGAGATGATGCTGCTCATGTCGAGGAGGTCCTCGATGATGCCTTTTTGGGCGCGGGCGTTGCGCTCGATGGTGCCCAGGCCCTGTTCGATTTCCTCGGAGTTGGCGGGGTCGCCGCGCAGGACCTGCGTCCAGCCGAGGATCGCCGTCAGGGGCGTGCGCAACTCGTGGGAGAGCGTGGCGAGGAACTCGTCCTTCACGCGGCTGGTGCGCTCGGCTTCGGAGCGGGCGGCGCGTTCGCTCTCCAGAAGCTGGGCGTTTTGCTCGAGCAGGGCGCGTTGGTCGTGGATGTCGGTGCAGGTGCCGTACCAGCGCGCAACCGACCCATCCGCACTGCGAATGGGAAGCGCCCGGACGAGAAACCAGCGGTACGTCTCGTCCGCGCGACGGACGCGGAATTCAATCGCGTAAGCCTGGCCGCTGGCCACGCATTGCGCCCAGGCAGCGCCGGCGCCCGCGAGATCGTCGGGGTGCACGCGCGCGCCCCAATCCGCCACGTCCACCTCGGCCTCGGCCTTGCCGATGAACTCGTACCAGCGGCGGTTTGTATAATCCAGCACGCCGTCAGGACGCGCGGACCACACGATCTGCGGCATCGCGTCGGCCAGCTCCCGGAGGTGAGTCTGCGCGCCTTTCTCCGCCGTGATGTCCGCGGCGACGCCGCGCACATGGGTCACCCCCTGGGTGGATTCGCCGGTGAAGGCTTGCCCGGTGACGTGGAGCCAGCGCACGCGGCTGCCGTCCGGCGAGACGACGCGGTAATCGAGCCCGTACGGGTTGCCCTCCGCGATGGCCTCCTCCACGACGCGCCGGCTCGCTTCGCGATCGTCCGGATGCACCCGCGACCTCGCCAGCTCGACGGTCACCTCGGTCTCAAGCGGCAGGAAGTAAAATTCCTTCATTTTGTCGTTCCAATGCAGCCCGTCCGAGTGGAGCTCCCAGGAGAAGGTGCCCAACTGCGCCCCTTCGATGGTCAGGCGATGACGCTCCTCGCTCTCGCGCAGGGCGTCGTGGGCGGCTTTCTCGGCCGTAATGTCGGCCACGGTGCCGATGAGCGTGACCGGGTGCATGGCCTCGCCCTCGCCCTCGAAAATGACCTGAAGCTGGGCATGGATCCAGCGCAGCGAGCCGTCGTCGAGCACCACCCGGTGCTCGACGCTGAACGACTCTGGGTCCCGCCCCTCGATCCTCAGCGCACACGCGGCGCTGGTGATCCCGCGGTCGTCTGGGTGGGTGAAGGAGCTGATCTTTTCGACGCGGTTTTCCTCCGGACCGATGCCGAAGATTTCGCGAAAGCGCGCGTCCCACCTCATCTGGCGGGTCGCAAAGTCATAGCTCCACCAGCCCATGCGCGCGGCATCCAGAGCCAACCGGCGCTGCTCGGCCAGGGTGGTGAGCGCTTTCTGCGCCTCGGCGGCGTGCGCTTGCTCGGAGTCGCGCAACTGATCGTTGAGCGCGCCGATTTGCTCCTGACGACGGTGGGCGAATTGCCGGACGCTGCCGGCGGCGGCTTCCTCGAAGAACTGCGCGATCAACGCCCGGGCCTGGCGCAGGGACGAGCGGGGAACGCCGGGGTTTGCGTCCTCAAAAGGGTCGAAGCCATGGATGAACAGCAGGCGGGAAGCGAGGGCCATTTCGCGGATTACTTCTTCCTGGTGGCAGCCCTGTTCCCAACGCCGCTGGCCATGGGCTTGCGCGTCGAGCCGGATGCGATCGGCGATCGGCTCGCTGCGCAGCAGAGCACAGAGATTGTCGAGGAGCTTCGGGAGGGGATCGGCAACCTCCGCGCCGTTCGACATCTCGGCGGTGCGGATGCAGTCGAGACACCGGACGCCTTCGATCCACGAGCCGACGATCGGTTCGCGGCGTTCGGCGAGGAAGGCCGCCAGGGCCAGCATGCCGTCGCGGTCGGGAGAGGAGTCGATGACTCGGGACATCGGATGCGAGGGGGGAATCGGAAACGTTCATCAAGGCATCAGACGAGGCTAGGTGCAAGGTCATTGGGGCGGATGAGCGTGAAAAGCGGCGAAAGACGTGGAAGAGCGGACCGCTTGAGGTGACTTGCGGCAATTTGAAGATCTTTAGCGAGTTTATCCTTTTCTTGTAAACTCCCTAATTTCTCTATAAATTCATCTCGTGGACCCAGTGAACAACCCCTATGCGCCCGGCGCGGGCACCCCGCCGCCGGAACTTGCCGGACGTGACGAATTGCGAAAATCGGTCCAGATCGCCTTGGCGCGCATCCGCGAAGGCCGGCCATCCAAAAGCATCTTGATGGTCGGATTGCGCGGCGTGGGCAAAACCGTCCTCCTGGACAAATTGCGCGAAGACGCGGAAAGCGCCGGGATGCAGACGATCCGGGTGGAAGCGCCGGAAAACCGCTCGTTGCCGGCCATCCTCGCGCCGCAGTTGCGCCAAGCTCTTCTGCGGTTGTCCAGAAACGAGCAGGCGCGGGAACTGGCGCAACGCGCCTTGCGGGGGCTGGCCGGTTTTGCCAAGGCGCTGAAGGTAAAGTTCCAGGACATCGAAGTGGGCCTCGATTTCGATCCGGAGCCTGGATTGGCGGACAACGGCGACCTCGAACATGATCTCCAGGCGCTATTTGAAGTTGCCGGAGCGGCCGCCCGGAAGGCGGGCACGGTGTTGGTCCTTTTTGTGGATGAACTGCAGTACGTCGAGGAGGCTCAACTTGCCTCGTTGATCACGGCGCTGCATCGGACGGCCCAGCGCAGCCTTCCCGTGGTCCTGATCGGCGCCGGCCTTCCCCAACTGCCCGGCAAGATGGGCCGCGCAAAGTCCTACGCGGAACGGCTCTTTGATTTTCCGCAGATCGGACCGCTCCCCGATCCCGCCGCGCGCCTGGCTATCGTCAAGCCCGCGCAAGATCAAGGGGTGGCCGTAAATCGCGACGCCCTGGACAGCATTCTGCAAGAGACGCGCGGCTATCCTTATTTCCTGCAAGAGTGGGGCAAACACGCCTGGGACGCCGCCGATTCTTCCCCGATCACCTTGCGGGACGTCGAGCGCGCCACTGCGACGGCGGTCGCGGCCCTGGATGGAAGCTTTTTCCGCGTTCGCTTCGATCGTTTGACGCCATCGGAGAAAAGGTATTTGCGGGCGATGGCCGAGCTTGGCGCGGGCCCGCATCGTTCGGGCGACATTGCGGAAAAGCTAGGCCGCGGAGTGACTTCGCTCGGACCCACGCGCAGTCAGCTGATCGTCAAAGGCATGATCTGGAGCCCGAGCCATGGAGACACGGCTTTTACCGTGCCCTTGTTCGACGAGTTCATGAAACGCATCATGCCCGGCCGTGACTGGTAGCGCGGGCTTAAATTATAACGATGTTCGGCCGCCGGAACGTTCCATTGCGCAGGACGCTGACGACGCTTCAGCAATGGCGGCTGCGCGGCTACGCGCTGCTGGCGCTCCGGCTGACGGGGTGGCGGCGCAAGGCGCTGGCCGCCTACGGCGCGAGCCGCTTCCCCGGCACGCCGCGCGCGCTGACGCTTTTCGCCGCCTGCGACGAACGCTATTTCTGGGACTACGGGCTGGCGTTCGTTTTTTCCGTCGAAGCCTTGGGCGCCCCGCAGGACGTGCACCTGCATCTCTGTCAGCCTTCGCCGCGGACGCTGGCGCAATTGGCGAAGCTGGCGGCGAGCCTCGGCGCGGTCCGCCTCACTTACACGTGGGATCATCGCGAGGCGAGCGACCGCTTCTGGTTTCCGGCCGTGTACTACGGGGCCTGCCGGTTCATCCTCGCGCACTTCCTGTTGGCCGAGACGAGGTCGCCGGTGTTTTGCGTCGACATCGATGCGCTCGTGGTCCAGCCGCTGGCGGGCGCGCTGCCAGCTGAGGGTTTCGATGTGGGCCTGATCCTGCGGGCGGAGCAAAAACATCCCCGCCTGAAAACGATGGCGGGCGCCTTGCAATTAAATCCCACGCCGGAGGGCGCCGCGCTCGCCCATGCGTTCGCGCGCCAAATGCTCGCGGGACTTGCCACGCGGCCGGACGGCCACATCGACCAGGCAGGGTTATATTTCCTGTGCCGGATGGAGCGAATGATCTTCAAGCGGGTTAGGTGGCGGGAGCTTTCAAAACGGTTTTGCGATTCCAAATTCCAGGCCGACGGCATCATCTGGACCGCCAAGGGTGACCAAAAAAGCGAGGAATGCTATGTCGCGCGCAAACGCGCGCTGCTCGACCGCTATGCGTCGCTGGTGATCGCGGACAATCGATGAACGCTGGGTCCAGATTGATTCTCACGCAGAGACGCAGAGAGGGAGACCTGCAAGGAAGCTTCACGGCGGCAGACGCCAGCCCGTCGCTCGCTGCAACGTCTGGTTTGCCCGTGCGGCGGCCGCGTAAAGGGCCGCGAACAAGTAGTTGGAGTTCCACCAAGCTTGCTCGCGGGCGGTGAAGCACATGACAAACCACAGCCAGCTCAGCCCGGTGACAGCGAGCGATCCGAACGCGTCAGTCGAGCCGGTTGTCTATCAGACTTCTGGCCCATAGAGGCACCATGATTTTGATGCCACGCCCCCGACCTCAGACCGGAGACCTTCCCCCGGTGGCGCCGTAAATCTCGCCGGTGACGTAGCTGGCGTCATCGGAGGCCAGGAAAACGTAGATCACCGCCTGTTCGAGCGGTTGCGCCGGGCGTCCGAAGACCGATTGCTTGCCGAACATGATCGTTTCCGTAAGCGGCATCGTGGCCGGGATGAGGGGCGTCCACACCGGCCCGGGGGCGACCGCGTTGACGCGCACGCCACGCTCGATCGCCAGCTTGGCGCTGCTCTTGGTGAGGCTGATCAAGGCCGCCTTCGTGGCCGCGTAAGGCAGGAGAGTTTCGCTAGGTTCGTAGCCCTGGATCGATACCGTGTTGATCACCGCGCCGCCCGGTTTCATCTTCGGCACGGCGGCCTGGGTCAGGAAGAAAGTCGCGTAGACGTTGGTGCGAAACGTGGCGTCAAAGTCTTCTTCGGTGAAATCCTCCAGCTTGGCGCAGGTGCGTTGGAACGCGGCATTATTTACCAGGATGTCCAGCCGGCCAAACGCGCTTATCGTCTGCTCGACGAGGTGCTGACAAAACGATTTTTGCCGGATATCGCCCGGGATGGCCACGCACCGGCGGCCCTCCGCCTCGACGAGGCGGACCGTCTCATCGGCGTCTTCCTTTTCTTGCGGGAGGCAGGTGAAGAGAATATCCGCGCCCTCTTTGGCGTAGCACAACGCGACCGCCCGGCCGATGCCGCTGTCGGCGCCGGTGATCAACGCGGCGCGGCCAAGCAGCTTGCCGCTGCCCGTGTAGGATTTCTCCCCGTGATCGGGGTGCGGATGCATCTTCTCCTCGCTGCCTGGCGCCGCCATCTTGAGTTGCGCAAACGGCGGGCGGGGGAAACGATCTCGGGGGTCGACGGGCTCTCTGGTGTTCGTTTCGCTCATGGGAGACAAGTTCGAAAAAACACCGTCACTCGGTCTCGAAAAACAAGCCGGCTATCTTGTCTGACGCGACATAAATGGAACCATTTTCCGGGTAACGTGTCGACAAAACCGAGAAACATCGACACGTTTTGCCAACATGCTGATGACATCGACATATCTGACGATGTCGAGGGGGGAGACAATCTTTGTGTGCTGTCCACCTACTCCACCCCATATGTAGGCGCCTCACTCCTCCAGAACGTAAACCTGTCGATAAAACCTAAAAATATCGACACGTTTCGTTGACGTGTCTACGCCATCGACATAAACGTCGGGGATGTCTCACGAGGTCCAAAGCTCTACTTTGACTCGGTGGGCAGCCCATGTGCCTTACGACGGCCTCCCGTCCTTGCCGCCGAAGTTCGAGCTCGAAACCAAAGCCGTTCTGAAACGGTGTATCACGGCGCGGGCGGCGCTGGCCGAGCTGAAGCAGGCCGCCGAGTTGATCCCCAACCAGGGAATGCTGATCAACACGCTGCCATTGCTCGAAGCTCGAGCAAGTTCGGAAATTGAGAACATCGTCACCACCACGGATCGCCTGTTCCAATTTCAGGAGGCCGACGAGCAAGCCGATCCAGCCACCAAGGAGGCGCTGCGGTACGGACACGCCTTGATGCACGGCTTCGAAACGCTGAACGCGCGTCCCTTGACCACGGCGACGGCCGAGACGGTATGCAGCCGCATCAAGGGCCGGGAGATGCAAGTCCGCAAGATTCCCGGCACGGCGTTAGCCGCCGAGCGGACGGGCACGATCATTTACACTCCACCCGTCGGGGAGTCCCGGCTGCGCGATTTGCTGGCCAATTGGGAGCGTTTCCTCCATGAAAGTCCCGACCTGGATCCCCTCGTGCGGATGTCCGTCGCGCATTATCAGTTCGAGGCAATCCATCCGTTCACCGACGGCAACGGTCGCACAGGCCGCGTCCTGAACAGTCTCTACCTCATTCAGGAGAAGCTCCTCACCCTGCCGATCCTTTATCTGAGCCGCCACATCATCCGGGAGAAGACGGACTACTACCGTCTGCTGCTCAAGGTAACGCAGGAACAAGCCTGGGAGGAATGGCTGCTTTATTTGATCCGCGGCGTGGAAGAAACGGCCAATTGGACCACCGCCAAGATCGCCGCGATTCGCGACCTATTCGCGCACACCGCGCAGTACGTTCGCACCCAAGCGCCAAAGGTTTACAGCCATGAATTGGTCAACTTGATCTTCGAGCGCCCGTACTGCCGGGTGCGAGACCTGGAACGCGCCGGCGTGGCCAAACGCCAGACAGCCTCGCTCTACCTCAAACAATTGGCAGCGATCGGGGTGCTGGAAGAGAAGACATTCGGGAGAGAGAAGCTTTTCTTGCACCCCGCTTTCTTGCACCTGCTGACCCGCGAGGAGAACTCATTCCAGCCATATCGACCAGGCGTTGGAAGCCGAGAGTTGTCAAAATAGATCGATAAACTGCTCTCCACGCACCGCGAGCAGCTGCCGGCGGGGCGGTTGCACAAAGGTGACCTCTTGAACCCGCGTAAAGATCGGCGCTGACTTAATTAGCCCCAAGGGCCGAACGTTGATCGGCGGAAGCCACTGACGTTCTAAAACTCTACGTCGCGGCAGCGTTGTTCGAGCTGGTGGGAGATCCGTCTGATCTGCAGCGCATCGATCCGGGCCGGTCCTTTAACCAGCGATCTCACGTTTTTTCCGCTTACCACGATCACTTCGCCGCGCCCTCCGCGTTCCACAAACCAGCCGGGTAACGACAGCACGGCTTGGGCCTGCACCGGGTCTCCAACGGCTTTTGACAGCCAGTCGCCGAGCCGGCTGGCTTGTTGGCGCGCTTGTTCGAGGCACCTTGTCTCGGGCGAGCCATCGCCGAAACGGAGCGTCTTGCCGTCGAAGAACGCCTTGTGGGCATTGCTGCCTTCGGCGTCCTTTTTGCGCCGCGTCTTGGTCTCGACCGCATAGACCCCAGACGGGGCCACGAGCACGTGATCCACGTTGCCGTAGGGCTCGTTCGGCACGTCGTGATACACGCGGCAACCCTCCAGCATTAGTTGGTTGAGTTCTTCGCCGACCGCGCGTTCGCCCGATAATCCGAGCCGGTAACGCCGCTGACGATCAATGGTTCGCAGCATGCGCCAACAAATCACGGCGTAGATCGGGACCCCGGCCAACGCGATTCCCACGGCGCCCGCGGCCGCGGTCGGCCTGCCTCGGCTGATCAGGTATATGCTTGCACAGGCCAGCGGGAGCGTGAGCAGCATTGCCAGACCGGAGGAGAGTTCGTCCTCAAGTTCCTCCAGCTTTTTGCGCAGGCTCTCGCCTGGAGCGCGAAGCAGTTTGTCCGAGACCGGCACGCGGCGCCCCTGCCGGGACAACTGCCACTTCCGGAAATAAGCGAGCCCGAGCAGCAGGACTATTGGAGCCAGCCAAACGACCAGGAGAATGAGAATCTCTGAGATCATGCGCCTGCCTTGAAGCAGGAAATCTGCTCAGTGCGGGATATATGGGCGGGGGACAATACCCCATCGAGGTTTGATTCACCGCCTTAATCCGTCAGCAGCAGCCAGAGCGTGGCGGCGCCTTCGTCGGCGGGGAAATCGGGCAGCAAGGGGGTGAAGTGGTTTTCGGCGCGGCGTTGGGCGACGCGGAGTTCGCCTTTGGCCAGAAGTTGGAGGGCGTCCAGGTCGAGGCGGGTGCAGTTCGTCGACAGCAAGATTTTGGCTTTCGGGGCGGCCAGGTTTAAGGCAAGGTGCAGGAGGTCGCCGAGGTTCTTCTCGACTTGGAATTTCTTGCCCTTCGCGCCGCGCGAGAACGTGGGCGGGTCGAGGATAATCGCGTCGTAAAGCTCCATCTTGCGGATAAGGCGGGGCATGACTTCCAGGGCGTCATCGGCGAGGAAGCGGTGACCTTCCGTGCTAAAGTCGTTAAGGGCAAAGTTGGCTTTGCCGCGGCCAATCGATTTGGCGGACAAATCGATGCTCACCGTCTTTGCCCCCGCGCTTGCAGCGGCGACGGAGAAGGAACAGGTGTACGCGAAGGTATTAAGCACGCGCTTCGGCGCGGCCGCGCGGAGGAACTGGCGGTTGGCGCGCTGATCGAGAAACAGGCCCACCGAATAGCCGGCCGCGAAGTCGAGCCCGTAGCGGAGGTTTGCCTCGGTGACGGTCGTCTCCAGCGGCAGCGCCGGGTCGCCAGAGAGGAAAACCGGCGCGGTGCGTTCGTTGTTTTGCAGAGTCAGGTAACGGCCGAAGACGCGGGGAAGCGGGAGGTTGCAATGGGCCAGCCAGGATTGCAGATCGGACTGGAGGCCGGCCAAGTCGGCGGAATCTTTGTAGGAAATGAGGCAGTCGAGCCCAAGGCGTTCGATCCAGGCGTGGCGCGAGGTGTAGATGCGATGAGCGTCCGTGCCTTCGCCGGCGAATTGCGCGACGAGGCTGGGCTCGATCCAGCCGTTGGCAAAGAAGTCGTCGTTCATAGGCGACTTCAGGTCTAGTAATGGGGCGGGCGCTCGTCTTCGCGGACGTTCATCCCGGCCTCGATGTGCTCGGCGTGGATCTTCTCCAATTCCGCCGTCTGCTTCTCGAGCAACGTGCGCAACACGAGAATCTCCCGGTCCTGCTGCACGATGTGCTCCTCGATAAACGCAAACTTTACCTCCAAATCCGTGAGGCGTTCGTCAGAGGCGGGAGAAATCATGCCGGGCAAGAGGGGACGAGTCCGCTCCTATGCTTCGGGGCCGGGTTGAACGCAAGGGGGCGATCACCGAACATCACGGATGAAAATCCAAAAGAACGGTTCGATCCCCTCCCGGCCGGGCCCGGAGCAATACTTCACCGGCGCCGTGCGCATCGACGCGCCCTTCAAGGCGGAGGCGCCTGGGCGGGTCGAAGGCGCCTTCGTCACCTTCGAGCCCGGCGCCCGAACCGCCTGGCATACCCATGCCCTCGGGCAGACGCTCATTGTGACGGCGGGGCTCGGCTGGGTGCAGCGCGAAGGCGGCCCAAAGGAGGAAATCCGCCCGGGCGACGTGGTTTGGTTCGCGGCCGGCGAAAAGCATTGGCATGGCGCCGCCGGCGCTACGCCCGTGACGCACCTCGCCATCGTCGAAAATCTCGACGGCCAGAACACCAATTGGATGGAGAAGGTCAGCGATCAGGAATACCTCTAAACTGTCCGAGCGGTTCACCGACGGTCACAGACCGCCGCTACAGTCGGGAACCATCGCCGGGCATCGCGGCACGGAATCTGATGTGAATCGCCGACGGCCCCCTGCCCGGCGCGATGGCGAATCCGAACTTAAAGCGGCCCCCGCCGTCGAAAAACCCCGGCAAGCCCAAACGCGCCCGAAAGCCAAAAATGCTCCCGCCGAGCCCCATCGGAATCCCGGAAATCCCTCCAGAAGCCGATGGCTTGGCGTCGACCATCCCCTGTAGTATTGTCCCACCTGACGCGCCCAAGCCCCGGCCCGACGCGCCTCGCACCTTCACCGCCATGACGCCTCCTTCGTTCAAACGCCGCCTCAGCGAAGAGGAGTACCTTGCCATCGAGCGGTTTGCGGAGTTTCGCAGCGAGTTCATCGATCGCGAGATGCGCCCGGTCGGCCCCGCCGGGCCGCGCCACTCGCGGATCGTGGGCAATATTTTCGCGGTGTTGCACAACCAGTTCCGCGGCCGGCGCTCCGAGGCGCACATGAACGACTTCCGCGTGCGCGTGGGCGACAGCGGCCTCTACACCTACCCGGACATCGTTGCCTTCAGCGGCGACCCGCGCTTCCTCGAGCACGATGGCGACACGCTCCTCAACGCGCAACTCATTATCGAAGTGCTCTCGCCCATCACCGAAAGCTACGACCGGGGCGAAAAATTCCGGCGTTATCGCCAGATGGAGACGCTCACCGATTACGTGCTGGTTTCCCAGGAACGCATGCTCGTCGAACAATGGCGCCGGCAGACCCGCGACCTCTGGACCGTCCAGTTTTTCCGCGATCCAGACGATCTGATCCACTTTGAAACGCCCGCAGGCGATATCCTCCTCACGGATGTTTACAAGGGCGTGGACCTTTCCGCCGAGACGCCGGCCAACCTGCGTTGACCAAAAAAATGCGACCTCCGATGCTGTACTTCGACAACAACGCCACCACCGCGCTCGACCCCGCCGTCGTCGCGGCGATGATGCCGTATCTGACCGAGTGCTACGGCAATCCGTCGAGCGCGTATTCGTTTGGCTCATTAGTAGGCAAGGCGGTCGAGCAGGCCCGCGAACGGGTCGCCGCGTTGATCGGCGCCGAGGCGCGGGAAATCATCTTCACCAGTTGCGGCAGCGAGGGCAACAACACGGCCATTGCCAGCGCGCTGGATGCCGATCGCGACCGGCGGCACATCGTCACCACGGGCGTCGAGCATTCGGCGACCAAGAACCATTGCGAACGCCTCGCGCGGCGGGGCGTTGAGGTGACCTGGCTACCGGTCGACGCCGGCGGCCGGCTAGATCTCGCCGCGGTGGAGAGCGCCATCCGCACGGACACGGCCATCGTGTCGATCATGTGGGCGAACAACGAAACGGGCGTGCTGTTTCCGGTCGAGGAGATCGCCAAGATGGCGCGCGCGAAGGGCGCGTTTTTTCATACCGACGCGGTCCAGGCGGTCGGCAAGGAGCCGGTGAATCTGCGTGCGTCGGCGATCCATTTTCTGTCGCTCGCCGGGCACAAGCTGCATGCCCCCAAGGGGGTGGGAGCGTTGTACGTGAACCGGCGGACGAAGTTCACGCCGTTCCTGATCGGCGGCGGGCAGGAAGACGGGCGGCGCGGCGGCACGGAGAACGTCGCGAGCATCGTGGCGCTCGGCAAGGCCGCGGAGCTCGCCGGCGCCGCGCTGGAGGAGGAAGGGACCGCCGTCCGCGCGATGCGCGACCGGTTTGAAGAAGGGATCTTGCGCGCCATTTCCGGGTCGGAGGTCAACGGCGACCGCGCCGAGCGGTTGCCCAACACGACCAGCCTCTATTTCCCGTGGCTCGACAGCGAGGCCATGCTCGTGCTGCTCGACAAGGAGGGCCTGTGCGCGAGCGCGGGCAGCGCGTGCACGACGGGTTCGCTGCATCCCTCGCACGTGCTGACGGCGATGGGTTTCTCCGCCGAACGCGCCCGCGGCAGCCTGCGGTTTTCCTTTAGCCGGTTCAACACGATGGAGGAAGTGGAACGCGGGTTGGAGATCGTGATCAAAGCCGCGGCGAGGCTGCGCACGCTGGCGCCGGCGGGCCACTTGTAATCATTTTTCTGATCTTCAGGCCGTTTATAACAAAAAAGTTGGCTTTGTAACTATTTCTCTTGAGACTAGGCGTGAAATAACACCTACGACTCCTTGAGCAACTCCCTTCGTCCTGAACTCAGTCCGATTGGGTATTCATGGCTCGCACGGCATTTCGCCGTTGATCCGATTCCCCATTTTGTCGAATCGTTCGTCGTTGAGCGAGGGATTCGACGGACCGAGACCCAAGGCAATCGACTCCGCGAGTTCTATCCGCGAGGATCGACGCAACTGACGACCTTGTTCGATCACCTCCACTTCGCCATGAAGCGGGAGGGTTTGCATCTCGAATTGTTGCGTCTCGTCCTCCCGCAGCTCAAACCCGCGGAACTAACCAGCCACATCCTGAGCACGCCCACCGGCGCCAACGCGCGCCGGCTTTGGTGCCTTTACGAGAGTTTCTCAGGCAAGTCGTTGCCGATTGGCAACTTGCAGATGGGCAATTACATCGACCTGGCAGACTCCAAGCTTTATTACTGCCGCCCGCTCGCCAGCGCCGCCCGCAAGCTGTCCCGCTGGCGGATCAATCTGAATCTTCTCGGAAATTTGCGTTTTTCCCCCATGATTCGGCGCACGGAAACCCTGCGCGATTGGGACGCCGCCAACCTGCGACAACGCTGTGTCACGCTGATCGGCAAGGTGTCGGCCGATATTTTTGAGCGGGCCTTGCGCTTTCTCTATGCCAAGGAAACGAAGACTTCGTACGCGATCGAGAGAGAGACGCCGAGTCAGCAACGCGCGGAGCGATTTATGGCTTTGCTTGCACGCGCCGGAGACGAGGACTTTTTGAACGAGCCGGGCCTGGTCGAGTTACAGAATGCGATTGTCGACTCGCGTTTTGTCGCGGAAGGTTGGCGAACGTGGCAGAACTACGTGGGCCAAAGCCTCGCTCCGGGGGTTGAAGACATTCACCTGGTCCCTCCCCGGCCCGACGATCTCCCGGAGTTGATGCAAGCATGGCTGGAGGTTTCCCGGGATCTGATTTCCGAGTCTGATTTGCCGGCGATCCCTGCGGCCGCCGCCGTTGCCTGGATCTTCGTTTACCTGCACCCCTTTGAGGATGGCAACGGACGCATTCATCGTTTCCTCATTCATCACGTGCTGGCCCGGCGTCGTTTCGGACCTCCCGGCGTGCTCCTGCCGGTCTCCGCCGTCATGCTTGCCCGCCCGGCAGACTATGACGCCTCGCTCGAATCCTTTTCTCGCCCGCTGAAAGAACGCTCCGATTACGACCTCGACGAAATGGGCGCGATGACCGTGACCAACGCCACGGATGGCCACTTCCGCTACATCGACTGCACAGCGGCCGCGGAAGCGCTTTACTCGTTCCTTGCTGAAACCATCGACAAGGAAGTGCCGGCCGAGCTGGCGTTCCTCCGCGCGCACGATCGCGCTCGCGCCGCCATGCGCGAGATCGTGGATCTCCCGGAGATTACCGCAAACCTTTTTCTGCGCCTCTGCCATCAACATGGCGGCCATCTGTCGAAAACCAAGCGAGCGCATCCCGCCTTCGCTCGACTTTCGGACACGGAAATTCATCTCCTGGAGAAGGCGATCTCCGAAGCGTGGGCCGAGGACTCCGCCGAGCAAACCTGAGCGCACATCTCAGGCGGCAGAATTTGATTGGCGCGATCCGCGGGTTGATCTAGAAAAGTTCCCACGATGAAAATGCTTCCCCCGGTATGCGGTTTGATTGCCGCGTCCATGCTCATGGGTTTTTCGCGGCTCGCGGCGCAAATGTCGCCCGCGCCTTCGCCGGTTCCGGGGCCGCGCACGTTTCAAACCTCCGTCACGCCGATTGCCCGCAACCTGGGCCGGCACGCCGAGTTTCTCCAGCGCTCCAAGCGGGCCGTGGGCCTGCTCTTCCTCGGGGATTCGATCATGGATTTCTGGCCGGGACGCGGCCCGGCCAGTTGGGCCAAATTTCAGCCGTACCAAGCCGCTGACTTCGGTGTCTCCGGCGAACGCACCGAAGACGTCCTGTGGCGCATCACCAATGGCGAACTGGCGGGCATTTTCCCGCGCGTGACCATCGTCCTGATTGGCACCAACAATCTGGGCCAGCAAGGCGAACGCCCCGAGTGGACCGCCGCGGGTGTGCGCAAGATCGTCGAGACGATCCACACCCGGCTGCCGAAGACCAAGGTGTTGCTGCTGGGCATCTTCCCCCGCGACACGCCCAATAGCCCCATCCGGCACGCGATCACCACGGCAAACAACATCATCTCCAAGCTCGATGACGGCAACACGACCCGTTACCTGGACATCACCAAGTCGCTGGTCGACCCGGCGGGCAACATCCCCAAGGATGTCATGGAAGACGGCCTCCATCCCACCGCGAAAGGCTACGACATCTGGTACGACGCGATGCACCCGTTGCTCGACGAGATGTTGCGGACGCCGTTCTCATCGTAGGGCTCCACCGCTGTAGCGGCGGTCCATGGCGCGTAGCCAAAATGAAACTTCGCGCCCTGCTCATCGCTTCCCTCCTCGCCGCCGCGAGCGGGGTTGCCCCGGCGCCCACGCCGGAAGGCGTTGCGCTCACCGACATCGCGCAGCAATCGCAAAGCGCTCTCTCCACCCTCAAGGGCTTCGAGGCCGATGACTCCCGCGACGCCGATGTCGATGCCGTGCGCCAGGCGCTTCCGCCGTTGTCCAGCGCCATCAGCCAACTGCTCGTCAACGGCAGCAAAGTCACCGCCGACGCCGCGTCGCTTGACGCCCTGCGCGAGTTGCAAGCCAACTGGCGCAAGATCGAGGACACCCTCGTCGACCGCGCCGAAGACCTCGGGCGGCGAGGGCGCGCGCTGGAAGCGGAGTCCGCGCAACTGCAAAAACTCGAGACCTCCTGGAAGACCACCGATAAAGCCGTGCGCGCCAAGGACGCCAACGTCCCGCCGGAGACCGTCAACCTCGTGCACGACGTGCTCGAAGCCGCCAGCGGCGCCCGGCAGCGCATCAAGGTCCGCCAGACGAGCGTGCTGGAATTGCAAACGCGCGTCGGCGACCTGATTGACCGCACGCGGCTCGCCAGCGCCGCGGTGCAACAAGCCACGGCCGGCGCGCTCAAGACGCTCGCCGTGCGCGAGAGCCCGCCGCTCTGGAC
>CAXUAZ010000079.1:0-17075 GCA_964249195.1 uncultured Chthoniobacterales bacterium
AAAATGGCGGCGGCGCCAAGTCCGACAGCTTGCATAGACCGCCGCTACAACTGGGCTATCGCCGTTCGGCTTTTTCTTTCCACCGGTCGCCGCGGGCGCGGAGTTCGGCGTTCTTTTGTTTCAACGTCTCGATCTTCGCGCGGAGTTCGTTGTTCTTGGCTCTGAGCTGCGCGGCGACGGTTCCGTCTCCCAGCGCAAGGGGCAGCTCGGTGGACCGGCCCAGAAGTCTGCGCGCGGCTTGAGTGGCGCGACCGTGGAGTTCGAACGGGCGGTCGAGCAGCGCAATCGGGTCGCGACCCGCCGTCGGATGAAACGTGCCCTCGCTCGCGGCGAGCAGCCAGCGGACTTCGGTGAGGCGGTCGAGATTTTTGACGTCCCGGCCGATCTTCTCGAACAACTCCCGCGCCATTGCGACAAAGCTGTAGCAGTCCGTGGGATGAGCGACATCGAAGAGCCGTTCGCCGCTGCCCAAAGCGTGCGGCCAGCCGGTCTGCGCCAGGCGGGCGTCATCGTATTGGTAAGATGGCGCGACGAGAATCGCATCCGGCGGGAGTTTGGCCGCGAGTTCGAGCAGGCCGGGTGAAAGCAACGCCGCGCCGTCAGTCAGGATGGCAACGTTCCGGGCGAGCGCTCGTTGATCCCCCTCGCGGCACACGGTGAAACCGGCCCCGAACTCCGCAAGCGCCGGGTCGTTTCCCAGCACCTCATACTCTCCCGGTCGCACCCCCGTCTGGTATCCCGCGCGCAAAGACTGCAACGTTTGTATCGTCCCGCCGGCCGGCAGCACCACCGAGAGCACTGGCGGCGGCTTGCTCGGGGCCACCGCCTCTTTGGTCGTCATCGCGATTCCTCGAAGCTCCTCGTACACCGCGGCAACGTCGGCTGGCAGGGCGCCGTCATCTTCCACCCGATGATGCCGCAACTCCGCCGCGAAGAACGTCTCCCCGCCGAGATGACCCGGGAAATTCAGCGTCTTCCCCAGTGCGCTCACTTGCGCGCGAAAGGAGTCCTCGCAACCGTCAAACGAGAGGATCGGCAGCGGGCTCCGGCGCCACTCGTCGAGCAGGCGGCGATTGTAGGCGACCCAAAGGGCCAGCGCCTTCTCGAGCGGCATGTCGCCCCTCGCGTGCAGCGATCTCGCCACGGCCAGCGGATGCCGGAAGATACCCACCGTCTCCATCCTCGGCAGCGCCTCGCGCCAGCCCGCCAGCGCCAGCAGCGTGCGCGGATCCTTGAACCCCCACGTCGGGCGCCCGGCAAACTCGGCGATGATCGCGTCCCGTTCCGCGCGGTGCTCGTCGCTCCAGGTCAGCTCCCGATCCGGCGGCGAGTCCCAGGCAAACCCGTTGGCGCGCAATAAGTCATCGTGCAACGCCATGATGCGCGGGCTCTCGCGGTTGCCGCGCAGATTGGCGGCGTTGTGCGTTTGCACGTCGCCCAGCAGCACGCCCGCCTCCTCGAGGGTGCCGGCGAGGCAACTCGTCCCGCTCCGGTGCATGCCCAGCACGCAGATGACGCGCGATGCTTCCATCAACTCTCCAGCCCCAGTTTGTCGAGCTTGGGGGTGATGACGTACTGGCAATACGGGTTCCGGTCCTTGTTCAGGCGGTAGTAGTTTTGGTGATAATCTTCCGCCGGGTAGAACTCACCCAAGGGCTCGATCTCGGTCACGATGGGCGCGGAGAAATTCGCCGCTGCCTCCTTCTTGCTCGCCTCCGCGACCTCCTTCTGGGCGTCGTCCGCGTAATAGATGCCGGAGCGATATTGCGTGCCCAGGTCGTTGCCCTGTCGATTGAGGGTGGTGGGGTCGTGCATCTTCCAGAACGTCTTCAGGATCTGCTCCAGCGAGACGACGGCCGGGTCGAACGTGAGGCGCGCCACCTCGTTGTGGCCCGTCTTGCCGCTGCAGACTTGCTCGTAGGTAGGATTGGCCAAATGCCCGCCGTTGTAGCCGCTGACGACGCTCAATACGCCGGGGATCTGCTGGAAAACCGACTCCGTACACCAAAAGCAGCCGGCGCCGAGAACGATGGACGAGGTGTGTGCATCAGGATTAGTGCTCATAGCGAAAGAAAGTTATCCCACAAGTAGCGCTTTGCGATCAACGTCTCCACCACCCATAGCGATTGAAAGGGAAGAATTATGTTGTTTGGAACCGGCGTTGCGGCTACGGTAGCACTCACCGTTTTCCGCGCCAGCGCGCGAAGTTTGTCCCATGGAAGAAACAACCCTTCTCGCCGAGCCTGAGTTTTCGTCCGGCGTTGCCTCCGATCAGAATTACGACGCGGCCCAGATCGACAAATTGGAAGGCTTGGCCGGGGTGCGCCAGCGGCCCGGCATGTACATCGGGCCGACCGATGAACGCGGGTTACACCATTGCGTCTTCGAGGTGTTGGACAACTCCATCGACGAGCACCTCGCCGGGCATTGCACCATCATCGATGTCAACATCCACGTCGACGGTTCCTGCTCCATCCGCGACAACGGGCGCGGCATCCCGGTCGATATCCACCCGAAGTTCGGCATCCCGGCGATCGAGCTGGTGCTGACGAACCTGCACGCGGGCGGCAAGTTCGGGCAGGGCGCGTACAAGTATTCTGGCGGATTGCACGGCGTCGGCGCGAAGTGCGTCAACGCGTTGTCGGACTGGTTCAAGGTCGAGGTCGCGCGCAACTCCAAGATTTATCACATGGCGTTCGAGCGCGGGGTCACCACCCAGGCGCTCACGATCGTGGGCGATCAGCCGAGCGGAACCACCGGGACGCTGATCACGTTCCTCCCCGATCCGACGATCTTCACGGTCACGACCGATTTCAAGTTCGAGCGGCTCGCGGCGCGGTTGCGCGAGTTGGCGTTTCTGAACCCCGGGTTGCAGATCAACCTCGCCGACGAGCGCACGGACACGGTCCGCGCGGAGTCGTATTTCTACAAGGAAGGCATCGTCGAGTTCGTGCGCCAGTTGGGCGAGAACAAGCAGGTGCTCCACCCGAAGCCGATCGTCATGGCCGGCCGGCGCAAGGTGAAGTTCAAGAACAAGGATCAGGTCGAGATCGAGGACGACATGCACGTCGACTGCGTGATGCAGTACAACGACAGCTTCACCGACCAGATGCTGTTCTTCACCAACGCCATTCCAAACCCGGACGGCGGCTCGCACTCGGTGGGTTTCCGCACGGCGTTGACGCGCGCGATTAACCAGTACGCGCGCTCCAACAACCTCATTAAGGAGAAGGACCCCGCGATCACCGGCGACGACGTGCGCGAGGGGCTCGTCGTCGTTCTCGCGGTCAAGCATCCGAACCCAGGCTTCGAGTCGCAGACGAAGGTCAAGCTCGTGACGCAGGAGGTGGAAGGCATCACGTCGTCCATCGTGTACGAGGCGCTGACCCTGCACTTCGAACAGAACCCGCAGGTCGCCAAGAAGGTGGTCGAGAAAAGTCTCACCGCCGCCAGCGCCCGCGAGGCCGCCCGGCGGGCACGCGAGACCGTGCGCAAGAGCGCGCTGACCGGCGGCGGACTTCCCGGCAAATTGGCCGATTGCTCCGAGCGCGACCCCGACAAGACGGAGCTGTTCATCGTCGAGGGCGATTCGGCCGGCGGCAGCGCCAAGCAGGGGCGCGACCGGCGCCATCAGGCCATCCTGCCGATTCGCGGCAAGCTCATTAACGTGGAGAAGGCGCGGCTGGACAAGGTCCTCGCCAACACGGAAATCCGGACCATGATCACCGCGATTGGCACGGGCATCGGCGACGGCGAGGCGGAAGGGTCGTTCAACATCGAGAAGCTGCGGTACAATCGCGTCATCATCATGACCGATGCGGACGTGGACGGCTCGCACATCAGGACGTTGCTCTTGACGTTTTTCTATCGGCAGATGCCCGAGTTGGTGCGCAGCGGCCACATCTATGTCGCGCAGCCGCCGCTCTATCAGATCAAGCGCCGGAAGCGCGAGGAGTACGTGGACGACGACGTGCAGCTCAACCGCATCCTCGTCTCCCTGGGTTCCGAAGATCTGCGGCTGCGCAACCTCGTCGATGGGATGGAGTTCACGCCCGAGCAGCTCAAGTCGATCCTCGATTTGCTCGAGAAGCTGGACAAGTACGCGGTGTCGATCCGCAGGCACGGCGGCGATTTCGAGCAGTACCTGACCCAGCGTGAGCGGCACGGCGGCAAGCTTCCCGGGTACCTCGTGAAGGTGCGGGAGGGGAATCAGGAGCGGGTCGAGTATTTCCCGGACGAAGCGGCCGTGCGCGAGTATTCCGCGGCGAATGCCGATCTGAATCTTTACGACGCCCCCGGCACGGAGGCGCCGCTGGCCACGTGCACGGACGCCCTGATGCCCGACGGCGAAACGCCCGCGCCGCGCGAAACCGCGCCGGTGCGTCCGGCCAACGGGGCGATCCGCCGGCGGGCGAAGCTAGTGGAGCTTTACGAGTCCGCGCCGATCCAGAAGTTGATCGACGAGGTCGCCGCCAAGGGGCTCAAAATCGAGCATTACTCGGCGCAGGACCGCCCGTTGTTCGAGTTGATCGAGGGCGAGGGCGACCGCGCGGTGACCAAGCCCGTGTTCTCCATGCCGGAGATCCTCGAGAAGGTGAAGGAAAACGGCCGGCGAGGCGTTCAGATCAAGCGCTTCAAGGGGCTGGGCGAGATGAACGCTAAGGAATTGTTTAACACCACGATGGACCCAGAAACACGCAAACTGCTCCGCGTCGCGCTTAACGAAGACAACGCGCTCAAGGCGGACGAGATGTTCACGATCCTCATGGGAGACGTGGTGGAACCCCGCCGGCAATTCATCGAGGACAACGCTCTGAACGTGCGCAATCTGGATGTCTGAGCCGGCCATCGAGCAAGCCGCTGTCGTCCGCCCGGAGGCGGCGCCGGATGTTGAGGGCAAGCCGGTGGTGGCGATGATCCACGTCGGAGCGCTGCCGGGCACGCCGGGCAGCCGGCTTTCCATGGCGCAAATCATCCGGGCCGCTCAGGAGGAGGCCCGGCTCTACCAGCGTTGCGGCGTTGATTGTTTGATGATCGAGAACATGCACGACGTGCCGTACCTGCGGCGCAACGTGGGGCCGGAGATCGTCGCGGGCATGACCATGGTGGCGCAGGCCGTCCGGGCGGAGTCGCACCTGCCGATCGGCATCCAGATCCTCGCCGGCGCGGATCGCGAAGCGCTGGCGGTGGCTTATGCCGCGGAGCTGGATTTCATCCGGGTGGAATGCTTCAGCTTCGCGCACATCGCGGACGAAGGATTCATGGAGTCGAACGCCGGCGATTTATTGCGGTACCGGCGGGCGATCGGCGCGGGGGAGGTGCAGGTGTGGGCCGACATCAAGAAGAAGCACGCATCGCACGCGATCACGGCGGATTTGAACCTGGGGGACGCCGCGGAAGGCGCGGAAACGATGGGAGCCGAGACGCTGATCGTCACCGGCGCCACGACGGGGCGGGCGCCGAGGCCGGCGGATGTCGAACAGGCGCGCGCGCGCTGCCGCGTGCCGGTATTCGTGGGATCGGGGGTCAACGCGGGAAATGCGGAGGCTCTGCTTTCGGTTTCGGACGGGGTGATCGTGGGGTCCTCGTTCAAACGCGACGGTCACTGGGCAAACCCGATCGATGCAGATCGGGTCATGCGGTTCATGGAGGCGGTTACGCGGGTGAATTCCCCGAGTGGCGCCGCTCCGGACACCGGGGAGTCATCGTCGCTGGCCTTGAAGCTGCCCGGCAACTCGCGCGGTTGGGGGCGTCAGCGGCGATGAAGTTTTAGGGAGTCGCGCGGAGGACACGCAAGACCGGTTCTCAACTCTTCCCCTCTCTTGTGTGCTCGGTGCGATCCGTCTCGGTGCTCTCTGTGGTTCATGGGGCGGTCTCGAACGGCCGGCGCGCCCGCGGCTCGCGATCCTTCGAGGTCGCCGATGACGGGGACGTCACAAAGGGCCCGCCTGCCAGCGGCGCCGCATTGGTAAACGCCACATCCGGCATATCGCTCGGCTTGCCCTCGAGCGGGAAATCCTTGCGCAACGGGAAAAACGGATAGCCGTCCCACATCAGAATCCGCCGCAAATCAGGATGGCCCGCGAACTTGATTCCCATCATGTCGTAAATCTCGCGCTCATGCCAATCGGCCGTCGGCCACAGATCGCTGACGGTCGGCGCCGCTTCGAGGTCGTCCTCGCTGATCGTCGTCTTGATCCGCAAATGGGTGGTATTGCCCAACCCATAGAGTTCGTAGACCAGCTCAAAGCGCGGTTCGTCGCCGAAGTTATCCACGCTGCTGATGTCCACGAGGTAATCGAAGCCCAGCGTTTCCTTGCAATACGCGAGCGCGCTGTGCAGGGTGTGCGTCGGCACGGTGTAGCTCGTTTCTCCGCGGAACTCGACCTTTTTGCCGGCATCCGCGCCAAGTTTCCTCTCGAGCGCCGCAAAGATTTCCGATGACGTCATAAGAACCTCTATTTCAACGAAGCGAGCAGCTCCCGCTTTTGCGCGACGAATGAATGCTCGCCCTGGATCTTGGCCTGGAGCCGCATCAGCCCTTCCAGCAACGCCTCCGGCCGGGGAGGGCACCCGGAAATGTAAACGTCGACGGGAATGATCCGGTCGACGCCCTGGAGGACCGCGTACGAGCGGTACATCCCGCCGCTGGAGGCGCAGGCGCCCATCGCGATCACCCACTTGGGCTCGGGCATTTGCTCGTAAATGCGGCGCACGGCCAGCGCCATCTTGTAGGTCACCGTGCCGGCGACAATCATGACGTCGCTCTGGCGCGGCGAGAACCGCATCACCTCGGCCCCGAAGCGGGAGATGTCGAAGCGCGAACTGGCGGCGGCCATCAGCTCAATCGCGCAACAGGCGAGCCCCATGGGCATGGGCCACAGCGAGTTTTTGCGCATCCAATTCATCGCCGCATCCATCGTGGTGAAGATCACGTTGCCTTCGATTTTCGAGTCGTAGGCGACTGGCTGTAAATTGACCATGGGGCGCACCATACGGGAGAGAGATGGCGCCCTCAAGTCCCAAACCTCTTCCGGAGCGCCCCCGCAATATTTGACCGCAACCCCGCTGGGGGACATGGGTTGAAGAGTTCATGGCATACCCTTCCGAGCTGAGGCGCCGCGGGGCGTTTACCTTGATGGAGTTAATGGTGGTGATTTCCGTGATCGCCATTCTGGCGGCCATCGCGCTGCCCATCTACCAGCGCGTCACCAGGCAGTCACACCAGGCGGTGGCGCTCTCGAACATGCGTCAGGTGGGCACGGCGTTCATCTCGTACGCGGGCGACCACGACTACGCGATCCCCGGGCGGGTCTCGGGCAAGGACGACAACAATGTGCCGTTTCCCAAATGGCCGCACGTGTTGCAGGATTACGTGCGGGACCTGCGCGTGTACGGCGCGCCGCTCGACGACGTGGGCGGCGATACCTACAAGGTGACCAACCTCCAGGATTACATCAGCGACACCGCCAATAACACCGCTTTCATCGGCAACGGGTACAACGACCTCGGCGCGTTGAGCGATCCCAACGTCGAGATCCGGATCAATCGCATCGATCATCCGGCGGATACGATCCTGCTGGGGACCCCGTTTCCGAAGAAGAACAATTACTACATGGATTTTGCCGAGGGCAATCCGCCGAACAACAAGGATGTCCTCAACGTCCACGCCTTCAACAATGGGGCGAACTACTTTTTTACGGATGGCTCGGGCCGCTTCCTGACGTGCGACAACAACTCCGACCTGACCGCGATGCAGAAAGCGCCGGCCAACGGCGGGACGTACAGCGATTGGCTCTGGCTGGTCGACAAATCGCAGGCGACGTCCGTGATCCACTGACTCAGACCTGCGTTATTTGATCGGCTGCAAAAGCGCCCATTCTTCCGGCAGGAGGGTGTCGGCGGGGAGTTTGGCGGCGATCCGGCGGGCTTCGGGTTCGTTGCTGGTTTCCCACAACACGGCGGCGTAGACGGCCTGGTGCCGGGCCTGGCCCCCTGCTGACATCACGTCGACCCCGCCAAATGCGTCCAGCGCGCTCAACGCGTGGCCGAGCCGCAATTCCGCCAGCGCGAGCGTCACCCGGTGCGGGAGGCTCGCCGGGGTCTTGCGCACGAGATCCTGGGCTGTCTGGCGCGCTGCTTCAGGGTCCAGCCCGATGAGCAGGCCGGTGTAGGTCGCGTCATTGCGAATGGCGTCGTCGGCCGGCCAGCGGGCGGTCATTTGCGTGAGCAGATCGTGCAGGGCGCGGGTGCGGTTCTGCGCCTGGTAGAGTTGCAGCAACGCGCCGTAAGGCGCCCGTGCGTCCGGGTCCGCCGCGACGGCCTTCGTGAAGGCCACCTCGGCCGGAGCGGCGGCGCCCGAACGCAGGGCGTAATTGCCGACTGTCATCAGCCTTTCGGGGGAGGCCCCCGCTGCATCGATGGCTGAATTCCAATGCAAATCGCGCGCCTGCTTCTGACCTTGCTGCTCGCTGCAGCGCGCCAGGTACATCTGCTCGATCATCGGGTCGAGGGTCACCTTTTGGCGCTTGATCAGGTCCTCGATCTCCGACCAACGACCCAGGGCGCCGAGCGTGTCCAGATATTGCAAATAGAGCGCCCGGTTCGTGGTGGCCTTCTCCTCGGGAATCACCTCAAGGTCGCGAGCGAACTCGCGCTTGGAGTACAGCCAGGCGCTCAACGCGATGAGGTCTTCGTTGTCGCCCTTGGAGAAGCGTTGGACGGCGTCATCGATGATTTCCTTGCGCCGGGAGGGGTCGTCAGCCAGCCGCAGATCGGCCGCGAGCAAGCGGTGCGGCGTCTTGGCGAGCGGATGAGCATCCAGGCGCGCCGCCAGGTCAGCCGCGGGCGCGATCAGCTTCGGCGCGGGAGAGTCGGGATGCGCGGCCGTCAGGGCGGCCCCGGCTTGACGCGCCTCGGCCACGAGCGCTTCGAGCGACTCGGCCGATTTGCCCTGCGCGGCGAGTTTTTGAATGAAAGTCCAGGCCGCCGCCTGATCGTCGGCGCTCGAGCTGAGCAAGACGTTTGCGCCATCGAGGCGCTGCCGCTCCGTGGAAGCGGGGCTCCCCAGCAGCTTGCGGGCGAGGGCAAACGCGTCAGGATTGAGCTGGCGCCGGGCGGCGAGTTGCAGGCCGATGCGCCAATCGTTGGGCGTGCCCCCGGTTCCCGGCGGCCATGCCTGGTGCAGGCGGGCCTCGGCCGCGTCGAGATTGCCGAGGGCGAGTTCATCCACCGAGAAATCCCGCTGCTCGGCGGCGGTAAGCAGGCGCGCGTGCTCCAACTGCTTCCAGAAGTCGACCGCCTCCTTTGCGTGACCCACCTGGGTAAGGAAGCGCGCCGCCGCGCGCAGGACCGCGGGCTCGGTCGCGCGAAGCTGGCAGGCGTCCTGCACCTTCCCCTGCGCTTCCTGAAATGCGCCGGCATCGAGGAGCGTCTCCGCTTGCGCGGCAATGCGGCGCGCTTGCCAGCCTTTGATCGCGTGCACGGCGGGCCGGCCGGCAAACCACCCGATTGCTGCGAGGACCGGAAGCGCGGAGAGGGTGAAGATCAGGACGCGGCGGCGTTTGCGGGCGCGGATCTCCTCGGGCGTGGTGAGATCGTAAATCTCAGGGGCGTTCGGCGGCGGGGTCATGCCGATCTTACTTCGGAGAACCGACCGCGGTGGCGGGCAGGACCGGTTTGCCGCGGAGGGTCGTTGTGGTCGTCTTTGTTTTCGTCGTTTTGACCACGGGATTGAGCTGGCCGTCGAGATCGGGCTCCATGTAGAGGCGATGTTCTTCCTGCTCGCGTCGTTGGGCGAGCAGCTTCGGGGTGTTGATTACCTCGGGTTGCAAAAGGATCAATAACTCGCTGCGATTTTTATCGTCGGTGTGGGAGCGGAAGAAAATGTTCCCGAGAATGGGGATCTTGCTGAGGTAGGGAACATTGTTGTTGGATACGCTGTCGGACTGCGTGATCAAGCCGCCGAGCACGACGGTGGCGCCGTTGGGCATGGACACGTTGGACTTGAGCTTGCGCGTCGCAATGGTGGGGACTTTGTTGCCGCCGATCTGCACGCTCTGGCCGGAAACGATGCTGTCGATCTGCTGGACGATGTCGAGCGTCACCTCGTCCTCGCTGTTGATGAGTGGCGAGACTTCCAACTGGAGGGTGACATCCTTGTACTGGATATTGGATTGGACAGCGGTGTTGTCGAGCGAAGTGCCGTTGAGACTCGAAACAGAACTGGTCGGCACGGCGATCTCGGTGCCGCTCGCAATAATCGCCTTCTTGTTGTTGGTGGTGAGAATCGTCGGGCTGCTGATGGTCTTGAACCGGTCAGTGGCGTCGAGCGCGCTGACGATGACATCCAGGCTCTTGCCGACGGCGACGATGCCGCCCAGACCCGTGAACCCCGAAGGCAGGCCGGTGGCGAGGTCGGTGAGGGTTTGAAGGGTGGAGCTATTCGTAGCGCTGAACGTGGTGCCGGTGGTGGTGCCCGTCGTGCCAGTTGTGCCGGTCGTCGTGGTTGAGGAGTTGCCCGTCAGCGCCGCGTTGAATTGGCTAAAGGCGGCGGTGCCCTTGCGGCGCAAAAGGTAGTTGAGGCCGAACTCGTTGTTATTGCCTAACGACAGCTCCCCGATGATCGCGCGGATCACCACCTGCGGCACGCGGACGTCGAGTTGTTCGAGAATCTGGAACACCTTGTCCTTCGCCTCGGCGCCGCCCAACAGGATAATGGTGTTGCTGCGCTGATCCGCGATGATCTTGGTGCTGCCAACCACCGCTTCGGTCGGGGTGGTGTCGACTTCTGGAGTGTTCAACTGCTCCTGGCCAATGTTGCTCGATCCGGAGGAGCCGTTCAGGCTATTGCCATTGCTGTTGTTATTGTTGAATAAGTTATTGCTGTTGCCGGACGACGAATTGGGGGTGCGATTCGTTTGTCCCGGCGTTCCATTCGCGCCGTTCTGGGGGTTGTCCGTTCCGGGCTCGGTGAGCGCCTGGACCAGGATGGGCAACACGTCGCGCGCGGAAACGAACTTGAGCGGGCGACGCACCGGCTCGGCAAAGGGCGTGTCGGAGTCGTACTCGGCGATGAGGTTCTCGACCAGCGGCAGATTCACCGGCTGGGTGACCACGTGGATGCGGTTGGTGCGGATGTCGGCGGTCAGCGTGACCCGGCCCTGGATGATCGAGTCGCCGCTCAGCGGGATCAATCCGGCGGGGACGTTGGCCAGGCCGGCGAGATCGGCCACGGGCTGGCCTTCTTCATTGAGCCGGCGGATCGGCCGGCGGACGTTCGGCTGCCCCGCGTTGGGCTGAACCCCGGTGGGGCTTGCAGTCCCCGCAGATTTCGTCTCGAACACGCTGTTGAGAAACTCCACGGCCTTCGTGGCGTCGGCGCGTTCCAGGCGGATGAATTTTTCCACCACCGGCGCGGACGGCACGTCAAGCTGCAGCAGGAGCGAAGCGATCCGGCGCACGCTGTTCGCCACGTCGGTAATGATCAGCGCGCCCGATTTTGGCAGCGGGGTGAACGCCACCGAATTCGCCTGCGGGATATACTGCTGAAGTTGAGCGGCGATTTCCCCGGCGTCGAGATAACGCAGCCGCATGAAGAAGGAAACTTCCTGCTCGTTTTGCGGGACGTCCGCCAGGTCGGAGAAGATCGGCACGCCTTTTTGGCGGACGTTGATCCCGAGACCGAGCACTTTCACGATGTCCCCGGCGCCCTGGACCAGGGAGTAGCCGTTTAACGTCAACGCCGTCTCGATGATGCTGATCGCCTGGTCCTTCGTCACCGGCTTGTTGATGACGATGTCAACCTGACCCTGCACGGTCGAGTCGCGCAGGATGCGTTTGCCGGTCAACGATTCGTAGGCGGTGAGAACGTCCGCGATCTGGGCGTTGGGATACTGCATGTGCACGTCCGCCTTTTCCGGCGCCGGGACAACTGCGGGAGCCGGGTTGGCGGGCAAGCTGGTGAGCGGCGGCGGGGTCACCGGCGGCATCTGGGAAAACGCGCCGGCGCCGCCAAGCACGAGCAAACAGCCGATCAGAAGGGGACGAGACACACCTCCAGCGTAACCGGAAGAGGGGTCCCGGGTCAAACGCGCATGTGAGGGCGGGCGAGTTTGCGATCTGGCGGGCCCTCGGCTAACTTGCCCGGCAATGCGGCGGCGCGGTTTCACCCTCCTGGAAATTTGTGTCGTCATGTTCCTGGCGATGATGCTGATGGCGCTCGCCGTGCCCAGCCTGACCGGCGTGCTCTCGGAGCGCCGCCTCCAGGGCTCCTTCGACCGGTTCGACGCGCTGGTGATCGAGGCGCAACGCCGAAGCATCACCGAAGGCAAGCCCTTCGTGCTCTCGTGGGGAAAGAACGGCGCCGTTTACCTGTATCCCGCGGAATGGACCGCCCAACAACGCCGCAAGCGCGGTCCGCTCGCCAGCGCGATCCCGGCCGGCGCCGACGGCCGCCCGACGTTGAAACGCGCATCGCTCAACCCCGGCGGCGCGACTTCGGCGGAGTGGATGTTCTGGCCGTCGGGCACCTGCGAGCCGGCGGTCATTTATTCGGAAGGTCCGGCGGGCGAGTGGCAGGCGGCGTATAATCCGCTCTCGGCCCGGGCCAAGATGCAGCTTTTCGTTTCCCGCTAAAATTTCTGTGAAACTCCCCCGATCTCGCCAACGCCGCGGCTTTCTCCTGGTGGAGTGCGTCGTCGCCGTGATGATGTTTTCCATCGCCGTGATCGGCCTGGGGCGGTGCATAAGCGATTGCCTCGATGCGCAGCACGCCCGGATTTACGAGGAACGGGCGCGCCTGGCCCTCGAGAACCGCATGGTCGAGCTGCAGGCCAGCCCCGCGCTGCCCGACGAAACCAAGAAGCGCGAACTCGAGGGACAGTTCCTCGGCATGACGATGGTCGAACATCGCAAGACGCTGAACCTCAAGAACGAGGATGGACTCAACCTCGCCGGCCTGCACGAGATTACGTTGAGCGCGGAGTGGCAGGAAGGAAACACGCGCCAGACGAAGTCGCTCGCCTTCTACCTGCTGCGCGGAATTTGACGGCGATGCGCTCTCCCACCAGAAATCCGCCTCGGGCGTTCACCCTGCTGGAGATCATGCTGGCGGTGGCGATCCTGTCCATCGTGGCGGGGTCGATTTATCAATTTACGAACGTCAGCTTGGAATCGGCGTCGTATTACACGATGACGGGCGATCAGGAGGCGGTCCGGGCGGGGTTGCGCCGCCTCGTGGAGGCGGAGCTGGCCGACATCCCGGTGGGCGTGCCGGGCTCGCTGCTGGGGTTGAAATCGCACGGGCGCGATGGCGACCGCGACTCGTTGCAGATGGTCTGCGCGCCCGGCAACGGCGTGCTTTCATCCGACGCGCACGGGAATTACGAGGTATTGCTGGAGGTGCGGGAATTTCCCCGGCGCAGCGGGAAGTTCTCGCTCGGGATCGAGCGCCGCCCGCACGAAGACGATGATGACGACGACGATGACGATGAGGCGGCCAGTGCGTTGCATCCGCACATCAATCTCCCCGCCGATTGGGTGCCGCTGATCGAAGGGGTGCGCAACTTGGAGATCCGCTACTTCGACAGCCGGCTCAACGGCTGGGTCGAGCGTTGGACCGACCAGACGATCCTTCCTAATCTGGTCCGGGTGCGTTTCGCGGACGAGAACGACCAGCAGCCCTACGAATTCGTGGCGCGAGTGCCGGCGGGCGGCATCCAGGCATCGGCGACGAAGTTTGTGCCGCCCGTTCGCCCGGCGGGGGTGGTGGGGCAGACGCCCGGGACGCCGCCGCGCACCGTTCCCAACCGATGAGCGGCCATTTTCCATCCCGGTCGAGGTGCGGGGTCGCGTTGATCCTCGTGCTGTGGTCGATCTTTATCCTGAGCCTCGTGGTGCTCGGGCTCGCGAGCCGGATCAACCAGGAGATCCTTCAGGTGTCGCGCGACCAGCGGGCGCTGGAGGCCAAGGCGGCGGCGTACTCCGGGCTCGAGGTGGCGCTTCACCCGCTCACGACGTTGAAAACGCCGCTGCTCCGGCAGCAGTTAGGCCCCGGCCGGCGCTACGAGGCGCGCATGGTGGGAGAGGGGGGCAAGTACAATTTGAACTGGCTCCTCGTCGGCGAAGACCCGCGCAAGCTCGACATGTTCAAGCGCTACCTCGAACTCAAGGGGATCAACTTCCAGGACCGCGAACATCTCGTCGATTGCCTCCTGGATTGGGTGGACGCCGACAACGTCTCCCACCTCAACGGCGACGAAACCGCGCTCGACGGCCGCCCCGCGCCCAATCGCCCCCTGCAGGATCTCTCGGAACTCCGACGCATCAAGGGACAGGAGCCGCTCACTTCGCAAAATGGCTGGGAAAACGATTTCACGCTTATCAGCAAGGGTCCCATCGACCTCCAATGGGCCAGCGAAGACATCTTGAGCGCGCTGCCCGGGGTGGGCGCGATGCGGGCGCGGGGATTTCTCCAGCAGAGACGCGGAGAGGACAAGCTCGACGGCACGGCGGATGATCGCATCATGACCACGCCCGACATGGCCGCGCAATTTTTAGGAATGGCGCCGCAAGAATACGCTGCCATCCAGGACTTGGTTACGATAAAGGATACCACCGTGCGGATTATCAGCCTCGGCCAGTCGAGCGATGTGACCCACACGATGGAAGTCGTCGCCCGCAAGGAAAGCACCCCCCCGCAAATTCTGCTTTGGAAAGAGTTCTAATCAATCCCGTTCCCGCTTTGTCGCCAAACCGTCGCCGCCGGTCCGCTCCGCTCGCGCCCTCCGCGCCGGCGATCGTCCTGCCCGGGGCGGCCGCGGGAAGTTGGGAGATCGTCCGCTCCGGCGCTGCGCGGCAAACGTATGCGTCGCTCGATGCGGCTGCGGCGTCGCTGACCCCCGGGGACGCATTCCGGCTGGAGTTGCCGGTGGATGCCGGATTGATCCAGCGCCTGTCGCTGCCGCCAGCCGAGCCTACCGAGTTGGAGGAAATGGCGCGCATTCAGTTGGAGAAGATTTTGCCTTACCCGGCGGAGTCGGTGGGGATGACTTTCCAGGTGATCGAGACGCGCGAGACGGAGGCGCTGCTCGCGGTGGAGGCAGTGCATTACGACCGGCTGCTGTCCCTGTGCCAGCCGCTGACCTCGCGCGGTTGCTGGCCGTTGCAGGTGACGTTCCACGCGCTCGCGCTGGCGGAGGCCGCGGCGGCGCCCGGCACGAGCGCGCTGATTTATCGGGAGAACGGCAAGACGATCCTCGTCGTTTGTGAAAACCGCCGCCTGAGCTTCGCGCAATCCCTCGGGTCGCACGTGACGCCGGATTCGCTGGCGCGGGAATTGCCTGCGGTGTTGCTCGGCGCGGAACTCGAAGGGGTCTCCGTCGGTTTCAGCGGCGCGCGGCTCGACGAACGCTGCGCGGAACTTGGCCCTGCCCTGGAGGAGGTGCTGCAGGCGCCGGTGGAAATCATCTCGCCGGAGAGCGGCCAGGCGGAGATGGTGAAGGGCGATCTCTCGCCGTCCAACTGGCGCGCGGAGCGTCTGCGCAGCGTGCGGGCAGCGCGGCTCCAGCGGCGGATCTGGCTGGGTGCGGGCATTTACCTGGCGTTGCTCGCGCTGGCGTTAGTCGTGGTGGGCGTCCTGAAATTTCAGGTGTCCCGGCTCGATGCCCGGCTGGCTGCGGGCAAGCCGGATCAGGAATTCATCCTCGCGACCGAGCAGAAGTGGAAGAACCTCGCGCCCGCGATCCAGCCCAGCCGTTTTATCGCCGAGGTGCTCATGCAAGTCGCCGAATGCCTGCCGCCCAACGATGTCGTGCAACTGACCGCCTTCGATCTGACTCCTTCGACCATCGCGATCCAGGGCGAGGCGCCTTCGCCGGCCGCGGCGGTGGATTTCAGCGAGAAACTCAAGGCGCGCGCCGAATTGAAAATCTTCCGCTTCGACGCGGCGCCGCCCAGCTCGCTCTCGAACGGCCGGGCGCGTTTCAACGTGACCGGACGCCTCAACTAAACGCCCCCCCCATGAACCTGCCCAGCTTTGCCTTCTACGACCGGCTGTCGCGCCGCGAGCGTGTGCTCGTGTTGCTGGTCGCGGGCGCGGTGTTCATCGTCCTCAACGTCGTCGTCCTGCGCGGATTGGGCGCGTCCTTCCGAAACTTGAGCGCGCAACGCAAGCAGAAGAGCTTCGAGGCGGATACCCTGCGCGTGTACCTCGCGGAAAAACCCCGCTGGACGCAGCGGGTCCAATGGCTGCGCGACAAGCAGCCGCCGTTGGTCAATCGCGACGTGGCCGGGGTCAAACTCGAAGACCAGATCAAGACCGTGGCCGATCAAAATAAAGTGATCCTGACCACGCACCAGATCCTGCCCGCGCCCGTGGGCGCCCTGGCGCAAAACGCGGCCGACTACCAGGCGTTGACCGTCCAACTTGAGAGCAAGGGCGACTGGCTGGGGATGATCAAGTTTCTTGCGGCGGTGCAACGGCCGGAGAATCTCATCGCATTTGAGACCGCCTCCTTGCGCACGGACCCGGCCGATTCCAAGGTGATGCGAGGCCAGTTCCGCGTGGCAAAATGGTTCGCGCCGGCGGCCGGAACCCGATGAAAACGCTCCTCCTTGTTCTTGCCGCTCCGGCCATGGCGCTGGCAGTGCCAGATGACGTGTTGCCGGTGGCGTACCCGGCGAGCCGGTACGAGAAATTTGCTCAGCACTCGCCGTTTTCACCGCCCACCGCCGCTTCGCCGGCGCCTCCGCCGTCGCCGTTGGTCAAGCCGCCGGGTTGGGCCGATTCGCTTTCCCTCGGCGGCGCGGTGCAGAACGGCGGCTACAGCCTGGTGACCATCGTGGACAAGGACAGCAACGAGCGTTTTTCGGCCAGCACGGATCCGCTCGTGACGAACACCCGGGATGTGGCGTTGACGAGCGTGCAATGGTCCGACCAGCTGGACCAGACCCAGGCAACCCTGCGCCGGGGCACGGAATTCGCGGTGGTGAAGTTCGACGCGGCGGCTGCCAAGGCGCAGCCGGTGAACCCCATGCTGCCCACGCCCGCCAACCCGCTTAACCGCGCGGCCTTC
>CAXUAZ010000080.1:0-17068 GCA_964249195.1 uncultured Chthoniobacterales bacterium
TCCCAGGCGGGCGCCCACGCCGCCGCGATCACCGAGCCCAAGCCGAAGAAGATCGCCGAGCCGACTAACAGCGGGCTGACGTAGAGCCGCTCGATGCTCACCAGCAGATAAAGCGAACTGATCGTCTGCGCGACGCGCCCCACGAGCACGGTGGCCAGCGCGATCCCGCCGAAGACCCCGAGCGTCACCCCCACGACGCCCAGCAGCGCCGCCTCGCCCAGAAACAGGCAGTGAATTTCGGTCCGCGTCGTTCCCAGCGCGCGCAGGATGCCCACCTCCACCCGGCGGCGGACGACGCTCGCGGCGACGGTGTTGTAAATGAGAAACATGCCCACGAGCAGCGACACCAGGCTCAGCGCGCTGAGGTTCAACTCGAAGCTGCTCACCATGCGCTCGACCTGAGAGCTGCGTTGCGCGGGCGCGGTGATGTTCACGTCGGGCGGCGCGAGCTTCTGCAACTGGGCCGCGACGGCTGCGGGATGCTTCGGATCGTCGAGCAAAATCTGGATGGAACTCAGCTTGCCGCGTTTGCCGAAGATTTCCTGCGCCCAGCCGATGTCCATGGCCGCGACGCGGGTGTTGGCGCCGGCCGGGGAATCCTTGAGGCTGATCAGGAACCGCACAGTGAGCGGAACGGTGCGTCCGTTGATCTGGGTGCGCAGCTTATCGCCGACTTTGAGGTGGTATTCGCGGGCAAATTCCTCGCTGAGCGCGAGCGAGTCGGGCCCTTCCAGCCAGCGATCGAGGTCGATGCGGTTGCCGCGCTGATCGCCGATGGAAAATGTCGCGAACGGCGGATTGGTAAAGAGGTCGAGCCCGAGCACCTGGAGATACTCGCCGGGGTAATCGGGCAAGGTGAGATAGCTTTCCACGAGCGGCGTGGCCGCCTTCACGCCCGGAGTGTTGGCCAGCTTCGGCAGGAGCGTTTCGTCAAACCCGCCGGAAGGCGCCCTCACCTCGAGATTAGCCTTGCCGGCGACGAGATCGATGCTGGCGGCGAACGATTGGTTGGCGCTGTGGTTGGCCACCTGGATCGCGAGATACACGGCGACCCCGAGCGCGATGCTGAAGACGTTGAGCGCCGCGAGCAGCTTGTGCCGCCGCAGATGCCGGGCGACGTGCCAGAGGAAGAGGCGGGGGAATTGGCGAGTCAAAGCGGCGGCCGGAATTTTTAGACAGAATTAACAGAATTAAACAGAATTGGGGGAAGAAAGAGCGAAGGACCAGCATCCATCGGATTTCTCCATCTTTCTGCCAATTCTGTTAAATTCTGTTAATTCTGTCCAAAACTCAGATGCAGGCCCCGATTCCTCTTCCCCCTCCTGACGACTGGCGCACGACCGACCAGGACGAGATCAACCGCCGCCGCCTGCGCGCCCACGAAGAGGCGCCTCGCGTGGACAACCGCGATCCCCGCTTCCCGATCTTTTCCAACTTCGACGTGCACTCGCCCAGCGGCGTCGATTACGGCGTGGAGATCCGCGACCTGCGGGGCCGGGTGTTTAGCTGCACGTGCGTCGATTTCCGGGTGAACGATCTGGGCACCTGCAAGCACATCGAGGCCGTCCTCGAGCATCTCCAGACAAAACCCGAATACCAGGAGGCGCTCTCCCGCGGCTCGGACCGCGTCGACCTCGCCCCCGACCATGCGGCGCAGACCCTGCGGGTCGAGCGCAACGCGGAGAAGCTGCCGCGCCCCCTGCGGCGGTTGTTCGACCCCGATGGCCGGCTTGCTCCGGGTTACCTGCTCGAGATGGCCCTCGACCAATGGACCGAAGCCGCCAAAACGCAGCCCCAACTCCGTGCCTCGCAGGAAGTCCCCGCCTGGCTCGAATGCAAACGGCGCGAACGCGAAGCCGTGGCCCTGCGGCGCGCTTACGAGCAAAACGTCCAGTCCGGCCTGTGGCCCACGCAGGAGACGCGGCTCCCGCTCTTTCCCTACCAACGGGAAGGCATGTTGCATCTCGCCTGCGTCGAACGCGCCCTCCTCGCCGACGAAATGGGCCTGGGCAAAACCGTGCAAGCCGTGGCCGCGTGCGCGTTGCTGCGCCGCCTCGGGAAAGTCAAACGCGTGCTGGTCGTCACCCCCGCTTCCTTGCAGGCCGAATGGGAAGAACAGATCGACCGCTTCACGCGCCTGCCCCATCGCCGGGTCGAAGGCGGGCGGCTGGCGCGCTTGAAGGATTACGATCGCGCCGGCGCCTCCTTCTTTACCCTGGTGACCTATGACCAGATGCTGACCGACTCCCTGGAGGTCAACGCCCGGCTCCAACCCGATGTCGTCATCCTCGACGAGGCGCAGAGGATCAAAAATTGGAACGCCCGGACCGCGCTTGCGGTCAAGCGGCTCACGAGCCGGTACGCGTGGGTGCTCACCGGGATGCCGCTGGAGAGTCGCATCGATGAGTTGTACTCGCTGGTGAGTTTCCTCGATCCGTCGATCTTCGGGCCGCTGTTCCGGTTCAACCGCGAGTTCTACGACTTCGATGAACGCGGGCGGCCCCGGGGTTTCCGCAACCTGGAAAACCTGCGCGCCCGCATCCGGCCGATCGTCCTGCGGCGCCGCAAGGCCGACGTGCAGACCGAACTGCCCCACCGGATCGAGCGCACCTTCCTGGTGCCGTTGAGCGAGGGACAGCGCGCCGAGTACACCCGGCACTCGGGGAACGTCACCCGCCTGCTGGCGTCGCATCGCCGCAAGGCGCTCCCCGCCGCCGGGCAGGACCGGCTCATGCGTGAGGCAAACATCCTGCGGATGCTCTGCGACACGCGCTTCATCCTGGGCGACGCCGACCGCTCGTGCCCGAAGCTCGATGAACTCGCGCGGCTCCTGCCCGATGGCATCGCGACCCCGCACGCCAAGATCGTGATCTTCAGCGAATGGGAACGGATGCTCGAATTGGTCGGCGGGCTCTGCCGCAAACTGCGGATCGACTTTGCGTTTCACGCGGGAGGCGCGTCGCCCGCGCGGCGGCGGTCTGAGATTCAACGTTTCCGGTCCGACGCCGCGTGCCGCGTGTTGCTGAGCACCGACTCGGCCGGCGCCAGCCTCGACCTGCCGGGACCGACGGTGATCGTCCATTGCGACGTGCCCTGGACGCCGGCCCGCCGCGACCAGCGGATCGAGCGGGCCGGGGCGGGGGACGGCACGCAGCCGGTGACCGTATGGAATCTCGTCAGCCAGGGCACGATCGAGCAACGCCTGCTGAGCGCGCGGCCGGGCGGCGCGGAGGATTTCGCGTTGCGGCTGGCGGAGTTGTTGCCGCCCGCGCTGCCCGAGGAGCGACCCAAGACAATCGCGCCGCCCGCCGTGGACGACGCGCCGGCGCGATTCGCCCGGGGCGCCTCGGAGTTGCTCGATGGCGCCTTGCTGGCGTGCGAGGAGCGGTTTCCATCTCGCGGGGATGGCTCCGTGGTGCTCGCGGTGGTGGAGGCGGATGCCGAGGGTTGCCACGAACGCCTTCGCCCGCTGGAAGCGGCCACGCTGGGCGTCGGCATTCGCCTCGAAGTGATGGATCGCTCCACGGCGGAGATGTTGCGCCGGCTGGCGGAGAGCGGAGTGGTGAGTCCGTCGTTGCGGGCGAGCCGGGTGTTGTATCCGGTGTCGAGCTTTGCCTTGACGCCGGGGGAGGAGAAACGCGCCGCGGCCGCCCGCGAGCAACATGCGCGCCGCCTGCGCATGGCGGCGGTCTTGATGGCCGAAGAGATGACCGAGGAAGCGCGCGCGTCGGCGACGGCGGCGGTCCACGAGTTGGGCAAGGCTCTGGCCATCGAGCACGGTCTGCCCGAGCCGGCGAACGCGCTGGGCGCCGTGGCGCCGCCGTTGGACGCCTATTGGGCAGGGGGTGAACCGGCGTTGCTGACCGCCCGCACGTTCCTCAACAACGACCACGCTCCGCTGGCCCCGCTGCTCCAGGCATTAGGCCGCCCCGCCGACGCCGGCGCCCGGCGCGCCAGGGAATTCTTCGAGGACATCAAAGCGAAGCTGGGAGCGATCCGGGAGTAAACTTCGTCGATGGACTTGGGACGCAAATACCCCGTTCATCGCGCGGTGATGGACACGAACGTTCTCTACAGCTCCTTGCGCTCGCGACTTGGCGCCTCATTCGAGGTTCTTCGCCATCTTCGCCTGGGCAACTGGACGCTTCTGCTGAGCAATACGATCGTCACCGAATACGAGGAAGTTCTTCTTCGTCATGCAAGCGAACTGGACCTCGAGCCTCCTGAAATTCACCGATTGCTCGACGATCTTTGCGCTTTGGCCGAGCGTCATTCGAAGACGAAAATTCTTGCTCCAATGCTTCCTGATCCAGATGACGAAGCATTCGCGCAACTCGCCGTTTCCGCCGGGGCGAACGCCCTCATCACGCACAACGTCGCGCATCTTGCGCCCGCTCTGAGCTTTGGCGTAAACGTGCTGACGCCGCGCGAATTTCTGGCTATATTGCCTTTCAGTTCATGACCACCATCCAAGCTAACATCCCTGACTTCCTCGCTAAGTTAGCGCACGAAATCGCCGAGAAGGAGAAGACGAGCCTGGACAACATCGTCTCCGTCGCGTTGGCTGCACAAGTCAGCGCGTGGCAACTGCGCGAGGACATTGCGACGCGCGCCAAGCGCGCCGATTTCCAAGCTTTTGATCGCATCATGGCCCGCGTCCCAGCCAACCCACCGTTGCCCGGCGACGAGAAGTAAGCTCGCACCGCGCGCGGATGGAGGATGCGTCGGCTCTCAGTCCGGCGGCGGTGTGGTGGGTGATCTGAGTGCGAACTCCCAAGCCCAAACAATCAAGGGTCGGCTCGGAGAGCCGCGCCCTACCTTTTAATCTAGCGGCGGAACTCGATCTTGGTCGGGAAATCGGGGCAGAGGCGAGAGCATTCCAACAGGCCGCCCGCGTCGAAGAAGCGCAGGTCGCCCAACTCGTTGCAAAGCCAAAACTCCTGGGCGCCCGCTTGCAGGTAAAGCTGACCCTTGTGCATCTGTTCTTCGATCGCGTTGCTGGGCGAGATAATCTCCACGCAGATTTCCGGCGCCGTGTCCGTGTAAACGATATCCGGCGTCGCGGCCGAATCGTATCGCTCAAAGGAAGTCCACGCCACGTCGGGAACCTTGACGTTCTCCGCCGTTTCGATAGCGCACTCGCTGACGGTCACCCCATCGGGTTTGTGCAACTGCAGCAGGTATCCTATCCGTATTTGAAATTCGCCGTGTCGGTTCCGCGCTGGACTCATTTCAATGTTGCCCCACTTGTTAAGTTCGATCTTGTAGGGCAGGTCTTGCAGGAGCGGGTCGGCGCAGACTTCTTCCCAGGTCATGGCGGGAAATTAATGGAAATACGCCCTGGCGGCAAGGCGGTTTAGCGAAACCCGGAAACGTCAGTAACCGTCCGCCGCCCTGGCGCCGGGCGCCGCCAGTTGGATGGCGGCTTGGATCTTCTGGATCGTCGCACCATCGGTGATCCGCTCGTTCTCACTGTCCGTCAGATAGAAGCTGTCGATCGCGGCGCCCATGTCCGTGGCGATGCGGGCGAGCACCACGTTGACTCCCATCTTGCCAAGCGCGCGGAGCAAATCGTAGAGCAATCCCAGGCGGTCCGGCGTTTGCACCTCCAGGAGCGTCTGGCGGGTGGTCGCTTCGTTGGTGATCACCGTCCGGGTCGGGAATCCGACCTCCTGCATCGCCGGCGCGGAGGAGCGGCGGCGGCGTTTCGCCTTCTGCAACAGGGGCCGGAAATCGAACGATTCCGTCAGCAGCGAGCTGCGCAATGCGCCCTCCACCGCCGACATGTCGCGCGGCTCGACCACCACCGTCTGCTGCGCCGTGGACACCCGGAACATGTCCAGCACGATGCTGTCCTCGCGGGTGAAAATGTCGGCGCTCAGGATGTTCAGGCCGGCGGCGGAAAATGACCCCGCGAGTTTTGCCAGCAGCCCCTTGCGTTCCCAGGTGCAGAACCAGCATTCCGTGTGGCCGCGGTCGGGCTGCGGCTTCCATTGGATCGCCGCGGAGAGCCCTGCTTCCACCGTGTCGTGCTCGTGATAGTACGCCAGAAACTGCCGCACCAGCCGCAGGTGGCCGGCGATCGCCGGCGCCTGGAACGTCTCGAAATAACGCTCCGGCATGAATTGGAAATGCGCGTCCAGTTCATCCGCGTAGGTGGCGTCCAGCGCGGCGGCGACCGCCTTGCGCTGCTTCTCGCGCTGGCGGCGGTTGCGCAGATAAGCCGCTTCGCCGTCGGCCAGGAAATCGCGCGTCGAGCGATAGAGTTGCCACACGAGCGATTCCTTCCAATCGCTCCAGGCTTCGTCGCTCACGCCCTGCCCGTCGGCGAAGGTCAGGAGCATGAGGGCGTCGAGCGTCGGCCGATCCTTTACGATCTGAGCGAACTCGATGATCGTATCCGGATCGTCGAGGTTGCGGCGTTGCGCGGTCGACGAGAGCGTCATGTGGTGGTCGACCAGCAGGATCAGCGAACGGCGGCGCTCGGTCGAGAGTTGGAGCCGCGTGGCGACCTTTTGGGCGAAGAGCGCGCTGGCCTCGGCGTGATGCTTCGCGCTCGTGGCCTTGCCGGTGTCGTGGAGCAGCAGCGCGAGGTATAGGACGAAGGGGTCGGCCACCTTTTCAAACAACTCGCGGTAGGCGGTGAAGCGCGGGCTGGCCGGATCACGGAGCGCGTCGAGCTTTTCGATGCACACCAGCGTGTGTTCATCCGCCGAGTAACGATGGAAAAACTCGTGCTGCACCAGGCACGTCAGGTCGCCGAACTCCGGAAGATAGGCGCCCAGAAGATCCACTTCGTGCATCGCGCGCAGAATGCGGCCCACCTTGCCCTTGCGGGCCAGGATTTCATCAAAACTCTCGCGGGCCGCCTTGGCGTATTGAAAGGTGCGGTTCACCAGCCGCAGCCGGCGCCGGATGAGCTGGGCCAGCTCGGAGCTGATCCGCAGATCGCGCGCCTGCGCATGGGCGAAGACCCGCATCAGGCGGAACGGGTCCTGATTGAACACTTCGCGCGTCTCCGGGTAAATCTGCCCGCCTTGCGCACAGAAGCCGTCGAAGCGCTGGACGCCCGAGTCGCCGCGCTTAAAGAAGCGCAGCAATCCCGCCGGAGCTTTCTTGGCGCCGCCGCTCTCGACGAGACGTTGGAACAGGTTGTCGGAGGTGAGCGAAATCGTGCGCGCGTGCTGGTAATACTCGCGCATGAACGCCTCCGTGCGGCGCGTCGGGTTGTTCTCCGGGTAGCGAAAACGGTCGGCGATCTGCGACTGGAAATTCATCGCCAGGGTGTCGGCCGAACGCTTGGCGAGATAGTGCAGGTCGGTCCGCACGCGCAGCACAAAGTCGTACGCTTTTTCCAGGGCGCGGCGCTCGCTTTCGTTGATGAATTTCTGCTCGGTGAGATGATCGATGCTGCTGGCGCGTTCGCGGAAGAACGCGCTCCAGAGCAGGTTGTGGTAATCGCGCAGCCCCCCCGGGCTGGATTTCACGTTGGGCTCCTGCAGGAAGATGGCGGGGCCGAATTTCAGATGGCGCGTCCGCTGGTCTTCCTGGCGCCAAGCAAGGTAGGCGCGTTCCTGGCCTTGCACGCACAAGCGGTCAAAACGGACTTTGAAGTCGGTGAGCAGCGTTTCGCGCCCGGCCAGGAAACGCGCCTCGAGCAGCGCGGTTTTCGAGACGTTGTCCTCGTTGGCGTGCTGGCACGCCTCGCGGATGGATCGCGTGGCATGACCCACCTTGAAGCCGATGTCCCACAAGACGTAGAGGATCTGGGTGATCAACTCGTGCATCGGCTTGGGCGCCTTGTCGGCCGAGAAATTGTGCAGGAACAGGATGTCGACATCGCTGAACGGGTTCAGTTCGCCCCGGCCATACCCGCCGATCGCCACCATCGCGGGGGAGGCGCTTTCGTCGGGCAGGCAGGCCTTGCACGCATCGGAAAAAAGGTGCTGGAGGAAGACATCCAGGAGGTGGACGCGCCGGTGACAAATCTCGCGCCCGCCGCCGCCGGCCTGGTGCGCCAGGCGCAGCCGATGATTCTCAATTTTCAAAAACCGCTTGTAGAGCGGGAGCTGCGCGGCGAGCTGACTCGACGGCGTCACGCGCGCCGGCCGGAACTCGCGCTCCGCATGCGCGATCATCTTGGCGTGTTGAGCCATCTTAGGGATGTTGCGAGCCGATTAAACTTCGATCCCGTAGCGCTTCATCTTGTTGTAAAGCGTCGGGCGATGTATCCCCAGCATCTTTGCTGCCCGGAGCTTGTTCCCGTGCGTTTCCGCCAGCGCCTGGAGGATCGCGTGCCGCTCCCGATCGTCCAGTTTGAGACTGCCGATGGAGACCTCCAACCCCGGCTGCCCGGTCGCGGAGGGCGGGGGAGCCAGGTGATCGCGCAACTGCGCCGGCAGCAGTAGTTCCGGCGGCAGGCTGCCTTCCACAATGAGATTTTCCTTCGCGATCACCACGGCGTACTCCATCGCGTTTTGCAACTGGCGGACGTTTCCCGGCCACGGAAAATCGCGCAGGCGGGCCATGGCGTCGCTGGTGATCTGCGGCTCGGGCCGGCCCATCTGCTGGGCGTACCGCTTGACGAACAACGCGGCCAGCGAAGCGATATCCTCCCGCCGGTCGCGCAGCGGCGGGATCTCGATCTGGAAGGTGTTGATCCGATAATAGAGATCCTGTCGCAGGAGACCTTCCCGCAGCGCCCGCGTGATGTTCTGGTTGGTGGCCGCCACGAGCCGGAAATCGGCCTTGAGCGTCTTGGTGCTCCCCAACGGGCGGAACTCCCGCTCCTGCAGCACGCGCAGGAACCGCGTCTGGAGCGTGGCCGGCATCTCGCCGATCTCATCTAGGAACAGCGTGCCGCCCGCCGCGGCGGCCAGCATCCCGGGAAAGTCATTCACCGCGCCGGTGAAGGCGCCTTTGACATAACCGAAAAGCTCGCCCTCGATGAGGTGCTGCGGCAGGGCGGCGCAGTTTAACTTCACCAGCGGCCCCTTCGCCCGGCGGCTGCGGCCGTGGATCATGTTGGCCATGACCTCCTTGCCCACCCCGCTCTCGCCGGTGACGAGCACGTTGGCCTCCGACGGCGCGATCTGCGTGATGAACTCCTCGATCTCCACCATCCGGCGGTTCTTGAACACCGGCGCAAGTTGCGCCTCGGCCTGCTTGAGCCGCGCCTTGAGATCCTTGGTTTGCTCCCGCAACGTCTCGGCTTCCAGCCGCAGATCCTGCTGCTCGAGCGCCCGTTTCATGAGACTCAAGAGCTCCTCCGGCGCGTAGGGCTTGCTGATGAAATGGAACGCGCCCTGTTTGATCGAATCGATCGCATTGCTCAACGAATCCTGCGCCGTCAGCACGATCACCTGGATGCGCGGCAGGCTATGTTTTACTTCGGCGAGCACCTCCAGGCCGTTGGCGTCGGGGAGGCCGAGATCGAGCAGGATCAAGTCGGGCCCGCCGCCGCGCGCGGCCGCCTTGAGCCCATCGGCTGCGGTCCGGGCGGTTTCGACCTCGTAACCATGGCGCGCCAGCAACGCTTCGAGCGTCATCAGGATCGGCCGCTCGTCGTCGATCACGAGCACTTTTTTGGGCGCCGGGTCGCTCATGCGGCGGCTGCCAGCGGCAGGGTGATGGCGGTGGTCAGCGTGGCGTCGGGCGCCGAATAGGTCGCCGCGATGGAACCGCCCTGCGCCTCCAGGACGCGCGTCGCGCGAAACAATCCCAGACCGTACGCGCTCCGGCGGCTGGATTGCAGCGGCTGGCGCCCCCAATCCGCCGTGGAAATTAGCGGCGTCCCGGCGCGTTTGCGCTCGACCAGGGTGATCCGCGCGTCGGAACCCTCGGGCCGGGCGGAAAACGAGAAATCGGCGGCCCCATCGCCAAATCGGATCACGTTGCCGAGCACTTCCAGCAGGGCGGTCATGGTCAACTCCGGGTCGATGGCGATCGCCGCCTTCGCAAAGTGAACATCCCACGCGGCCTTGGCCGTCGCGGCGTTTTCCAGCCGTTCAAAGCGTTCCCGCAAGTCTTCAAAAAAATCCTGGGCCGGGTAATCCATTGCGAGCGGCGAGGGCGCGCACGTCGACAGCCGCAGCGCCTGCAACTGCCGGGCGACCGCGCTCAGGCTTACGCGCAGATTCCGGCATTCGGCGGCCGCATCCGATTCGATGCAGATCTCGCTGAGATACGTCAATTGCAGTTCCAGCGTGTTCAAGCCATTGCGCACATCATGCGAGATCTGGCCCACGAACTTCTCGACGCGTTCCCACGGCACGGCGAAGCTGGCGGGAATTGGTGTCGGTCGGTCGTCCATCGGGCTTCCACTTGGACTATCTAAAGACAAGCGCCGGCGCCATTTGTTCTAAAGTATTTTCGCAAAGCGCGCGTCACCCGCGCCTGCCGTCCGGCTCAAGCCCGGGTCGTTGGCGGCGAGATGGGTCAGAATGTGATAAACGTCCTCGACTTCCGCCCCGAGCTCGCCCGCGAGTTGCTCGGCGGTGACGGCTTGCGCCCCGAGGGCCGCCTGCACTTTCTTCTGCAATTTGAGGACTTCCGTCGCGGCTTTCTTGCCCGCTTCGACGCCGGGCTGATGGTAGGCGTTGACCCTGACCAGGCTGCCGTAGAAGCCGACCGCCCGCTCGTACAGGGCGATCAACGCGCCCAGATGAAACGGGCTGACCTCCGGGATGCTGATCGTCATCGAATCCCGGCCATTCTCATAGAGAGCGGTGCGGGTGCCGCGCAGGAAACCCTGCAAGTAATCGCCGCTCGTCACCCCGGGTTCCACCTCAAAGCGCGGGCCGTCCGGGCGATCCTCGCGCACTTCGATCAACGTCGCGAAGAAGTTCGGCACGCCGTCGCGCAGTTGCTGCACGTAGGCGTGCTGGTCGGTGGACCCCTTGTTGCCGTACACGGCGATCCCCTGGTGGACGATGTTGCCCTCGAGGTCGCGCTCCTTGCCGAGCGACTCCATGACGAGTTGCTGGAGGTATTTGCTCAGGAGAACGAGGCGATCCTTGTAAGGCAGGATGACCATATCCTTCTGACCGCGTCCGCCCGTGGCAAAGTGCCACATGAGCGCAAGGGTCATCCCGGCGTTGCCCGCGACCTCGGGCCGGCGCGTGTGGCGGTCCATCGCCGCGGCCCCGGCCAGGAATTGCTCGATGTCGATCCCTTGCAACGCCGCCGGCAGCAAACCCACCGCGCTCATGACCGACGTGCGGCCGCCCACCCAATCGTACATCGGAAAACGCCGCAACCAGCCCTCCTTTTGCGCCAGGTTGTCCAGCTCGCTGCCTTCCCCGGTGATCGCCACCGCCTGCGAGGAGAACGCCGCGCCAAGCGCCGCGTGCGTTTCCAACATCCCGTTGCGCGTCTCCTTGGTGCCGCCCGATTTGGACGTCACCAGGATCAAGGTGCGCCGCAGGCGCTCGCCGAGCCGGCCCAGCGTCCGATGGATGCCGTCGGGATCCGTGTTGTCGAGGAAATGGGGCGTCATCCGGTCGCCCGCCGTGCCGAGGGCATCGGCCGCCAGTTGCGGCCCGAGCGCGGAGCCGCCGATGCCGACGACAAGGAGATCCGTAAACGTCTCGCCCGCTGCTGTCTTGATCGAGCCCGCGTGCACCTCTGCCGCAAACTCCTTGATGCTCTCCCGGTCGCGATCGATCGTCTCGCGCAGTTCCGCGGTTGGCGCGAGAGCGGCGTCGCGCAGCCAGTAATGGCCGACGAGGCGGTTCTCGTCTGGGTTGGCGATGGCGCCGGCCTCCAGCGCGGCCATCGCCTGGAACGCTTCGACGGCCGGGGCGCTCATGGTTGAGAAAAAATCGTCCGCAAAACGCATGCGGCTCACATCGAGGCTGATGCCGGTGGGCTCGTCCCAGATCAGACCATCACGATACCGCGTCCAGAGTGTTCCGCTGTTCATAGACCTGTATTCGAGGAGCATTCCCACCGAAAAGCAAACGAGAAATCTTTTGCGTTAGGTCCGTAACCTGCTTTAGAAGAGCATAGGCACGGTGATTCTCCCGCTCGGAGGATCGCTTCGTAATCCACAAGACTCCCTGCAAAAATTATGCGCACTCCTGCTTTGAAAAATTGGGCCGTGATCGTCGGTTGCTGCAGCGCCTGGACTGCCGCTGGCGCCGCTCGCAACCAAACTCCCGTCAACCTCGCCCGCCCATCGGCCGGCGCTCAATTGGTCGTCCAGGGCGGCAAGTCCGACGCCGCCGCGCTCCTGCGCGATGACGACCCGCTCGGCTATCCGCTCGCCGCCGGCGACACGAGCATGACGTTGACCCTCCCGCAGATCGAGGTGCTCAAGCGCTTTAACTTCTTGAACCTGACCGCCGCCGGCAAGGTGACCGTCTCCGTGTCCACCGCCAAGACGGCCGGCGCCGACGCCGCCTGGCGCGAGGTGCAGAGCAAGACCTTTGCGGGCACGGATGTTTTCAATCTCGATTTCGGCAGCGTCGAGGCGCGCCAGGTCAAACTCGACTTCCATCTGGACACCGCCGGCCGCCTGGACACCTTCGGCCTGTTCGGCCTTCGCACGCTGTCCACCCCCGGCAATGGCCGGTATGCCTCCAATGAGGACCGGAAGGCGCTTCTCTATAACTATGCTACGTCGTCGCCCGACGCGGGCGTGGTGATGGTGAGCCCCGGCGAGGACATCAAAAGCGCGCAGGCGTTGGCCGATGGCGACATGGGCACCAGCTTCGCCTTTAAGACCACCGACCCCGAGCCGATGGCGGTCGTCGACATGGGTTCAACCCGCACCCTCAACCGGGTAAGCGTGGCGTTCAAAGCCGGCGCCGGGCAGATGAACGTCTATCTTCTGCCGGATCCCAAGGAAAAATCGGCCGTCGTCAAAGGCGCTGCATCCCGTTCGATTCAGGATGTGATCACCACGGACTTCCCGGCCGGTCACGACCCGATTCTTGCCCAGGAGACGGGGAAACAGCCGGGGTTGAACCGTCTTAGCGGCAACGTGAACAATCAATCCGGACGTTACCTCGTGCTCGACTTCCACCCGGCTGCCGGGGCCGTGAGCGCCACGGGCGGCGGAACCGATTTCAAGGATGTCGACTTCAAGGACGCGGACTTCAAGGACGGGGCCGGACGGGCGCAACAGCCTGGCGGAGTGCCGCTCGAGGTCTCCGAACTAACCGCTTACGGCAACACGCCTCCCGGCGTTTCGACGAATGTGCCGCCGAACGTTCCGGCGGTCCCGCCGAACATCCCACCGGAAAACCCGTTCCCGCCCGCGCCCGGCGGCTCGAACGAGATCAGCAAGTAGGGCAAGCTGGTTTCTAAATCTGTAAATAAGAAAACCCGTTTCGCGAAGAGCGAAACGGGTTTTCTCGGTTTGGGGGGGAAATGAAAATCAGTCTATCCGGGAACTGCTCTGGCAGAGGAACTAGACAATGTCAGGTTTCGCGCAAAGTGTCAAAGAAGAAAATTCAAAATCTTTGACGCGGATCGTTTTGCCCACGCAAAAAGATGTTGCCGGGGCAGGAGAGTCCAACCATAGTTCGCCTCCCCAATCCTGCCTCGTGGTGTAATGGTAGCACAAGTGACTCTGAATCACTTTGTCAAGGTTCGAGTCCTTGCGAGGCAACCAATTCTTTCAGGGGAATCGATTTCTCAATGTCGGCAGATCGAGCAACTCGTCTCGGACGATCATGCGCTCCCTCCTCAAAGTTTCCTTCCTGGCCGCCCTTTGGCTTTGCCCCGTGGCCCAGGCGGGTGATTGGCAGATCGTTCGGTATGAGAACCGCGACTACCTCACAATCGCCAACGTCGCCTCGTTTTACCAGTTGCGCGGCGAGCTGAAGTCGCCCGATCAGCGCATTCGTTTGACCGATGGCCGCGCGACGCTCGAGATCAATGGCGACCCGCGTCTGGTCACCGTGAACGGGGTGAAGCAGTGGCTGTCGTTCCCGCTCGTTGTGCAGGGCGATCAGATTCTGATCTCCCGTTTTGACCTTGCCAAGACGATCGAGCCTTCGTTACGGCCGACCATGATCAACGGGCTCCCGGGTTTCCACACCGTCATCCTCGACGCGGGCCACGGCGGGCAGGATCGCGGGGCCAACAGCGCGCTCGGGTACGAGAAGGATTACACCCTCGACGTCATTCACGATCTGAAGCGCTCGCTGGAAGCGAAAGGGCTGCGGGTGTTGTTGACCCGCGATGGGGATTCGTACATCCCGTTGGAAAGCCGGGCAGAACGGGTCAACGACACGAAAGACGCGATCTTCGTCAGCGTGCATTTTAACTCGTCGAACGACGCCGGGGCGGCCACTGGCTTCGAAGTCTTTGCCATGACACCATGCGGCGCGGCCTCGACGGGCGAGCAGGCTGTGAAGGTCGAGCAGTTTCACAACGATCCGGGCAACGACTTCGACAACGCCAGCCTTGCGCTCGCCACGTGCGTACATCACTCGCTCCTCGGCCACATCAACGAAGCCGACCGTGGGGTGAAACGGGCGCGCTTCAAGGTGTTGCGGCTGGCGCATGCGCCATCGGTGCTGGTCGAGGGCGGATTCCTGACGAACATGACCGAAAGCCAGCGGATTAACGATGCCGCCTGGCGCAAGGAGTTGGCCGAATCGATCGCCCAAGGCGTGCAGAGCTTCCAGGATCTTTCGTTAAACAAGCGCCCGCCCAAGCTGCTGGCGGATTACCGCAGCGAGCGTCTCCCTCTCCAAGGCACCATCGTGGATCCGGTGGAATTGGCCTCCCGGGCGCCATCGGGCGTTTTGCCAGCGAGTAATCCGGGGCGTTAAATTGGCGGGGTTGCTGGACGCTGAAAGGTCGATGGGCTATAGGATGCCCTTCGCCTTTTACCTATGATCGCAGCCAGAGAATCCGTCGGCGCCCACAGCAGTGACCAGTTGCCCAACAGCCGCCGCATTTACCAGCCCGGCCGCATCTATCCGCAGCTTCGCGTGCCCTTCCGGGAGATCGCGCTGGCAGACACAAAATCGCTGAGCGGCGCGATGGAGGGCAACGCACCCATCCGCGTTTACGACACCAGCGGACCGTGGGGCGATGCCGATGCGAGCCCGGACGTGCGCGAGGGGCTGCTGCCCATGCGCCAGCAATGGATCCTGTCACGCGGTGACGTCGAATATTACGAAGGCCGCGCGGTTGCGCCGTCGGACAACGGTTATCTCTCCCGCGAGCACGAGGAACACGCCTCCCGGCCGGAAAAGATGAATGGTCGCCTGGATTTGTTTCCCGGCCAGAAACGCCGTCCGTTGCGGGCGAACCAGGAACATCCCGTCACGCAGCTCTGGTACGCGCGGCAGGGGATCATCACGCCGGAGATGGAGTACATCGCCATCCGGGAGAACCTAGGGCGCGAGGCCGCGTACGAGGCGGCCGCCGATGCGCCACGCGACGCGTTAAATCAGCAGCATGCCGGCGAGTCGTTCGGCGCGAGCATTCCCAAGCACATCACGGCGGAATTCGTGCGGCAGGAGGTGGCGAAGGGCCGGGCAATCATCCCGGCGAACATCAACCACCCGGAGCTCGAGCCGATGATCATCGGCCGCAATTTCCTGGTAAAGATCAACGCCAACATCGGCAACTCCGCCGTGGCGTCGAGCATCGAGGAAGAAGTCGAGAAGATGCGTTGGGCCACCAAGTGGGGCGCCGACACGGTGATGGATCTCTCCACCGGCCGGAACATCCACGCCACGCGCGAATGGCTCCTGCGCAACAGCCCGGTCCCCATCGGCACCGTGCCGATTTATCAGGCGCTCGAAAAAGTCAATGGCCGCGCTGAGGATCTGACCTGGGAAATCTTCCGCGACACGCTCATCGAGCAGGCCGAGCAAGGCGTCGACTATTTCACGATCCACGCGGGCGTGCTGCTGCGCTACGTCCCGATGACGGCGCGCCGGGCCACAGGCATCGTCTCGCGCGGCGGCTCGATCATGGCCAAATGGTGCCTCGCCCATCACAAGGAGAACTTCCTGTACACGCATTGGGATGACATCTGCGAGATCATGGCGGCGTATGACGTCAGCTTTTCGATTGGCGACGGCCTGCGCCCCGGCTCCATCGCGGACGCCAACGACGAGGCGCAATTCGGCGAGTTGAAGACGCAGGGCGAATTGACGACCCGCGCGTGGGATTTCGGGGTCCAGGTCATGAACGAAGGGCCGGGCCACGTGCCCATGCACCTCATCAAGGAGAACATGGACAAGCAACTGGAGTGGTGTCACGAGGCGCCCTTCTACACGCTGGGGCCGCTCACGACGGACATCGCGCCGGGTTACGATCACATCACGAGCGGCATCGGCGCCGCGATGATCGGCTGGTTTGGCTGCGCGATGCTCTGCTACGTTACGCCCAAGGAACATCTCGGGCTCCCGGATCGCGACGACGTGAAAACCGGCGTGATCACCTACAAGATCGCCGCGCACGCCGCCGATCTGGCGAAAGGACATCCCGGCGCGCAGCATCGCGACAACGCGATCAGCAAGGCGCGGTTCGAGTTCCGTTGGGAAGATCAGTTCAACCTCGCGCTTGACCCCGAGACGGCGCGCGATTTCCACGACGAAACGCTGCCGCAGGATGGCGCGAAGACGGCCCATTTTTGCTCGATGTGCGGTCCGCATTTTTGCTCCATGCGCATCACCGAGGATGTGCGGCGTTACGCGGCCGAGCAGGGTCTCGAAGCCGAGGCGGCGCTGGCCAAAGGCATGGAAGACAAGTCGCGCGAATTTGCCGCGGGCGGCGCGGAGATTTATGCGGGCGCGTCGTCCTAGGGCAATGTAACACTGAGATCGGCCACGCGATCAAGGACCAGTAATGCCATCTTCACTGCCATGTTGAGGCCCTCATTCGCGCGGCGCGAATTGAAGAGGGAGGGATGAACCAAAGGGCGCGTCGCTCCGACCGATTTGGAGGGATGGCCTCCGTGCCGTCCCATGATCGATTGCCTCTCGGGCAGTTCGCTTGCTCGCTTCGACACCCAAAGGTTTATTAGAGCGTATTAAATTAAATTGTAGCCGTCAGCAACTCACGGGGACGGCCATTAAAAAGTATACGGGGCGGA
>CAXUAZ010000081.1:0-17001 GCA_964249195.1 uncultured Chthoniobacterales bacterium
CGCCCACCCCGCTCCCGACCGTCAGCATTGCCGCCACTGCCGCGGACGCCGCTGAACTCGGCGCCAAGCCGGGCGTCTTCACGTTGAGCGTCAACGCGGCGAGCCCCGTCGCGCTGAGCGTTCCGGTCGCCCTGGCGGGCACGGCGACTCCCGGCGCCGACTACGCCAGCAGCCCGCCCTTTAGCGGCAACGTCGCGACGTTGAGCATCCCCGCCGGCCAAACCTCCGTGACATTGACCATCACCCCGGTCGACGACAACGACCCCACCGAGGGTGACGAAACGGTCACCGCGATGGTGCGGGCGGGCGCCGGCTACCAGATCAACTCCAGCGCCGGCTCCGCCAGCCTCGTCATCCACGATGATTCCCCGTATACGAGCGCGTGGGCGTCCACCTACCGCGCGCAAGGTTTCAGCGGCGCCGCCGCGCTGCCGGCCGCGGATCCGGACGGCGATGGGGTCATCAATCTGATGGAGTTCGCCTTCAACATGAACCCGCTCGTCTCCGATCTGGCCGGCCTGCCCGTGGAGAGCGTGGGCAGCTTCATCGATTCGGCGGACAACGCGACGCACTCGTTTCCGATGCTGACCTTCACCCGCCGCACCGACGCGCCGAATCTGACGTACACCGTGGAAGCGACGGTCGACCTCTCGGCGAAGTCATGGAACGCTGGCGGCGCCCTGTTCGTTTCCGCGAGTTCCGCCGGGCAGCCCAGCGGGACGGAGCGAGTGATCTACCGTGCGTCGTCCCCGCTCGACGGTCCAAACCGGGTCGGCGCCGGATACCTGCGGGTGCGGGTGACTGGCGCGGCGCAGTGAGCCGACCTGCCATTTGCGGGGGCGCCGAAAGAGAGAACGTTTTCTGATTGGCGGCGGGCGGTCAAGGTGGTAATCTGAGGCCATGCCGTCGCTCCCCCGTCTGCTGTGCGGCGCCCTTGCCCTCCTGATCGCGCTCGCTGTCACCGCGCAGGGTCAACTCGTGCGGGAGTCAAATACCACGCTGTCGCTGCCGGCCGATCTGCCAAGCTCGACCGGCTTTACGACCGCGAACGCATTGGGCACGTTGAAATTCCAGGCGCCCATCGCCGTCCGCTCGCAACCGGGTCGCACCGATTGCCTCTACGTCGTGGAACGCGGGGGCACGATCCAGCGCGTCGATCTGACGAACGCCAGCAACCCGACCGCATCTTTATTCTTTGACCTCGCGAGCTTTCTCAACACCCAGGGCACGCCGCTGACGACTGATGGAGAGTGCGGGTTTCTGAGTTGCGAGTTTCATCCGGGTTACACGGCGGACGGCAACGGGTATCTCTTCGTCTTCTATAGCTTTACGCAAAACGGAAAACTCTACCAGAGGGTGGCGCGGTTCACCGTCGCCAATGGCGCGGTAAACACTTCCACGCACCTTCCGTTGATCACCCAGGTCGATCAGGCCTCCAACCACAACGGCGGCGATCTCCACTTCGGTCCCGATGGCTACCTCTACATCTCCGTGGGCGATGGCGGCGACGCCAACGACACGCAGGATAACGCCCGCTATATCAATAAGAATTTCTTCGCCGCGATCCTGCGAATCGATGTGGATCAAAAGCCCGGCAGCCTCGCGCCGAATGCAAGCCCGACCTTCGCGGTGAACCCGGGCGCCTACCGGATTCCGCCGGATAACCCGTTCGTCGGCGCCACTTCGCATAACGGCATGTCGTTTGCCAGCGACACGGTCCGCACGGAGATCTGGGCGTGCGGGCTGCGCAACCCGTTTCGCTTTTCGTTCGACCGCGCCACGGGCCGGCTGTTTGTCGGCGACGTGGGCCAGGATGCCTATGAGGAGGTAGATATCCTCACCGCGGGGGCAGACGCCGGCTGGAGTTATTACGAGGGCAACCACAAGGGCCCGCGCGGTCCGTCGCCCGCGGGCTCGACGTACCTGTTCCCGATCTACGAGTACGCGCACGGGGGGAGCAATCCCGATTTTCAGGGCAATGTGATTACGGGCGGCGTCCTTTGCCGCAGCACGACGATCAACGAACTCTATGGCAACTACATCTTTTGCGACGAAGGCAGCGGGCACATCTGGGCGCTCCAGCCCAACGGCGCTGCCTGGACCGCGCGCAAGTTGGGCGACAACGCTAATATCGTGGCCTTCGGCGAGGACCCTCGCACCGGCGAGGTGCTCTTGATCGACATCGGCGCGAACCAGATCAAACATCTGGTTTCCACTGGCACAACCGGCCTCACTCCGCCTGCGCTGCTCTCGCAAACCGGGGCCTTCTCCGACCTTGCGACGCTGACGCCCAATTCCGGCATCGTCTCCTACGCGCCGAACGTGTCGTTCTGGAGCGACAACGCGTTGAAGCAACGCTGGTTCAGCATCCCGAAGATCGCGGACAAAATGACGTTTGCCCCGGACGGGGTCTGGACGTTCCCCGCGGGTGAGGTGTGGATCAAGCACTTCGACCTGGAGACCACGCAGGGCGATCCCAACACGAAGCGCCGGTTGGAGACGCGCTTCCTGGTCAAGACCGCGTCGGATGTTTACGGGATCACTTACAAATGGCGCGCCGATTACTCCGATGCCGACCTCGTGCCCGAGAGCGGCCAGGATGAGACCATCCCGGTGATTGCCAATGGCGTGACCACCCAGCAGGTCTGGCACTACCCGGCGCGCAGCGAGTGCCGCACCTGCCACACGCCGGTGGGCGGCTTCGCGTTGAGTTTCAACACCCGCCAGTTGAACCGCGCGGGCGTTTACGGCGGCCAGACGTCCAACCAGATCAGCGCGTTGAGCGGCGCCGGCTACTTCACGGCGCCGGCGAGCGGCGTCAACGCCATGCCGGCCTTCGCCGCGGCGGGCGATACGACGAAGAGCCTTGAATATCGGGTGCGTTCGTACCTGGCGGTCAATTGCGTGCAGTGCCATCAACCCGGCGGCGCCGCGGTGGGCAACTGGGATGCGCGCCCGACCACGGCGACCGACGCCGCCAATATCATCAACGGCGCGCTCAACGACAACGGCGGCGACGCGGCCAGCCGTTTTGCCGTGCCCGGTTCCACCTTGCACTCGATGCTGGTCAAGCGTCTGCAAGGCAACGGCGTCTCGCGGATGCCCCCGCTCGCCACCAACGTGGTCGATCAAGCGTCGGTCCAACTCGTCAGCGATTGGATCAACAATGACCTGCCGGCACGCCAGAATTTTGCCGATTGGCAGATGGCCAAATTTGGCTCCGCGACCGCGCCGTCCGCCCAACCCGCGGCCGACCCGGACGCGGATGGGCAATCCAATTTCGAGGAATATCTCGCCGGCACGAATCCCAACGACCCGGCGTCCGTTTTCACGAGTGCGCTCAGCGGCTCGGGCGGCGCGCTTACCTTGAGCTTCCCGGAAATCGCCAATCGTTCGTACGTCGTGGAAACCAGCGTGGACCTTCAGGCGTGGACCTTGTGGGACGTGCCCGGCAATCAGCCGGATTACCTGTCGGCAGCGACCGTGAAGACGATCAGCGCGGCGCCGGCGGCGGCGCCGCAGTTCTTCCGCGTGCGGATCGGCCAGCCGTGAGAGAGCGGTGGGCGTTGCCAGCCGGAGCAGAAAGAGCTTAATGTATCGTCATGGGTGCGCTGCCGAAACGTTTCTTTACGCCTGAAGAGTACCTCGAACTTGAAGGCCCCGCCGAGTACAAGAGTCAGTATGTGGCGGGCGAGATCTTCGCCATGGCGGGCACACAGCCGGCGCACGCAGTAGCGACTGGAAACATTTTCGCCGGATTGCACAATCGATTTCGCGGGCGCTCGTGCAGCGTCTTCAACTCCGATATCCGCGTCCGGGCGGCGGCGGGAGAGATGTACACCTATCCCGATGTGTCCGCCCTTTGCGGCGAGCCGAAGTTCGAATCTTTCGGTGCAAACCCGCCCAGCCTCCTCAATCCGCAGGTGATCTTCGAGGTGCTTTCGCCGAGCACGGAGGCGTTTGACCGGGGCGAGAAGTTTCGGCGCTATCGGCGTCTGGATACGCTGACCGATTATGTGTTGGTGAGCGTCGCGACGATGCGGGTGGAGCATCATCACCTGCAGGAAAGCGGTGTCTGGGCTTACGAGGACTACAACCACCCGGATAACATCGTGCAACTCGCCAGCGTCGACTGCGAATTGCCGCTGGGCGAGATCTACGAACGGGTGACGTTCGCCGCCGGATAACGCGCGGCCGCTTGGCAAGGCGGGACTTTTCCGCCATCGTGGCCGTTCGCGTATGAAATACCTGACGACCATCGGCCTCGAAGTTCACGTGCAGCTCAAAACCCACAGCAAGATGTTCTGCGGGTGCGCGGTGGAATACGGCGCCGCGTCCAATTCCCACCTGTGCCCGACCTGCCTCGGCCTCCCGGGCGCTCTCCCGGTGATGAACAAGCACGCGCTGGAGCTGACCACCCTCACCGGCATGATGCTCGATTGCGCCATCGCGCCGGTCTGCAAGTTCGACCGCAAAAACTACTTCTACCCCGACATGCCCAAGAACTACCAGATCAGCCAGTACGATCTGCCGTTGTGCGTCGGCGGGGCCGTGCCGTTGCACGATCTGGCGTACCCCAAGGATGCCCAAAAAACCATCGCCACCCCGGACAAAAAGGTGGGTCTCGTCCGCATCCACCTGGAGGAAGACGTCGCCAAGAGCGCGCATTACGAGTCGAGCACGGGCATCGATTTCAACCGCGCCGGCACTCCGCTCATGGAGATCGTGACCGAGCCGGAGATCGAGTCACCGGAGGAAGCCTTCGCCTTTTTGACGTCGCTCCGGCAGATCCTGCTCTATGGCGGGGTCAGCGACGCCGACATGGAAAAAGGGCAACTCCGCTGCGACTGCAACGTGTCCGTGCGGCCCGAGGGCCAGGCGGAATTCGGCGAGAAGATCGAGATCAAAAACATGAACTCGGTCAGCGGCGTCCGCAAGGCGCTCGCTTATGAGATCGTGCGCCAGGTGGCGGAGTTGGAAGCCGGGCGCAAATTGCAGCAGGAGACCCGCCGTTGGGACGATCCATCCGGCCAGACCTTCCTGATGCGCACCAAAGAAAACGCGCACGACTACCGCTATTTCCCCGACCCCGATTTGATGCCCGTGCGCACGGAAGGCCTCGTGACATTCGCCCGCGCCGGGATGCCGGAGCTGCCCGCCGCCAAGCGCGCCCGCTTCGTGGCCCAATACGGGGTCAGCCCGTACGACGCCGCGGTGCTCGCCGACGACGAGGAACTCGCGCGTTATTTCGAGACCGCCGCCGCCGGCGCCTCGAAGCCAAAGGCGGTGGCAAACTGGGTGCTCAACGACCTGATCAGCGTTGTCACTGGCCCGATTGCCGAGTGCCTCATCACCCCCGCGGCGTTGACGGAACTCGTCGACCTGATCGACGCCGGGAAGATCAGCGGCAAGCAGGGCAAGGAGGTGTTTGCGGAGATGTTCGCGAGCGGTCGGCCTCCGGCAGTGATCGTCAAGGAGAAAGGCATGGAGCAACTGAGCGACGCCGGCGCGATCGAGGCGTTGTGCGAACAGGTGATTGCGGCGAACCCGAAGCCGGTGGCCGATTACAAGGCCGGCAATCCCGCGCCGTTGAACTTCCTCAAAGGCCAGGTCATCAAGCTCTCCAAGGGCCAGGCAAATCCCGCGCTGACCGGCGAGATATTGCAGCGCAAGCTGACCGCGTCATAAGGTAGAGCACGAAAGATGAGCACCTTGGCTGAAATCGAGAACGCTCTCCAGCAACTGCCTCCAAATCAGTGGCAAGAAATTCGGCTTTGGATGGATCGCAATCCCCCGAAACGAGCGGCGCGCAACCTCCCATCTCCACCCGACCTGCCCAAAGAAGAGCTGCGTCGAATCCATACGCTCATTGAAGCGGAATTTTCCAAGGTCGCGTGCATCCCGGAAATCCGGCGTCAGTTGGCAGCAAGGCTTTCAGCCTAATAAAGTAAGTAGCTGCCATGCCGCGCACGATTCGCGAACTTATCTCTGATTTAGAACGGGCGGGGTGGCGGACAAAGGCCGGCGGCAAAGGCAGTCATCGAAAGTTTGCCCATCTACGTTCTACGCGTAAGATCATCATTAGCGGCGCGGGCGGCGCGGATGCCCATCATTATCAGGAACGGCTCGTCAAATCCGCGGTTCTAGAGGTGCAGCCATGAAAACGGACTATCTAAAATTCGTGCAGTGGAGTGAGGCTGACGAGCTCTTCGTTGGCTATTGTCCGGACCTTTTCATTGGCGGCATTTGTCACGGCGCTGATGAGCAAAAAGTCTACCGCCAACTTTGCCGCCTCGTGCAGGAGGAAATTGCGGAGAGCAAGCGCGCCAGGCGCGAGCTGCCCGCGAAGGGCGCGCTGGTGAGCATTCCAGTGGCGGTCTGACGATCTGCTGACGGAGTCTACTCGCGCTGCGCACCATCCAATCGGACCGCACTCCCGCCCGAGGATGCGGCAGCGACCGTTCCCACCACCATCCAAATGATTACGCAAGAAAATTTACGGGCGATCGCAGCAGCAAGATTGCACGATGCTCAGGTGCTGCTGGAGGGTGAACGTTATGATGGCGCGGTGTACATCGGCGGGTATGCCGTCGAGCTTTCCTTGAAAGCTCGCATCTGTGACACCCTGGACTGGAGAGACGGCTTCCCAGAGACGAACAAGGAGTTTGAGAAACTCGCGAGCTTCAGGATTCATGATCTGGAAAGGCTTTTGCATCTATCTGGACGCGAGTTTATCCTCAAAGAGGCGAATATGGCTGATTGGTCCATCGTGATACGTTGGAATCCAGAGGATCGTTATAAAACCATCGGCCAAACCGCCGCCAACGATGCCCGCGCATTCGTAAAGTCTGTCACTGCCTTGCTCCCGAACATATGAGAAAGATGGCGAAAAAAATCTCCGCATTGCTGCCGGAACTCGAAGCGAGAGGCGCCGTCTATTTTTTCGCCTTGGCGGAACGCGCAGACGTCAATCGCTGGGAGATACTTCTTTCGGCCTCCTGGTCCGATGAAGATTATGCGGCGTCGGTGCGCGTCGTTGCAGATGCCCTGAAGGGACGATTGGAACCGTCTGAGATCGTGAAGCTCTCGCGCGTGGCGATCGTTTCTTCTGATAGCCCTCAAATCGCGGAGATGCCGGAAAGCCTGGCGGGCCGGGCGGCGGGGAGCGATTACGCCATCGAGGTGGAGTTGGACGACTCAGAAGCCCGAAAGATGTATGTCTTCAAAGCCTGCCGTCCTGAAAACGTGGGGTTAGTCACTGCGGGAGAGCCTGAAAGGCGCTAACATTTGCCGCATGACCATCTCCGAACGCGTCGACTCCGACATGAAGGACGCCATGCGCGCCAAGGCGGCCGATCGGCTCTCCGTGCTGCGCATGCTTAAGGCGGCGATCAGGAATGCCGCCATTGAAAAGGGCGGGCAGGACGCCGCGCTCGATGATGCCGAGGCCACCCTCATCGTCCGCAAGCAGGTCAAGCAACGGCATGATGCGGTCGAGAGTTTTACCAAGGGCGGCCGGCCCGAACTCGCCGACAAGGAACGCACCGAGATCGAGATGCTCAACGTTTACCTGCCCACGGCGCTCAGCCCGGAGGAACTCGGGGCTCTCGTCGACGAAGCCATCCGCGAGACCGGCGCCACCGGCAAGGCGCAGATGGGCGCCGTCATGAAGGCGCTCGCGCCCAAGGTGGATGGACGCGCCGACGGCCGGACGCTCAGCGCCGAAGTCCAGAAGCGGCTCGCTTGATGTTCAAGGCGATCATCGTGGCGGCGGGGTCCAGCCGCCGGATGGGGTTCGACAAGTTATTTGCCGACCTCAACGGCAAGTCGGTCGTCGCCCATAGCATCGCCGCGTTCGAGGGCTGCGCGGAGGTGGATGAAATCTTCGTCGTCACGCGGCCCGAGCGGGTTGCGTCGCTCGAAGATCTCCGGCGGCAGGAATCTTGGCGCAAGCTGCGGGGGATCGTCCCCGGCGGCGCGGAGCGGCATCTTTCCGTCTGGAACGGCCTCGCGGCGGCGGACGCCGGGGCAGGGGATTTCATTGCCGTCCATGACGGCGCCCGCCCGCTCGTCACCACCGCCATGATCGAGCGCTGCCTTGCCCAGGCCCGCGTCGACAGCGCCGCGTGCTGCGCCGCGCCCGTGAGCGACACCCTCAAGCGCGCCGATGAGAACGGCCGCGTCATCGCCGCCATCGACCGGGCCAACGTCTGGTCGATGCAAACTCCGCAAGTCTTCGCCGCCGCCGATCTCCTGCGGGCGTACCGGTCGGTGATCGACTCAGGCGGCCTCGTGACCGATGAGGCGTCGGCGCTGGCAGCCATCGGATTGCCCGTGACGCTCATCGACAGCAGCGAGCACAACATCAAAATCACCTACCCGCCCGATCTCGCGCTGGCGGCCGTCGTTCTGCAAACCCGCGCCAGATTCATGCCTGTGATGGAAAAGTATTGACATGCCAGCCGTTTTCGAGTAGGATCACGCTAATTCCATGACCTCGCACCGTTGCACGAAGTTTTGCTGATAATGAACGACTTACAACAACCGATGCGCATCATCGCGTGAAGAATTTGTCTCCCACGGACCGGAATCGGGCGGGCGGGCTGCCCCTTCCGGCGTTCGCGGCGTACCATCTGGATACCCTTCCCAATGACCTGCGCATCGCGACGGCCGAGATGCCGCATATGGCCAGCGTCAGCGTCGGGTTGTGGGCGGCGGTCGGCGCGCGGCACGAGCCCGCCCGGCTCAACGGCGCCGCTCATTTTCTCGAGCACGTCTTATTCAAAGGAACGCGCCGCCGCGACGCCCAGCAGATTTCCGGCGAGGTCGAGGCGCTCGGCGGCGGCCTGGAGGCGTTCACGGCCGAGGATCACACCTGTTATTATGCCAAGGCCGAGGCGATCCACCTGCCGCAGTTGGCCGACGTGCTCTCGGACATCTACCGCTGCTCGCGCTTCCCCGCCGTCGAGGTGGAGCGGGAGAGGGGGGTCATCCGCGAAGAAATCATGATGTACGCCGACCAACCGGCGCAGGTCGCCGAGGAACTCCTCGCCGCCGCCATGTGGCCGGGGCACCCGCTGGGGCGGCCGCTGGCGGGCACCGAAGAGAGCGTTGGCGGGATGCGGCGCGCCGATCTGATGGCGTTCTGGAAGGAAGGGTACTGCGCGCGTTCCTCGGTGCTCGCGGTGGCCGGGCGCGTGCGCCGCGAAGAGGTGATGGCCTGCCTCCAGCCGCTCTTTGCCGACCTGCCCGCGGGCTCGAAGCCGCTTTTTCGCCGGTGGAAGGAAACGAGCGCCGCGCCGCGCGTGAAGGTGGATCGCCGCGACTGCGAGCAGGTGCAATTGATGCTCGGCTACCGCGCGCCGGGCCGCCGCGATGACGGCCGCTTCGCCGCGCGCGTCTTGAGCGCCATCCTGGGCGAGAAGATGAACTCCCGCCTATTCCAGAACCTCCGCGAACGCCGCGGCCTGTGCTACTCCGTGCAAAGCGAGACCTCTGCCTACGAAGAGACCGGCCTCCTGAGCATTTCCGTCGGCCTCGAGGCGCGGCGGCTCCCCGAAGCGCTGCGCCTGATCAAGGCCGAGACGGATGCGTTATCCAAAACATCCGTGACCCCGCAGGAACTCCGCGAGGCGCGCGATTACCTGATCGGCCAGCACACCCTCGCCCTGGAGAGCACGACCAACCAGATGATGTGGCTCGGCGATTCCCTCCTAACGCACGGCCGGCTCGTTGATCCCAATCTGATGCGGGAACGTCTCCGCGCCGTCTCCGCGGAGGATGTGCAGGCGCAGGCCCGCGCGATCCTAAAGGACGGCTTGCGCGGGATGGCCGCGGTCGGCCCCATCACGCTGTCGGACGACGAATTACTGCGGCACTACACCGCCGCCTGAGAAATTTTGGATTTTGATTTTCGATTTGGAAATTTGTAGTCGAAACTCTCCCTCCGCTGGCCGGCAAACCCTATGCACATCGAACTGGAAACTCTCCCCAACTGCATCACCTCGATGCACGTCGCCCTCCCACCCGAACGCGTCGCCCAGGAGCGGCAGACCATTCTCCGCGATTACCAGGGCGCCGCGAAGCTCCCCGGGTACCGCCCCGGCAAGGCGCCGGTCAAGCTCGTCGAGGCCAAATACCGCAAGGAAATCGGCGAGGAACTCCAGCGCAAGCTCGTCTCGGCCGCCACCCGCGAAGCCATCGCGGAAAAGAAGCTCAAGGTGCTGTCGGTCACGGACGTCGAAGAGGTCAAACTCGGGCAGGATGACGCGCTGAGTTTCACCGCAAAGGTCATCACGGCGCCGGAGTTCGATCTGCCGCCCTACCAATCGCTGCCGGTCAAGACGCCGCCGCCGGAAGTCAGCGACGCCGAGATCGACGCGACCATCGAGCGGCTGCGCGCGCGGCTCGGTGATTTCCAGGACATCGAAGGCCGCGGCCTGAAGATGGACGATTTCTGCGTGCTCGATTTCGCCGGGCGGTTTGAAGACAAGCCGGTCGCCGAGGCGTTCCCCGGGTCGCCCAAGGAGCTCGGCGGCCAGGAAAACTTCTGGATCAAGATGGGCCCCAAGACGCTCTTGCCCGGTTTCTGCGAGGCGCTCGTCGGCGCCGTGGCGGATGAAACGCGGACCTTTGGCCTGGACGTGCCGACGGATTTCCCAATCGCCGATCTGGTGGGCAAGCACCTCGATTACACGGTCAAGGTGCGCGAGTTGAAGCGGCAGGTGTTGCCGGAGGTGAACGACGAATTTGCCGCCAAGCTGATCCCCGGCAAGACGCTCGAAGAGTTAAAGGCGCAGGTGCGTTCCGAGATGTCGGCCGAGCGCGTATCGTCCATCGAGGAGATGAAGCGCCAGCAGATCGTCGGGCAACTCCTCGGCGGGGTGGACTTCGAGTTGCCCACGGAGTTTGTGCGCCAGGAGAGCCGGCGGATCATGGACGGCATCGTGCGCCAGAACCAGGAGCGCGGCATCTCGGACGAGGAAATCCGCACGAACACCAAGGAGATCATCGAGAACGCCGGGCGGTCCGCGCATGATCGGATCAAGAGCGCATTCATCCTGACCCGCATCGCGGAGAAGGAGGGGATCAAGGTAACGCGCGAGGATCTCGACGCGCGGCTGGATGCGCTGGCGGAACGCCACGGAATGACCCGCGACAAGATCCTGCGCAACCTTCAGGAGCGCGACGCTTTGGGCAGCGTGCAAGAAGAGATCCTGCTTGGCAAGACTCTTGCTTTTCTGACCTCCAGTGCTAGCGTGGAAATCGTCTCTCCGGAGCTCCCCGAGCCGGCGGAAACCGATCCAAACACCCCATGAGAATGACCCAAAGTCCCACGCCCAGCTCGAACCTTTACATCCCGTATGTCGTCGAGCAGACCGGCCGCGGCGAGCGCAGCTACGACATCTATTCGCGGCTGTTGAAGGACCGTATCATCTTCCTCGGCACCGCCATCGATGACCAGGTGGCCAACGCCGTCATCGCCCAGATGCTTTTCCTCCAAATGGAGGATCCCAAGAAGGATATTCATTTGTACATCAATTCACCCGGCGGCTCGGTGACGGCCGGTCTCGCGATTTACGACACGATGCAGTTCGTGACGTGCGACGTGACCACCTATTGCCTGGGCATGGCGGCCAGCATGGGGGCCGTCCTCCTGTGCGCCGGCGCGCGCGGAAAGCGGTACGTGTTGCCTAACGCCGACATCATGATCCATCAGGTCAGCGGTGGCGCGCAGGGCCAGGCCAGCGACGTGGAGCGGACCGTGGAGTACATGTTCAAGCTCAAGAAGCGGCTCATTCACATCCTCGCGATGCACTCCGGGAAACCGGAGGAGCAGGTGCGCAACGATTCGGATCGCGACTATTACATGTCCGCCAGCGAGGCGAAGACGTATGGACTCGTGGATCAGGTCGTCGAGTCGCGCAAGGAATTGAAGTCCGAGAGCAAGCCGGAATTGACTTCCACCACGACGCCCGTGCTGGAAGACGCGGGCGGTTCGATGACTCCCAAGATCGAAGATTGACGAACGCGGGCGGGTTAGCGCCGCATTTCTCCAAAACTCCTCATGGCCCGGGCTTCCAATCTCACCATGTGCTCTTTCTGCGGAAAGAGTCACGCGGAGGTTCGCAAACTGATCGCTGGGCCGGGCGTCTACATCTGCGACAGTTGCATCAACGTCTGTAAGAACATTCTCGACAAGGAGTTGAACGACGACGCGCGCCGGCAGTCGACGATCATCCGGGTGCCCAAGCCCAAAGAGATCCGCGCGCAACTCGACCGCTATGTGGTCGGCCAGGACATGGCCAAGAAGGTCCTGTCCGTGGCGGTGCATAACCACTATAAGCGCATCACGCAATCGGGGTCCGACGGCGCTGCGTCGTTGCCGCTAGATTCCCTCTCGGACGTGGAGATCGAGAAGAGCAACATCCTGCTCATGGGTCCGACCGGCTCCGGCAAGACGTTGCTGGCGCGGACGCTGGCGAAGATTCTCGATGTCCCGTTCTGCATCGCGGACGCGACGACGTTGACCGAGGCGGGTTACGTCGGCGAGGACGTGGAGAACATCATTTTGCGCCTCTTGCAGAATGCGGATTACGACGTGAAGCGGGCCGAGATCGGAATCGTCTACATCGACGAGATCGACAAGATCGGGCGCAAGACGGATAACGTCAGCATCACGCGTGACGTGTCGGGCGAGGGCGTGCAGCAGGCGCTCTTGAAGATTCTGGAAGGCAGCAGTTGCAACGTGCCGCCGCAGGGCGGGCGCAAGCATCCGCACCAAGAGTACATTCAGGTGAACACGGAGAAGATCCTGTTCATCTGCGGCGGCGCCTTTGTCGGGTTGGACAAGATTGTCCAAAAACGGCTTGGGCAGAAGACGATGGGTTTTGGGATGGGCTCGTTGAGTTCCCTGGCGGAGCCAACGCGCGAGGCGCTTTCCCAGCCCGAGCCGGAGGATCTCTTGAGCTTCGGGATGATCCCGGAGTTCATCGGGCGCCTGCCGGTATTGACGACGTTCGAGCCGCTCACCGAAGAGGAGTTGATGCTGGTGCTGACCGAGCCGAAGAACGCGATGGTCAAGCAGTACAACAAGCTCTTCGCGATGGAAGGCGCCAACCTGACGGTCACGCGCGACGCGTTGCGGGCGCTGGCCGCGCAGGCGGTCAAGAAGGGCACGGGCGCGCGGGCGTTGCGGAGCCTGCTGGAGCGCCTGATGCTGGACATCATGTACGATCTGCCGAGCCGCGAAGACATTGCCGACGTGACGATCAATCGGGCCGTGGTCGAGGGTCGCAAGGGGCCGCTGATTCGCAAGAAGCAGGATCAGGACGCAGCTTGAGGTGCCAATGTTCACGGCCCGCCGTCTCTGTCTGCTGGTGGTCGCTGCCGGCTGCCTGGTTTCGCCGCTCCGCGCGCAGGACGATCCGCCGGATCTGAACCCGCCCGCGACCGCCGGCGAGGGGCCGGACAAGGCCGACTCGGCCTACGGTTACCTGACCGTCTTTGCCAAGGTTCTCCAATTGATCCGGCAAGATTACGTCGACGTTGATAAGACGGACTATCGCGAGCTGACCTATAACGCATTGCGCGGCATGCTCAGCGGGCTGGACCCGCACAGCCAGTTCATGGAGCCGGCCAACTTCAAGGACATGCAGGACGACACCCGCAGCCGCTATGACGGCCTTGGGTTGGTCGTGTCGGCGAAGGATGGCGTCCTCATTATTGTCTCGGCGATGGAAGACACGCCGGCGTCCAAGGCGGGGTTGATGACCGGGGATCAGATCCTCAAAATCAACGCGCAGAGCACCGAGAAGATGCAGCTTCCCGATGCGATCAACGCGCTCAAGGGCAAGCCAGGCGAGCCGATCACATTGACCATCCTGCGGCCGGCGACCAAGGAGGTGCGCGATTATCCGATGGTGCGCACAGAGATCAAGGTCGAGAGCGTCAAGGAGGCGCACCTGATCGAGCCCGCGCTCAGCGGCAGCTACAAGATTGGGTACGTCCGGGTGGTGCAGTTCAACGAGCCCACGGCGGACGACCTGAGCCATCGGCTCGACGAGTTGCAGAAGGCGGGCATGGAAGCGCTCATCCTCGACCTGCGCAACAATCCGGGCGGCCTGCTCAATAGCGCGGTGGATGTCTGCGGGCAGTTCGTGCCGCCCAAGACGATGGTGGTTTACACGGAGGGGCGGACGCCTTCCACGCTCAAGAATTACTACACGCGCGACACCGGCAAGAGCCGCGGCGATTTTCCGGTTGCCGTGTTGATCAATAATGGCAGCGCGAGCGGCGCGGAGATCGTGGCGGGAGCGTTGAAGGATCTCAACCGCGCGATCCTGGTGGGCGAGACCACCTTTGGCAAAGGGAGCGTGCAGAGCGTGATCCAACTCCCCGATGGGTCGGCGGTGCGCCTGACGACGGCCAAGTATTACACGCCCAGCAAACAGGTGATCCACAAGCACGGCGTGACGCCAACCATCCGAGCGACGTTGACGCTGGATCAGGAACGCGCCGTGATGGCCCGGCGCAATTCCGACAACAAGGACGACGACGCTGACATTCACGACACGCAGCTCGAGCGGGCGGCTGATGCGCTCAAGGGCATGATGATCTACAAACAACAGCTCGCCTCGCGCAAAGAGCCGGAGAAGCATTAGCGAATGTTGATCCTGGCGCTGGAGACCTCGTGCGACGAGACCGCCGTGGCGCTCGTGCGCGGGCCGGATCAGATCCTGGCCAGCGAGATCGCCTCGCAGATCGACTTGCATCGCGCCACGGGGGGAGTCGTGCCGGAGGCCGCCTCGCGCCAGCACGTGCGCGACCTTGGGCCGCTGTTGGGTCATGCGTTGAAGACGGCCGGAGTCGAGTTGGGGGAGATCGACGCGTTCGCCGCGACAAGCGGCCCCGGGTTGGCGAGTTCGCTGATGATCGGGGCCGCGGCCGCGAAGGGGCTGGCGCTGGGGACGAGAAAACCGTTCATCGCGGTGAATCACCTCGAGGGGCATCTCCTTTCGCCGTTCATGGGAGAGGGCGGCGAGGCGCGAGCGGCGGTGGGGCTGATTGTGAGCGGAGGGCACACGCTTCTGGTGGCAATTGACGGGTTCCGGCGCTACCGGCGGCTGGGGGGAACGCTCGACGATGCAGCCGGAGAGGCGTTCGACAAGGTGGCCAAGCTCATGGGCCTGCCGTACCCGGGCGGCCCGGAAATTGATCGGCTGGCGCGCGGCGGTGACCCCGGGCGCTTCGACCTGCCCAGGAGCATGCTCCACAGCCTCGACCTCAACTTCAGCTTCAGCGGGTTGAAGACGGCCGCGCGGATTCAACTGGATCGATTGGGGAAGCTCTCTGGCAGCGATCTCGCCGACTTGTGCGCGTCGTTCCAGGAAGCCGTCGTGGACGTTCTCGTGGCGAAAACCTTGGATGCCGCGCGGCAGGAGAGGTGCGGGACGGTGGCGCTGAGCGGGGGCGTCAGCTTGAATGCGCGGCTGCGCTCCGCGTTCCAGTGCGCGGGAATTGAATTGCTCATCGCGCCAACCGCCTTGTGCACCGACAACGCGGCCATGATCGGCGGGGTGGCGGCGCGGGCCGGCGCGGGCGGGATGTTCAGCCCAATCACCGAAGACATAGACCCCAATCGGGCGCTGTCGTACGTTAACGCGGAGCAGAAAGGGCTGGGGCGTACATGATTTCCACGGGGTACTTGGTCCCAAGTTTTTCGCGTAATTGGGCGGTTAGCATCGCTTCCGCTTCCCGCGGCATGTGGGCATCCAGCGCCTTCGACCGGGCCTCGGCGTTCAGGGTGTTGAGTTCGGCCTGGATCTCCTCGGGCGCCATCCGGTTCCACATGCCGTTGTGCACGTCGAGTGTCTCCAGCCGGACCTGCTCGGCGCTCAACAACCGCGCGGGCGGCAGCCGGGCTGTGATCGTCCCACCGGGGAGCGACGGCAGATTCACCGTGAAGGGCTGTCGCAGATCGAACCCCGCCTTGACATGATAAGTCGCCCGCACCCGCAGCCGCTTGGTGCTGCCGAGCCACGAATCGGTCGTCTCCCGCTCGACGGAGACATCGCGCTCGACCACCGCCAACTCCATCACGGGGCTCGTTTGCTCGAGGACGACGCGCTCGTTCACCGTCACCTTCGGCTGCAAGTGAGCCACGGCCAGGAAGGCATCGCGGACGAGGTCCGTCGCCGCCGTCTGCATCCGGTAAAACAGGAAGCCGCCGAGCAAGGCCAGGATCGCCGCGAGAACCAGCAGGGCCGGAAGGCAGCCGAACGACCGGCGTTCGACCGCGGAGAGGGGCTCATCGGTCACGAGAGAAGGACGTTAAGCCCGATGACGTTCACCTCAACCCCTAAAAAAGTAGCGCCCGCCGCATCCGATGGATACGACGGGCGCCTGTTCCCCCCAGAACAATCTTCTAAAGATGTGGGAACTTATAGTGGATCGCTTTTGAGTGTGCAAGAAGAATTATTAGTTTTCTTAATGTAAGCGCATTTCCGCGTGGAAACCTTCGACGTCATCATTGCAGGAGCCGGGCCGGCTGGGTCGGCTTGCGCGGCGTTTTGTGCGGCGGCGGGGTTGAAGACGGCCCTTCTGGAGCGGGCGGCTTTTCCGCGGGACAAGGTCTGCGGGGATTGCCTCAACCCCGATTGTTGGCCGGTGCTGGAGCGCCTCGGGGTTGCCGATCAGGTGGCTGCGGCGCCGCATGTTCGTTTGCGAGAGGTCGAGTTCATCAGCGCCCGGGGAAAAAGGCTGCTGCTTCCCCTGCCGGAGGGATCGCGCGGCGAGATCACGGTCAAGCGAAGCGTGCTCGATCAACTGCTCCTGGATGCCGCCGCCAAGGCGGGCGCTTGCGTGCGCACGGAGACCGTCGTCTGCGGGGCGGCCGCGCGGCCGGGGGGCGGATTCGAGGTCAGCGGCCTCGGCGGGATGGAATGGACGGCGCGCTTCCTCGTGGCGGCGGACGGCCCAAACTCCGCCATTGCCCGGGCC